>JBBSGM010000096.1:0-15686 GCA_038254065.1 Mycobacteriales bacterium | reverse complement strand
GGCGCCAGCGCTTCTGGCAGCCGTCACGATCGGTCAACGCGTGCGCAACATGCGGGGAACATTCCAAGCGGACGTATCTGCGAGCAGGGCCGTCCGGGGAGTCGCTGGAACGACTCCGATCCTGACCCGACCGTCAGGGACTGCCCTCGGGACGGCGCACGGTCTCCACGAGCTCTTCGGCCTCCGTGCGAAACATTCCGAGGACCACGAGGTCCTCGCGACCGGGCACGGTCACGTATACGTCCGCGGTGAGTAGCCAGGCGCGCCTACGGGCACGAGCCGGATCTCGAGGGACGGACGAAGGGGCCGGGTTACGGAGCCGCGTACCCGGAGGTTCTCACCGACATCGATGAGATGCAGCCCCTCGTCGGTGACCATGACGATCCCCGAGCCTCGAGGTCGATCCGGCGACCGCCCGGCGGCGGCGAAGCGGAGCCATTCGAACGGCCCTAGCTGCTCGGAGAAGACGCGGGCGATCATCGCGTCGTTCGTCATCCGGCGCTGTGGACGGGGCAGCACGTGCCGGAGCATCGCCAACGTCGCACGGCGGACCGTCTCAGGATCCAGGCCGGCGTCGTCCTGCACCGGCGGCGAGATGGAGGCCGGCACCACACCGTGGACCTCGGTCCGGATCCGGTCGGCGATCCGCTGCACGTCGGCGCCTACGTGCGGCCGAGCCAGCCGCTCCGCGCAAGGGTCCACCAGCAACCGCAGTGGTGCGGGAAGATCACCGAGCTGTTCCCGCTCGACGAGCACCGGTACGATGCTCACGCGGTGTCGATGTGCCTCCAGGATCTCTCGGCGCACCCATCGTGCTCGTCCTCCAGACGGGCACGGTTGACGGTGTCGTCCCAGCGTGACCCGATGAGTACGAGCAGCACTGCACTCGCTCGCACCCGCCGCGAACGGCTCGTCGGTCCGCCGATAGCTGACGAAGACGGACCGCCCGCGCCCCGCGGCATACGACCGATCGGACACAAGTAGCCACCCTCCGCTTCGCAGATTCAGGTCAGAGCTCCCCGGCCTCCTCACGTGCGCGGCGGGACGGGGTGAAGACGGCCAGGCCGAGCAGTCCCGGCGGGTCGCTGACCCCTGGCCCACCCGCGCGCACCCATTCCACCACCTCCTCGGCGGTGCACGGGTCGAGCACACCGGAGAGCCAGACCGGCCTCGCCCCGGCGGCCCGCCCCTGCACCGACGGCCCGACGACGACCACATTGGACTCGGTGCACGCGTCGAGGCAGTCGCTGGTGCGAACCCGACCGTTACCGGTAATCCCGCTGGTCAGCCGGTCGAGCTGGGCGGTGTGGTCCACGCCGGGGTGCTTGCACGCCGTGCCGCAGCAGCATCCCCGGCAGACCGTCACCACACATCCGTCGGGCACCGAGGCACCCTTTCCCCGCTTTCCCACGAGTCCCCCTTCCGGTCGACGCCGTCGCCGGCGGCCCGCGGTCGTGCCCGATCCAACCCGGTCCGCGAGCGGGGCGCACCGAGAGATCCTCACCCAACCGTGGCTCATGCGATCGAGGCTTGGCGCTCTGCCTGGTCCGTGGCGTCCGACCGGTGAGGTAAGCGGTACGCCGAAAACGGTCAGACCGTGACGACCCGAACCGCTCGGGCATGCCAGGCCAGCGCGGTGAGGTCGCCGTCGTCCGAGGTCAGCACCACGCCACCGGGCTCTGCCGCCGCCACCACGATCGCATCGACAGCCGATCCCCGCCGCGCCCCAGTGCGCAGCACGGCGGCGCGCCGGGCAAGCTGCTCGCTCGGTGCCGGGTCGATCTCGCACGCCTTCAGCAGTCGGTGAGTAGCCGCGTCGCGGCCGACCTGGCCAGTGAGGCACTCGACGAGTACCGCGGTCGGAACCCGCGGCGGCCACAGCCCCTCGGTTCGCAACCGGGTCAGGAGCAGGTCGGCGCGGGCCGAACGGTCGGCCAGGAAACTCACTCCACCAGAGTCCAGGATGAGCACGGTCAGCCGGCCAACGCCTCGCCATCGCCGCTGATCCGTGCCATCAACTGCTCGACGGCGGCGTGATCCTCCGCGGTGGCCTCGCCGACCTCGGCGCTCAGCTCATCGAGATAGGTGTCGAGAGCGGCGAGCTTCTCGCGCCGGGAGAGCTCGCGGCGCAGCGCCTCCTGGAGAATCTCCGAAACGGGGAGCTGCTGGTCCTTCACCCGGCGATGGAGATCGTCTGGCAGGTACACCTGCATTCGCGGCATACGCCCTACTATACCCCCAGGAGAACGTATACCGTCGTCTCTGAGGTCCGGATCGGGGCGGGACCGCAGTGGTCAGCGGCCCCGGGCATGGACATACCGCCTCCAGGCGACGGCGCTTCCGGCCGGTCGGTGCCGAGGTGTTGACCCCACCGGTGCTGCGCAGCGACGTGCGTGCCGAGCGTCCCGCGGTGCTGCGATGGGCAAACCCGGTTCCCCGAGTCTCCGCGGAAACGGGTGGCGGGGCCGTATTCCCGAGGTCACCGTGAGGCGCGGGCTCGGGCATGGCGCCGCGGTGGCGGCGGTGACCACCAGCCGACAGAATGGGTAGCTGGAACCCGGCGGCGGCGGGTGTATCGCCCCGCAGCGGCGAGAACGAATCGCTGGCCTCGCAGCCGGTCGACGACCTGCCCGACCCGGTCGAGCACCGACTGGTTGTCGTGATGCGGTTCGAGCTGCGCGTACGCCGCCAGTGACCGCGGGTCGTCCTGCGGTACACCGTCCGTCCAGTGCTGCTCGCAGACGGCCTGCAATCGGCGCTCCTGTTCGCGCCACGCCTTCCTCGTCGAACGGCTCATCGCACACCGCCACAGATGCTGCAGCGGCCGCCGATACCGGCGCCGTAGCAGCCGCCGCACTGGCCGGGCGCGGCCTTCGCAGCGACATTGCGGTTGTGCGTCTCTGCGGCGTGCAGAGTGCCGGTCCGCGCGATGTCCTCGCGGATCCTGTTGGCCACGCGCGGGTCGATCTTCGCCATGTCGGGGTGCTCTTCGCGTCAGTGGTTGGTCGGCGTTACGTCATAGCCACGTCGCTGACGGATCGCCTGGTACTCGTCCTGGGTGATCCGCATGTTGCCCACGGGATCGTGGGCAAGATCGGCCCAGGTCTGGCACTGGTGACAGGTCGCCCGGTCGTCGCCGTGCATGCCGCTGTCCTCCGCGGCGTCGTCCTGCTTGGGCACGTCGGCGAGCTTGCTGGCCATCGGTGCCTCCTCATGTGGTCCCGGCCTGCCTGCGGGTGGGCGGGCACCGCGGGCAGGCTCGGTGCTGGTGGCCGGTCACGTACCACGGGCCCCGGGAGGGGGGTCAGGGGCGCGACGCGACCGGCCGTCCGTGACCATACATCACGCGCTGGTCAGTGTCGTATAAATTGAGTATTTTATCCTTATTATTTGGCCCGACCGCCCGGAGGCGCTTTGCTCGTCGCACACCACACGTATGAGGAAGCACGGCGTGGAGCTGACGATGCTGGCGAAGGACGAGGGCGGCGGCGAGACGCACTGCCCGAGCGTCTACATCGACACGGCCGGGCTGGCGCACATCCAAGGGCAGGAGGACGGCCCCGACGTCTACGCGCGGCCAGCCATGTGCTGCCGGGAGAGCGTGTCGTGGGGATCAACATGCAGGTGATCTTGGATGCGGTGGACCGTTACCGCGCGGCATGTGACGCCGAGCGCCCCTGAGTTCGCTCTCCAGTTCTCCTGCTTCACCCGCAGCGCATTCCGCATCGAGACCCTCCCCGCCTACGGCAACTCTGGCGAGGACGACTCCCTGCAAGCGTTCCTCCGCGGCCACACTCCCCAACCTCACCCGGGGAAGCTGGAGTGGATGGCCCTGCTCCGCGCGGCCAGGAAGGCCGGCAGTACGGTGCAGCGGGTGCACGTCGTCACCGAGCCGCTGAGCGACTACCTGTGCTTTGAGCTCGGCTGGTCCTACGCCCACAACACCGCTGCCGGCGAGGACGTGCGGATCATTGCCTGCGGCGACGGCAAACCGTGGCCGGCAGATGTGCCACGCGAGGACTTCTGGCTGTTCGACTCGACCAACCTGTTCGCCCTCCGCTACACCGACGACGGCACATGGATGGGCGCTGAACACGTCGACGCCCCCGAGGCGGTCGCGCGGGCAGGCAGAGTCCGCGACATAGCGCTGCGTCTGAGTCAGCCGTGGGGCGTCTACATCGCCCAGCGGCCCGAGTTGGGCCGGCGGGTCCCGGCGGCACCGGCGCCGTGATGGGAAGCAGGCCGGCGAGGAAGGCCGACCCTCGGCGCGACCGTCTCGCCGCGCGCCTGCGCGATCTGCGGCTGCAGTCCGCGCTCAGCCAGGAGACGCTGGCTGAGCTCGCCGGCTGGGTGCAGCCGAAAATCTCGAGGATCGAGAAGGCCCACCAACTACCGAGCGAGGACGACCTCCGGGCGTGGGCCCAACACACCGGGATGCCCGACGAGTTGGACGCGCTGCTCGGCCTGCTCGATGCCGCGCGAGTCAGGTACACCGCAACCGCCGAGCTGATCGCTACAGGGGCACTCGCGGCGCGGCAGACGTACATCGGCGCATTGGAGACCGCCGCGACGAGGATCGGGGAGTATCAGCCCGGATTCATCCCGGGCCTGCTACAGACGGCCGACTACGCCCGAGCGGTCCTGAATATCGCCGGACGCTTCCGCGTCCAACCGGCCACCGAGGAGACCGTCGAGGCGGTGGTTGCCGAGCGGATCAAACGGCAGGCGGTGCTGTACGACCATGGCAAGCAACTGCAGTTCGTGCTCGGTGAAGCGGCGCTCTGGTCTGCCCCGGGCGGCCAAGAGGTGCAGGCTGGGCAGCTGGACCGACTCGTCGCCGTAGCCGGACTCGCCACGGTCGAACTCTCGGTGATGGCGATGAGCGCCCCGATGGCCGTGCTCCCGCTGTCAGGGTTCCGGCTGCTCGACGAGGAATTCGTGTTCGTCGAGACGATCGGCGGCGAACAGCGCCTCGACGATCCCCATGAGGTCGCCGTCATCGTCAGTGCGTTCGATGCGCTGCGGACAGCAGCGGTGAGCGGCAAGGCGGCAATCGCCCTGATCCGTCGCGCCACCCGTGGGTGAGTGGGCACTACGGCGCCACCCGAACCCGGGGTGAGTGCACCGGCGTGGTGTGCCGCCGATCGGACCGCGGCGAGCGCCATCCCGAGGGGGTCCGGTTCGTCGTCGGCGTCCACCATCGCGCACACGTCGATGGCGCGCAGGCAGGTTTCGGCGCGTTTGACGGCGGTCTCGGTGTCGTCGGTGATGACCGCGGTGAGGTCCGGCAGGAGGCGCCAGCGTGCGGCGGTGTCGAGGATTTGCTGGGCGAGCAGGCCGGCGGCGTGGTCGTTGTCGGGGTGCAGGATGAGTGACTGGTAGACCGCGACGGAATGGATGCTGCGTCCTTCGATCACAGTTGGACCGAAGAATGTGGATCTTCACCGCGAGCAGCAGTAGGGTTATTCCGTCGGTTGGTTTCGGGTGGCGGTGGCGTCAGCCGAACAGGGCACCCTGTTCGGGTTGGGCAGCATTGGCCGGGTAGCCGGCGATCGCACGGAGGTGTCGTAGGTCGGGCCAGCCCGTGCCGTCCTCGATGAGGCGAGCCAGTACATCGACGGTGGCCTGGACGTCGGGCATGGCGCGATGGCGGTGTCGGGGCGTGGGGATCTTCAGGTGCGCGAGCAGTTCGTCGAGGGTGTGCCGGGGCAGGCCAGCGTATAGGTCCCTGGCCAGTCGCACGGTGTCGAGCAGGTCGACCCGGGCAAGGCGGGGGCAGTGCTCGCGGAAGTCGTGCAGGATGCGGGCCTCGGCGGGGGCGTTGTGCGCGACCAGCAGGTAGGGGCCGGCGGTGAACCGGCGGTCGAGCTCGGCGAGGATCTCGGCCGCGGGTGGCCGGTCGGTGAGCATCTCGAGGGTGATCCCGGTCTGGTTCGTGTCGAAGGTCGTGGGTTCGGCGTGGCGGGGCGGGCGCATGAGGGCGTCCCAGCTGGCCGTGCGTTCGAGCCGGCCGTCCCGGACCTGCAGGGCCTGGACGGCGATCTCAATGGGCTCGGGTCGCGCGCCGGTCGGGGTGGTGTACTCGAAGTCGATCATGACCGGGGTGATGGTGCTGAGGTCGTCGATCAGGCGCCGACCCATTTGGCGACCTCCTCGGTGATTGTGGCGGTGTAGAGCCGGATGTGGGTTGGGCCCTCCTGTCGGGTCAAGGCGACGGCAAGTATGCCGTCGAGGAACGCTGCGGCGTTGGTACAGGACCGGGTGGTGGTCGCGTCGTCACTGAACATGGGCCGCTGGTCGAGGGGCACGAGCCGGAAGGTGCCGGTGCTGTTCGGGATCCACTGCTGGGCGAGGTGTGTTCACTGAACGCGCGTGGCCGTTCGACGAGGAGATGCAGCAGCGGTGAGTAACCGTTCCACCTGGGTGGGACCATTGCCGCGCGCAGGAGGCTGACGTCGGCGAGGAGGTTCAGCAGGAGTCCGGTCTGCTCGCGGCGCTGCTCCTGCAGGCTGTCGATGCGGGCGAGTTCGCGGCGGCCGATCGCGGCCAGCGGCGCGGCCAGTCGAAAGTTACGGGCAAGGTGTTGTGTTACAGCACGTCGCCCAGGCCCAGCTTGGCCTCGCCCGCTGTCCAGTTCCGCTCGGCAGGGGACAACGCTGTTGGCGGCTCAAAGTCCGACGGCGACCGGTACCAGATCGACGCAGCTCATCCGGCGCGATCTGCCGCTCCCCGAAAGTCCAGTGTTCCTGACCTGGCGCCGTTCCGGAGGGTCGCGGCGAGGCGGGCGCGCTGTGGAAACCCGCCGGTGATGCGTAATGACGTGCTTGCCGAGCGTCTCGCAGTGTGGCGACGGGCAAGTCCGGTTCCACGAATCTCCGCCGAAGCGGGTGGACGGGGCGGTAATCCCGAGGTCACCGCGAGGCGCGGGCTCGGGCGTGCCGCCGCGGTGGCGGCGGCGACCACCAGCCGACAGAATGGGCAGGCCGGACCCGACGGCGTCGGGCGTATCGACCCGCAGCGGCGAGAGCGAAGCCTACTGCGAAGCTGATGAGCAGTTCCACGCGTTCTCCTCGGTGCAGCCAGGGCCGAGCGGGACGTTCGGCCCTGGCCGCACCGAGGAGAACCGGCGGTGGACCGGCCGAGGCGAGGTGGTTGGGGGGCACGCCCCGCCTCGGCCGGAGTCTTTGCGTCGGTCATAGGTTTCTCCGCGTACTTGACAGGCCCGGGTTCGCAATAAGTAATGCCGCTCGGCCGCTCAGGGTGGAGGTTTCTTGACTGACACCGAGTCAACCAGCTATCGGACACGTTGGGTACGCTTGTGGACAAGGAGAGTCGTATACGTGGTTTACGGGTCGGGATGGGGGAGCAGATGACAGTGGACCGGCAGCCCAATCCGCGGTTGCGGGACGCGGTCGCCTCGATGGGGTGGACGTACGAGGCGCTCGCCCGCGCCGTTCGCCGGGTGGCGGCCGAGAACGGTGAGGTGCTGCGGACCAACAAGTCAGCGGTGGCGCACTGGGTCGACGGTGCTCGACCATCGGGCCGGGCCGGCCAGTACCTGGCAGAGGCGTTGTCCCGGCGCGCCGGGCGGCCCGTCTCGATGGCCGAGATCGGGCTCGATGTCGGCGAGCAGCCGGTCGCCCCCGGCGGTGACCCGGTCGCGACGGCTGTCGATCTCGGTCTCGCTGATGTGGATCGTCGGCGGTTCCTTGCCGTAGCGGTGTTCACGACCGCGGGTGTGGCCATGCCGCTGACCTATGACCATGACGCCGTGTCGCGCATGC
This sequence comes from Mycobacteriales bacterium, assembly GCA_038254065.1. Taxonomy (GTDB): domain Bacteria; phylum Actinomycetota; class Actinomycetes; order Mycobacteriales; family Pseudonocardiaceae; genus Pseudonocardia. The sequence goes on along the minus strand of JBBSGM010000096.1, from coordinate 7,902 downwards.
TGCGAGCCGGTAGCGGCCGGGGGTCTGTCGGCGAGGAGGAGATCGCTGTCGTTCGCCAGGTCACCGCCGTGTTCACCGCGGCCGACGAGCGGCTCGGCGGTGGTCACGGCCTGACCACCGTCAGTGCGTACCTCGCGGACACGGCCGCGCCCATGCTGCGCGCCGGCTTCCCGTCCGACCGGGTCCGGCGGTCCACGTTCGGCGCGGTGGCCGAGCTGGCGCATCTGGTCGGTTGGAAGCACCACGACCTCGGGCAGGAAGGTGCGGCCCAGCGGTACTACCAGGTCGGCTACCAACTGGCGTGCGAGGCGGATCCGCACGGGCATGCCGCATGGATGATGCGTGCCCTCGCCCACCAGGCCCTCCACCTCAGCGAGCCTCGGCACTGCGTGGACCTGAGTGCGGGCGCACTGCGCCGCGCCGTCGGGCATGTGGACAGTCAGACCGAGGCCCTGCTCCACGTCACCCAGGCCCGGGCGTACGCGGCGGTTCGAGAGCGGGCACCAGCCGCCCGTGCCCTGTTGTCGGCCGAGGACGCGCTCAGTCGGCTCGCCGAGCCGCAGCCGTTCTTTGCGACCGTGTTTGGTCCCGTTGCCGCGACCGTCGCCAGTCACACCGCCAAAGCGCTCACGGACATGAACGAGCCTGCTGGGGCGGAACGGCAGCGCCGTGCCGCGCTGCGGGCGCGAGACCCGGAGAAGTACAAGCGCGTCCATATCCTGACCTGCGCCGATCTCGGTGACAGCCTCGCTGCACAGGGCAGGGCGGACGAGGCGATCGGTGCCTGGTCGCGAGCCCTCGACATGACGGAGGGCGTCGCCTCCGACCGCACCCGCAAGGCCATCGCATCGATCAGACCCACGCTGACCGCGTACCGCAGACGACGCGTGCCCGGCGCCGCAGATCTGGACCGCCGCGCCTACGAGGCGTGTCGCTGAACGATTTCACCGAGCCACGAGTGAAAAGCGTCTTCGGGTCTGAACCGTTGGCCACCGCATACACTGAACGGGTGCGAGCGTCCTCGTTGGACTACGGAGCAGTCCTGAGGTCGATCGGCTTTCCGGTCCGCGCAGCGGTCCTCGGAGCTGCACTGCTGGGAGCATTCACCGAGCTGTACGAACGTCGACACGAGGGTTGTGCTCTGTATCGGTTTGAGCAGTCCGGAGCCACCTATCTTTTTGATCTTGCGAGCACGGTCGAAGTACCGTGGGAGGATCGGACAGTCGCTGCGTGGGCTGTGACGCCGACTGCGGTCACCCACCGCGACAGGGCCTATCAGCGAGGATTTCCCATGACGCCCGGCACTGGTGCGCCGGTAGATCGGGGGCATGTGATCCCTCATCTTTCCGGTGGCGAGTTCGGCCCGAACATCTTTCGCCAGGACCGTGCGCTGAATCGGGGATGGTCCGAGGAGGGAAAGCGATATCGTACGCTGGAGCGTGAGGCGGCCAGCGCCCCGGGGACGTTCTACTTCGGGGATCTACACTGACGACACCGCCTATCCGTCAGAGATCGAGACCGGGGTTCTCCGTGCCTCGGCGCTGCATGTCGAACGGTTCGACAACCGCCCGTCATGACCGGAAGTAGCTGCTACCCGGGCAGCCGGTCGAGCACGATCTCGCCGTCCTCGGCCCGGACCGGATACATGCGGACTGCGAAGTCGCCGCTCGAGCAGGATCCGTCGACCAGCGAGAACGCGTGGTTGTGCAACGGGCACACGACTTGCGGCCGTCGAGCTGACCGTCGGCGAGCGGCCCACCCGCGTGCGGGCAGGCCGCCTGCATCGCGCGTAGCGGGGCCCAGCTTGGCCTCGCCCGCGACCCGTTCGGACGACCGCTCCGTAGGACCACCTGGCTCGGGCCGGAGTCGCCCGACGTACGGTCACGCGATGGCTTGATCATTGCCGATTCGACCCGAACAGCCGCCCGACGATGTCACCGTCGTGCTGCGTGCCGGCATGATGAACGCGGAGAACGTCCGCCGTTCGGCCACCCGCACGTTCCAGATCTACGCGGTCCTGGGCATCTCCGTGGAGGGAGTCATCGACACCACGGTGATCGAGGCGTGTCGCACGAGCGAGCGAGTCGCTCAGTACCGGCAGATCCGGCTGTCGAGCTTCGGGCGGGTCCGCGCCGCCGGGTTCCCGCTGCTGGCGACGTTCGACCACCCGCACTTCACCCTTGTGCTGGCCGACCTGACCGAGCTCACGATCGCCCGGATGAGCCGATGCTTCGACGACCCAATTCCCAACCCCGGCCGTCGACCGACAGGGTAGCCTCGGCGGAGACGAAGGAGGTACCCGCAGTGACTGCGTACGACCTCACGGTCGACTTCATGGACATGACGAACAACCGCCGCCTGTGGACCCGTACCGATGACGCCCGACCCGGTCTCCGACCGACTGTGGGCGCCTATCTCGTCGTCGGCTGCGAGGATGCCGACCCAGCCGTGGCCCGGGTCTGCCTAATTGACGCGGACGGCAACATCGAACTCGAGGTGCTGCGAGGAAGCGTCGAGTCCCACCACGATCTCCTCGCCCTGGCCTGACCGGCGCGGAGCCGCGGCGGCGTCGAGCGTGCAGAGGCACTATCCGGCGGGCCGGTCGCCAAGCACGATCTGGCCGTCCTCGGCCCGGACCGGATACATGCGGACCGCGAAGTCGCCGCTCGAGCAGGATCCGTCGACCAGCGAGAACACGTGGTTGTGCAACGGGCACACGACCTTGCGGCCGTCGAGCTGACCGTCGGCGAGCGGCCCACCCGCATGCGGGCAGGCCGCCTGCATCGCGCGGAGCGGTCCGCCGCCCACGTCGTCGCCGCGCAACCGGAAGACCGCGACCTGCTCGTCGCCGGCGGCGAACGCGCGACCCTCGCCGACCGGTATCGACTCCACCGGCCCGAGTCGGAGCCCGCTGACCTGCGCCGGCATCTCGGGAGCGCTCATGGCTGCGCCCCTGTCGGCGACGACGAGCCGTCGCGGACCGGCACCTGCGGCAGCACGATGAGCGGCAGCGAATTCTGGAACTGCCCGGGCGTCGCTGGCTCCCGGCCGTCCAGCCAGGGGTCGTGGTAGCCGTCGACCGAGGCCTGCATCCGCTCGTCGAGCCCGGCCACCAGCCCGTCGCGGTCCTGCACGAGGATCGCCTTCAGCTCGTCGAGCCCGATCCGGGGCACGAAGTCGTAGGTGCGTTCGAGCCACCGCGCATTCTCCCGGTAGTACTGCATGAAGGTGCCGGTGAGCCGCAGCGCTTCGGCGTGACCGTCGACGACGGTGAGCACGTCCCCCTTGCGGACCGACGCGCCGGACGCGCCGCCCACGTAGACCTCCCAGCGGTCCTCGCCCACCGCAACCAGACCGATGTCCTTCACCATTGCCTCCGAGCAGTTGCGCGGGCACCCGGCGACGGCGAGCTTGAGCTTCGCCGGGCTCTCCAGGCCCTTGTAGCGTTCCTCCATGTCGATGCCGAGCCGGGTGGAGTCGCCGAGGCCGTAGCGGCAGAAGTCGGTGCCCACGCACGTCTTCACCGTCCGCATCGTCTTGCCGTAGGCGTACCCGGACGGCATGTCCAGCTCGGCCCACACCGCGGGCAGGTCCTCCTTGCGCACGCCGAGCAGGTCGATCCGCTGCCCGCCCGTCACCTTGATCATCGGGATGGCGAAGCGGTCCGCGACATCGGCGATCCGGCGCAGCTCGGCCGAGGTGGTCACCCCGCCCGACATCCGCGGGACCACCGAGAACGTCCCGTCGCGCTGGATGTTCCCGTGCACCCGGTCGTTGATGAAGCGGGCGTCGCGCTCGTCGACGTAGTCGGCGCCCCACACCGTCTTGAGCAGCGACGCGAGCGGCATCTTCGAGCCGGCGTCCTCGCCCTCGGGGACCAGCGCGGTGAACACGGCGGACACCGAGCGCAGGTTCTGGGCGCGGATCGTCTCGATCAGCGCCGGCTTCTCCAGCGGGATCGACGGCACGTACCAGGACGCGCTTTGGTCGACGTCCACCGCGCCGCCGCCCTGCTCGACCGCCCACTCGACGATCTGGGTGACCAGCGACTTGCACGCTCCGCAGCCCTTGCCGGCCCGGGTCGCGGCCATCACCCCGGTGACGCTGTGCGTCCCGCCGGCGACACAGCCCACCAGCTCGCCCTTGGCGACGCCATTGCAGTTGCAGACCTGCACCGAGTCGTCCATCTCCGCGGCGCCCTGGGCCTGCGACGGCCCGGCGAGGGAGAACAGCAGCTCGACGCGCTCCTCGGGCAGCGGCAGGCCGCGATCGAAGCTCTGGGTCAGGAACGCGACCTTGCCGATGTCGCCGAGCAGCGTCGCGCCGACGAGCCTGCCGTCGCGCACCACGACCGACTTGTAGACCCCGCGGCGCGGCTCAGAGAACCGGACGAACTCGTCGTCGTCGCGTTCGGGACGCTTGATCCCCATCGACGCGAGGTCGACGCCGGCCACCTTCAGCTTGGTCGCGTTGCGCGAGCCGTGATAGGCGGCCGACGGGTCGGCGCCGGTGAGGTGGTCGGCGAGCACCGTCGCCTGCTCCCACAGCGGCGCGACCAGCCCGTACACCTCGCCGCGGTGCTGCGCGCACTCGCCGACGGCGTAGATGTCCGGGTCGTCGACGGTGCGCATCTGGTCGTCGGTGACGATGGCCCGCTCGACGCTCAGCCCGGAGACCACGCCGAGGCCGACGTTGGGCCGGATCCCCGCGGTGACCACGACCATCTCGGCGTCGATCGCGGACCCGTCGCCGAACACCACCCCGGTCACCGAGCCGGTGGTGCGGATCGCCGTCGGCCGCTGACCGGTGTGGACCCCGATGCCGAGTCGCCGTTCGACGACCCGGCGCAGGATCGCGCCCGCCTCCTCGTCGAGCTGCTGGTTCATCAGCACCGGACCGGACTGGACGACGTGTACCTCGAGCCCGTGGCGCGCCAAGCCGTACGCCGCCTCCAGCCCGAGCAGCCCACCGCCGATCACGACCGCGCTGCGGCGGTCCTGCGCATAGTCGATCATGGCCCTGGTGTCGTCCAGGGTGCGGAAGCCGAAGACACCCGGCGTGAGTGTGCGGTCGTCCACCCACATGCCGTCCATCGGCGGGAAGAACGTCCGGCTGCCCGTCGAGATGATCAGCTTATCGTAGCTGGACACGGTGCCGTCGTCGGCGAACACCTTGCGCGCGAACCGGTCGACCCGCACCACCCGCACCCCGGCGTGCAGCGTGATGTCGTTCTCGGCGTACCACTCCACGGGGTTGAGATAGATCTCGTCGGTGCCGGCGTCGGCGCCGTTCCTGGCCAGCACGGACGACAGCATGATCCGGTTGTAGTTGCCGTAGGGCTCGTCGCCGAACATCGTGATCCGGAACCGCTGCCCCCCGCCGCGGGCCAGGATCTCCTCGACCGCGCGGGCCCCGGCCATCCCGTTGCCGACGACGACCAGCTCGGCGCGGGCGTCACCGTCGCGCGTCATCAGACCTCCACGAGGCCGAGATCGACGACGACCATGCCGGTCAGGCCCTCCGGTGCCGCCAGGTGCAGCTCGAGAACCGAGCCGTCCTCGATGTCCTCGACGACGGTCAGTGCGACATGGACCGACGCGCGGGCGCCGATCGGGAAGTAGCGCATCGGGGCGCCGTCGCGGACCAGCACGACGGTGACCAGCTGGTCGGTGTCGTTCCCGCCACGGAAGTACAACGGCTGGGTGAGCACCCCGGCCGGCACCGTGTAGGTCAGGTCCGGGTGCAGCAGCACCTGCTTGTCGACCCCCTGGCCGTCGATCGGGTAGATCCCCTGCAGGAATCGGGGCGTGCTGTGCATGGTGGTCCCTCCGGGCGGGCGCGATCGGCTATGACGGCGGAGCGGGCGAGCTGTGCACGAGCTGCGGTAACGCGGTGGCTGTGACGGCGGCGGCGACCTCGCGGGCCAGCGCCACCGGGCAGGTCTTGAACTCCGGCATCCGCGACGTCGGGTCGAGCGCGGGGCTGGTCAGGGCGTTCACCCCCGGCCAGTGGAAGGGCACGAACACGGTGTCGCGGCGGATGTCGCCGGTGAGGCGGGCGGGCAGCACCGTGGAGCCGCGCCGGGTCGTCAGCCGCAGCGGCTCACCGTCGGCCACCCCGAGCACCCGAGCCACCTCCGGGTGCAGCTCGACGTACCCGGCGGGTTCGGCGGCGTGCAGCGTCGGGCTGCGCCGGGTCTGGGTGCCGGACTGGTAGTGCGTGCGCGACCGGCCGGTGGTGAGCAGGTAGGGGTGATCGGCGTCGGGGTGTTCGACGGGCGGCCGCGAGGTCACCGGGACGAGGCGGGCCCGCCCGTCCGGGGTCGGGAAGGTCTCGGTGAACAGCCGTGGGGTGCCCGGGTGGTCGGGGTGCGGGCACGGCCAGAACAGCTCCTCACCGGCGGCGAGCCGGTGCAGCGTGATGCCGGCGTAGTCGGCGGTCCCGCCCGCGCTGGCCCGGCGCAGCTCGTCGTAGACCTCCGTGGGGTCGGTCGGGAAGAACGCGCCGCGGCCGAGCCGGTCGGCCAGCGCGTGCAGGATCTGCAGGTCGCTCCGGACGCCAGGGGGCGGGGCGATGGCGGCGCGGCGCAGCAGTACGCGGCCCTCGAGGTTGGTCATCGTGCCGTCCTCCTCGGCCCACTGCGTGGTGGGCAGCACGACGTCGGCCCGCTCGGCGGTCTCGGAACCGAAGATGTCGGTGACGGCGAGGAAGTCGAGAGCGTCGAGCCTGCGTGTGACGTGCCGGGCGTTCGGCGCGGAGACCACCGGGTTCGACGCGGCGACCAGCAGCACCCGGACCCCGCCGTCGGTGCCGAGCCGGTCGAGCAGCTCGTAGGCCGACGGGCCGGGGCCGGGCAGCTCGTCGGGGTCGATGCCCCACACGGCGGCGACGTGGGCGCGGGCGGCGGGATCGGTGAGCATGCGGTAGCCCGGAAGCTGGTCGGCCTTCTGCCCGTGCTCGCGCCCGCCCTGCCCGTTGCCCTGGCCCGTGACGGTGCCGTACCCCGAGCCGGGCGCGGCGCCGGGCAGCCCGAGGGCGAGGGCGAGGTTGATCCAGGCCGTCACGGTGTCGGTACCGTCGGCGTGCTGCTCGGCGCCGCGGCCGGTGAGGATCATCGCGGTGCGGGCGGCGGCGAGCTCGTGCACGGTGGCTTCCAGCTCGGCGACGGGCACGCCGGTCAGCCGCTCGACCCGGTCGGGCCAGTCGGCGCGCACGGCGCGGCGCACGGCGTCGAAACCGCTGGTACGGGCGGCGAGGTAGGTGTCATCCACGAGGTGGTCGCGGATCGCGATGTGCAGCATCGCGTTGGCCAGCGCGAGGTCGGTGCCCGGGGCGGCCTGCAGGTGCCGATGGGCCAGTGCGGCGGTCGCGGTGCGCCGGGGGTCGACGACGATGTGCCGGGCGCCCCGGTCGCGGCCGAGCTCGAACCACCGCATCGCCGGCGGCATGGTGTCGGCCGGGTTGGTGCCGACGAGCAGCAGGACCTCGGCTGCGGCGACGTCGGCGAGCGGGAACGGCAGGCCGCGGTCGATGGCGAAGGCCCGGGTGGCGGCTGCGGCGGCGCTGGACATGCAGAACCGGCCGTTGTAGTCGATCGACGAGGTCCGCAGTGCAACTCGGGCGAACTTTCCCAGCTGGTAGGCCTTCTCGTTGGTCAGCCCACCACCGCCGAAACAGCCCACGGCGTCGCGGCCGTACTCGGCCTGTACGCGGGTGATCGCCGCGACGACCCGGTCCAGCGCGTCGTCCCAGCTCGCCGGCCGCAGCGGCGCCGTGCGGGAGTCGCGGACCAGCGGGGTGGTGAGCCGTTCGGGATGGTCGAGCAGCTCGACGGCGGTGGCACCCTTGCGGCACAGGCCGCCGCGGTTGACCGGGAAGTCCTCCCGCCCGGTCAGCTCGAGG
>JBBSGM010000095.1:0-15851 GCA_038254065.1 Mycobacteriales bacterium | reverse complement strand
AGCAGCGAGCCGAGGCTCATGTCCATATTGGGCGCGTCCCAGACCAACAGCACCCGGGGAGCCGGACCGAGGGTCGTCACGATGCTCGCCCCGGCGGGCACGTCGCGGTCATTGCCGGACCCTATCCCGGGTCCCCCCGGCGGTTCGTCCGGCTGCCGGGGCGCCGGTCACACTGTCGGCGTGGCGCGTCTCCGGTCGACGAATGACGAAGATGGGGAGCCGCCGCCGGCATGCTGACAGGTCACGGCAAGCACTGCACTGGCGGCCACAGCTCCATCGGCCGCGCTGCCACCGCGCCGTAGCACATCTGTGGCAGCGCCGGCCGCCAGGTGATCGACCGCGCACCCAGCTTTCAGCCGCGGTACTCACGGCTACCCGTGGCGAACAGCCGAGCGTAGTGATCGACACCACCGGAACCGGACTGGACGACGCCCTGATGCTGGTACTATAGCCGACGGTGGTCGAATCGTGGTCATAGGCTTCAACAGCTCCTATCAGGTGGTGTTGTCACCGCTGCAGCTGACCAACCACGGAATCTGCGTCATCGGCGCTGGGGATTACCCGGCGGAGGTGTTCCCGCGCGCCATTGACCTGGTTTCCGAGTTGGAACTGGCCGATCTCGTCACCCACGAGTACTCGCTGGATCGATACCCCGATGCCTTTGCAGCACTGGGGGGTGTGCCCGCCGGAGGTGTGATGACGACCGGATACACCGCGATGAAGGTGGTGATCCGTTCCGACCCGGGTGAGCCCGGCGCGGATGGATGGCCGGGGGCTATGACTCGCAGATGACGTCATCCAGATTCGGCGCGATCGAGGCGGGTGGGACGAAGTTCGTCTGCCTGATCGGGTCCGGTCCTGACCACGTCGTGGCCCAGGCGCGGGTCCCGACCGGCGAGCCTGCGACGACGTTGGCCCGGGTGACGGCGTTCTTTCGGGAAGCGGTGGCGGCGGGCGGGCCGCTGACCGCAGTCGGTGTGGCTTCATTCGGCCCGGTGGAACTGCGTCGGTCGCACCCGCAGTACGGGTTCATCACGACCAGTCCGAAGCGCGGCTGGTCCTATGTCGACGTCGTCGGCCCGGTCCGTATGGCGCTCGGCGTGCCGGTGGGGTTTGACACCGACGTGGCCGGGGCCGCGCTCGCCGAGGGTCGCTGGGGTGCCGCGCGCGGCCTGGCCACCTTCGTCTACCTGACCGTCGGTACCGGCGTCGGCGCCGCAGCCGTGATCGGTGGCCGGCCCGCAGCAGGGTTGGTGCACGCCGAGATGGGCCACGTCAGCGTTCCGCGCCAGCCTGGCGACAGCTTTCACGGAAACTGCCCCTTCCACGGCGACTGTCTGGAGGGCATGGCTGGGGGCGCGGCAATCACTGCCCGCTGGGGTCATCCCGCCGAGCGACTCGAGGGAGATGAGCTGCAGTGCGCCGTGGAGTGGGAGGCCGCCTACCTGGCCGCCGCACTGCGCACGATCGTGTATACGAGCGCACCGCAACGTATCGTGGTCGGCGGTGGTGTCGCCGGCCTGCCGGGTCTGTTCCCACTAGTACGGAAAAAGCTCGTCGAGACGCTGGCCGGCTATCCTGGCCTGCCCGAGCATGCCGCCGCCGACTTTGTCGTTCCGGCCGAGCTCGGCGCGATGGCCGGCCCGGTCGGCGCCCTCGTCCTGGCGGAGGGAGCGGCCCTCCGAGCGCACTCCGGTCAAAGGGGACGGACCTGAACTCGTGGGCCGCTCGGCTTCGCCATGACGGCACCAAAGCGGGCGCGAATCGCGACCAGCGTCGTGTTCGCGGTCAACGGGGCGATGTTCGCGACCTGGGCAGCGCGGTCCCCGCTGTACGATCACGGACAGCAGGGTCCGCTCCCCGGCGCCAGCGACTACCGCGTCGTGGCCCACCTCCGGCCGGGCGACCCCACGATCAGTGCCCCGCCTCGTCGGCGCGCGTCCCGGGCGTGGGCGCGCGGGTAGGCCATCCCCGATCGCCGGCGGGTCCAGCGCGAACCCCCACCGTTGGACTTGCCGGACCCATAGCGACACCCAAACGGGCGGACGGGTCAGGGAAGCCTGCGATAGACGAGGTCACGCACGGCGCGCCCCTCGGCCACCGCGCGCTGCTCGAACTTCGACGTCGGCCGCCACCCGGGGCGCGGTGGCCAGCCGTCCGGAGCATCGGGGGTCGCCCTGCAGAGCGCGGGTTCGGCGTCGCACACCCCGCGCATCTGCGTGGCGTAGTCCGCCCAGTCGGTCGCCAGGTGCAGCGTCGCGCCGGTTCGCAACCGCGAGCCGGCCAGCGCCACGAACTCCGGCTGCACGAGCCGGCGCTTGCGATGCCTGCGCTTGGGCCACGGATCCGGGAAGAAGATCCGGATGCCGTCGAGCGAACCCGCCGGGATGCTCTCGCACAGCAGGTCCACGGCGTCCCCGCGCAACAACAGCAGATTCGTCAGCCCGCCGGTCGCGATCCGCATCAGCAACTGCGCCAGGCCCGGCTCGTAGACCTCCACGGCCAGGTGGTCGACGTCGGGCGCGGCGCCCGCCAGCGCTGCCGTCGACTCGCCCATCCCCGACCCGATCTCCAGCACCAGCGGCGCGGACCGGCCGAACCAGGCCGCGGGATCGTAGGGGATCACTGCGGACACCACGTCGGCGACGTCGCGGCCGTACGCCGGCCACCACCGGTCCCACGTCGCCTGCTGCCCGCCGGTCAACCTGCCGCGCTGGTGGACGAAGCTGGGAACCCGGTTCTGTTCAGCCACCGTGGGACGAGCCGGTGGGCAGCCGTAGCTGCGTGGTCGCGCCGGGCAGCGAGCCGCGCAGGTATCCGGCGCTGGTCCAGGCCAGGCACACCACGACGGCCGCGGCCGAGGCGAGCCTCCCGCGGCGCACCTCGCGGGCGACTGCGGCGGGCAGCACGGTGGCGACGTAGCAGCGCTCCGTGGACAGTGCGTCGTCGCTGCCGACGAGCGTGCACACCGCGGCCTTGGACAGCCCCTCGGCCCAGCTGCGCCTACGCAGGTAGGCCCATTCGACGCGGTCCGCGCTGACCCGGTGATCGACCTCGGCGCGCGGCTCGAGGACGATCCGGATCGGTTCGCCGTCTCGCCGGTAGGCGTGGCGGGCTCGGATGCAGAGCTCGGTCTCCTCGCAGCCCAGGGGGTTCGCGCCGATCCGCCCGAGGTCCTCGGCGAACCCGCCGACCCGCTCGAACACCTCGCGACGCACCGACATGTTGACGCCCATCAGGTTGCGCACCTCGGCCTGCTCGGTGGGCTGGCCGGTGTAGGTACAGCCGACGACCCAGTCGAGCTCGCCGGTGGCGTCCCGGTGCGTCGGGTCGGCCGCCGGGAACAGCATCGGCCGGCAGGCCGGCCAGCGCGGGTGTGCCACTCCGCCGACCGCCATGACGGTCGGGTCCGCGTAGGGGCTGAGCAGGGCGCGGAGCCAGCCGGGGCGTGCGACGGCGTCGTCGTCGAGGAAGACGACGATGTCGCCCGACGCCTCGTCGACCGCGGTGTTGCGGGCTCCGGAGAGACCCCGGGCGCGCACGTTGGGCAGCACCCGCACCCCGCGTGGGTCGAAGGCCTGCCGGGCGCGCGCGAGCAGGGCGTCGTTGTGGTCGACGACGACGACCAGTTCGGCCCCGCACACGTCCTGCCCGGCCACCGACTCCACCGCCGCCACGACGTCGTCCCACCGCTTTGCGGTGTAGGCGCAGATCACCACGGTTGCGGTCACCGTGCGGGCGTTGGTGTTCAGGGCGGTCTCCTCAAGGGCTCGGGCGGCCGGCCCAGGATCGTGGGCCGCCCGACCCGGTCGGCCGTGCGGTGCTCGGCGCGCCGGTGCTCGGCCAGCAGGGTACGCAGCACCCGGGCGCCGTCCACGAAGGTCCGCAGGTTCGTCTGGCCGAACATCCGCCTACCCTCGACCGAGGGCACCTCGATGATCTTCAGTCCGGCCGCGGCGATGCGGCAGTTGAGCACGGTCTCGATCTCGAAACCGTCGCCCCACAGCATGCCCGTCGCGGGCGCGGGGGCGTGCAGGTCGGGCAGCTCGAGCAACGGCAACAGATCGGCCCAGAAGGCGTTGTAGCCGTAGCAGAGGTCGGTGTAGAACGTGCCGAACAGCGCGTTCGCGACGCCGTTGAGGGCAGCGTTGCCAGTCTTGCGCACCAGCGTGATGTCGTGGCTGGCGCCGCCCTTGGCGAACCGGCTGCCCTTGGCGAAGTCGGCACCCGCGACGAGCGCGGAGACGAACGCCGGGATCTCGTGGGCGTCGGCGGAGCCGTCGGCGTCGAACATGACGATGACGTCGCCAGTGGCTGCGGCGAAACCGCAGGCCATCGCGTTGCCTTTGCCCATGCGGGTCTGGGTGATCACACGGACCCGCGGCAACGTGCGCCGCGCCGCGCCGATCGAGTCGTCACTCGAGTGGCCGTCCACCATGATGATCTCGTGCACCGCAGGCCGTACGGCGGCGATCGCCGGGAGCACGATCTCGAGGTTGCGTGCCTCGTTGCGGGTCGGCACGATCACCGTGACGGCCGGGTGGGCGGAGCGCCGCGGGTGTGGCCGGGGACGGGGTCGGCGCACCGGTGGCGGGCTGCGGACCGAACCGTCCAGCGGGCGACCCGGCTGCAGCGCCAGAACCGCGTCCGGGCACGCTCGACCGTTCGGCGGGGTCACGGGCGCATGCGCAGGTGACGCGGCCGGTCGGGCAGACGAAACCGGACTCACACAACCTCCAGACAGGTTGGGCCATCAGCACAACGACCGCTCGGGAGGTGCGTTGTGGATGATCGGCACCAGAACCCGCATTACTCCCCCATCGAGGAGGCGCACCGCCGGGGTGATACGTCGTGACCGAGTCGTTAGCTGATCACCCGGCCCGCGCCGGCTCACCATTTCGGCCGGGGAGGGCGGGCACCCGGTCCCGCTCGAGGAACGGCCCGAACAGCTCGGGCACCGACTCCTCGGCGAACCGCAGGCCGGCCGACTCGCCGACATCGGGTGCCGAGAACGCCCCCGCCCCGGCGGCGGTCGTCGCGGTGATCGTGATCAATCCGGCGCGGCGCTGGAAGACCGACTGGGTGACCGTCCAGCCGATCACGCCGTCCCGCCGCAGGACGACGGTGCTGCGTCGGGCCGATCCCGACCGGGTCACCAGGTACCGCCCGCTGATCCCGTGCCCGAGGTTGCGGTACATGTCGAGTGCCACCGCCAACGCCACGGGCACCGCAACCGCCGCCAGCACCGCCGCCACCAGCACCAGCCCGGACGCCAGGCAACCGAGCACCGGCAACAACGCGGCGGCCAACCCCCGGCGCAACCGTCGGGCCCTGGCTGCAGGCGGGTGCGGCGCCAACCGGACCGACACCGTCGGCGGCACCGCTTCGCCGAGCACCACCGCAGCCACCCGGTCGGCCAGCGCGCGCGGCGCGGCCGGTAGCAGCGTGTGGTGGACGTCAATCTCGTCGGAGCGGGTGACCAACCCGGCACCCACGGCGTCGACCCGCGCGGCACCGGCCCACCGCAGGCCCCACGGCTCGACCAGTTCCACGCCGCGCAACGTGCGTTCCTCGAGGGAGATCGACCGCGCGGCGAGCAGGCCGCGACGCACCCGCAGGGTCGCGCCCGGCTCGCGGTCGAGCCGGAAGTTCCACCACTTCTCGGTGAACGCCAGCAGTGAGCCGGCGGCCCCGACGACGAGCGCGGCGGTGACCAGCATCGCGACCGTGCCGGCGACCGGGAGCCCGGCCAGCAGCGCGCGGGCCCGGTCGAGCAGCGAGCCCGGCATCCCGAACCATTCCACGCCTCCCCACACCGCCCCGGCTGCCGCGCCGCCCAGCAGCGGTGTGCGGCACGACAGCGGCGCATACCGGACCCAACGCGGGTCGCAACCGGCCAGCCGGCCGTCGGCGGCGCCGGGCGGCCACCCGCCCGCGGATCGGATCCGGTCGAGCAGCACCTCGTGCAGCCGGTCGCCTTCGGCGCGGGTCACCGATCGCAGCTCCAGCGTCGTCTCGCCGACCCCGCACCGCTGCCCGGTACCGATCCGGACCACGACGAGGCCGAATGCGCGCAACAGCGGGCCGGCGGTGATGTCCACGCTGCGCACCTGTTCCAACGCCACGCTGCGCACCGACCGCACCAGCACCCCGGCCCGGAGCTCCACCATCACCGGTCCGATCCGGTACCGGGTGCGCCGGCAGCGAACCGCGTCGTGGAGCACGCCGGACCCGACGAGCAGTACCACCACGGACAACACCCAGGCCAGCGCGGACCCGATCGGCCGGTAAGCGGCAAGCCCGAGGACGACCGGTCCGCCGGCCCCGGCGGCGACACCGGTGTGCAGCACCGCGGTCATCGCCACGGTGCGCCGGTCGAGCGCGGTCCAGGCTCCGTCGGGGGTCTCGCTCACGTGGGATCAACCCCGGAGCGCACGCTGGCATCGGTGAGCCGCCGGGTCAGGTCGGCAGCCACCTCGCGGTCCAGTCCGGCGATGGTGAGGGCACCCTTGGCCGACGCGGTCGTCACGACGACAGTGACCAGGCCGAACGCATTTTGCAACAGTCCGCTGGTGGTGTCGACGGTTTGGATCCGCGACATCGGGGCCACCCGCCATTCGTGGCGCAGCCATCCGGAGCGGACGTAGACCGCGGTTGCGGTGACCTCCCAGCGGTGCAGCCGGTACCACCACGGCGGCAGCACCATGGCGGTCGCGACACCGATCCCGGCGAGCAGGGCCGCGGCGCCCAGCAGAGCACCGCGGGCCGGCGCGAGCAGCAGGGCGAGCACGACGAGCACTACCACCGGTATCCCGGCGCCCAGCAGGCAGTGCGCCCGCCACCACGCCGGCGCGCGCGCGTCCAGCGGGTGGCGCGGCGGCCGCAGCCACACCGTGGGCGTGTTCCCGGTGCCCTTGGCGCTCACGACTCTCCCTTCGCTGCGCGCGGTCGACCCGCCTGCTCGCGGGTGCACTCCTGCCCAACGACCACGGGGCCGGTTCCGCCCGCGCTCCTCATCCCGTCGGCCGGGCGGGCCCGCCGTGCTGGACGTTCACCATTGCGAAGCGGTGCAGCGTTGCGGCCCCGACGGACCGGCCGGCTGGAATGCTGACCGCCATGCCGGACCGCTACGCCGACGCGGTGTGCAGCCGCCGGGCGGAACTGCGCGCCGAGCGGGCCCGCCTCGTCGCCGGGCACCGACCCGAGATCCGCAGCCAGCTGGCGCTGACCAGGCTCGACCTGTCCGCGGAGATCGACGTGACGATGGCGGAGCTGGGTCGGGAGGCCCGTGCGCATATTGATCGCGGCGGCGCCCGGAGCCGGCGGTTGCTACCGGCGCACCTGACCGAGGCGGTCGCTCGCGCGCAGGCGGAGCTCCCGGCACGGTGGACCGCAACGGCGTTGCCGGCACTGCGCAGGCTCGCGGCGCAGCGGTCCGCGCGCGACACGCCGGCCGACCCGAAAATCACCCTATCGGGCGAACGGGTCGTACTGCCCCCGCCGGAGCCGCCGGCCGGTGCGTGGCGGGCCCTGCTGCTCGCGGGGGCGTCCGGGGGCAGCTGGCGGTTGGTGGTGCTGCCCGCGGCGGTGTTGCCGATGCTGGGGCTGCCCGCGTTCGCCGGACCGGCCGTGCTGCCGCTCGGGATCGGGCTCGCGCTCGCCGCGCTGGTCGCCACCGCCCGGTTGCGGGCGGCCGCCGCCGATCGGGCCCGGCTGCGGTGCTGGTCGGCCGAGGCGCTGGTCGCGCTCCGCCGCGGGCTGCACGCGGAGCTTGGCCGCTGGCTGCTGGAGGTCGAGCAGCGGACCGGCGGAATGCTCGACGCGGCGGTGGCCCGACGGCGCGGCGAGATCGACGCCGAGCTGCGGGCACTGGCCGTCGATCCCGCGCAGGTGCCCGGTGCCACGAGCTGAGCGCAGGCCGGGCGTGGTCCCCGACATCGACGGCCCGGCCGCGGGCTCTGCGGGCTCGGTGGGTCTCGGGCTGCCGGTCGACGCCGGGACGGACACCGACGGCGACGGCGAACCGGACACCGTGCTCGTCCGCGCTGGTGACGACCTGCTGATTCTCACCGACCTCGACGGTGACGGGTTCGCCGACCAGGTGCTCCACATCGGGGCCGACGCCACCGTGACGGCAGTGCCCGGGCCGCCCGACGACTCCCTCGACGGGCCGGCGGCCCCGCACCCGGCGGCCGTCCCACCGTGGTGGTGGCCGTGGTGGCTGCGGGGCTGAGCCGCTGCCGGATACCGTGCGGAGGTGGCGATCGAGCGCATCGACTCCGAGTTCCGTGACCTGCTGCTCCCGGCCCTGGCCGGCGGTGCCCTGAGCCGGGCGCGGCTGCTGGGTGCCGAGCACGCCGACCTGCGGGTCGAGCGGATCCTCGCGCAGTCGATCGACCTGCGGGACGGCGCAGTCACCGGGGTGTCGGACTCGACCACCCTCGGGCTGGCCGTGCGGGTCCTCGTCGACGGCGTGTGGGGGTTCGCCTCGCACGTCGAGCTGAGCCCGCAGGCCGCCTCGGCCACCGCCGAACGCGCGGTCCGGGTGGCCCGCACCTTGGCGGCGGTGGCCCGGGTACGGGTGGAGCGGGCGGACGAACCGGTGTACCCGAACGGCGGATGGGTGTCGCAATACGCGGTGGACCCGTTCACCGTGCCCACCCGGGACAAGGTCGAGCTGCTCACCGACTGGTCCCACCGGCTGCTCGCGAGCGACGGCGTCGACCACGTGCAGGCCGGCGTCGCCCAGGTGAAGGAGAACAAGTTCTACGCCGACCTTGCGGGCACCTCGACCATCCAGCAGCGGGTCCGGATCCACCCCTACCTCACCGTGACCGCCGTGGACCGTGCCGCGGGCGGGTTCGAGACGATGCGCACGCTGGCCCCGCCGGTCGGCCGCGGCTGGGAGTACCTGACCGGCGCGGGCTGGGACTGGGACACCGAGCTCGCGGCGCTCCCCGAGCTGCTGGCCGAGAAGACCAAGGCGTCCTCGGTCGACCCCGGCCGCTACGACCTGGTCATCGACCCGACCAACCTGTGGCTGACCATCCACGAGTCCGTCGGGCACGCCACCGAGTACGACCGGGCGATCGGTGAAGAGGCCGCCTACGCCGGCTCCAGCTTCGCCACCCCGGACCGGCTCGGCACCCTGCGCTACGGCTCGCCGCTCATGCACGTCACCGGGGACCGCACGGTCCCGCACGGGCTGGCCACCGTCGGCTTCGACGACGACGGTGTCGCCACCGGCGAATGGGATCTCGTCCGGGACGGCGTGCTGGTCGGCTACCAGGTGGACCGCACCAACGCGGCTCGGCTCGGCCTGGAGCGGTCCAATGGCTGCGCGTTCGCCGACTCCCCGCATCACGTGCCGATCCAGCGCATGGCCAACGTGTCATTGCGGCCCGACCCTACCGTCGACCGCAGTACCGCAGACCTGATCGCCGCCGTCGAGCGTGGCATCTACGTCGTCGGCGACAAGTCCTGGTCGATCGACATGCAGCGCTACAACTTCCAGTTCACCGGGCAGCGGTTTTACCGCATCGACGACGGGGTGCTGGCCGGCCAACTGCGCGACGTCGCCTACCAGGCGACCACCACCGACTTCTGGGGCTCGCTGGAGGCGGTCGGCGGCCCGTCGACGTGGCGCCTCGGCGGTGCGATGAACTGCGGGAAGGCCCAGCCGGGCCAGGTCGCCCCGGTCAGCCACGGCTGCCCGCCCGCGTTGTTCCGCGGGGTCACCGTGCTCAACACCGCCAAGGAGGCAGGGCAATGATCGCGGCATTCGCCCCGCACGAGATCGTCGAGCGGGTGCTCATCCACGGCGGCGCCGACGTCATGGGCCGGGTGGTCGTCGTCAGCGAGGTCAGCGAGGCCGTGTTGCGCTGGGCGAACTCCACGATGACGACCAACGGGCACACCACCTCCCGGCAGGTCGCGGTGATTTCGCTCCTGCACGTCGAGGGCGGCACCGCGGCAGGTGTGGTGAGCTCGAGCGCCACGGTCACCGATCCGGTCGAGCTCGACGAGCTGGTGGCGGCCAGCGAGCAGGCCGCGAGGGACGCGGGCCCGGCCCGCGACGCCGCCCCGCTCCCCGAACCCGACACCGAGGATCCCGCCTTCACCGACCCGGCTGCCGAGACCTCGATCGAGGTATTCAGCGGGCTCGTCGGCGGGCTCTGTGAAGTGCTTGCGGGGCAGCTGCGCCAGTACGGTTTCGCCAGCCACGCCGTGACCACGGTCTGGCTCGGCACGTCCACCGGGGTGCGCAGGCGCTGGGCGGCACCGACGGGGTCGGTGGAGCTCAATGTGAAGACCCCGGACCTGTCCGGCTCGACGTGGACCGGCACCGCGACCAGGGACTTCACCGACGTCGACGTCGTCGCGCTGGCCGCGGGCGCCGCGCACCGGCTCGACTGGGGGAAGCGCCGGGTCACCCTCCACCCCGGTCGCTACGAGACGCTGCTGCCGCCGTCGGCGGTCTCCGACCTGATGATCTACCTCAGCTGGTCGATGGAGGGCCGCGCGGCGCAGGAGGGGCGCAACGCGCTGGCCGGACCGACCGGGACCCGGGTCGGCGAACGACTCACCGAGCTGCCGCTCACCCTGACCAGCGACCCGGCCGCCCCGGGACTGGAGTATGAGCCGTTCCTGGTCACCACGGGATCCGGTGACGGGATCAGCGTGTTCGACAACGGTGCCCCGGTGCGCCCCGTCGACTGGGTCCGCGAGGGCGCGATCCACGAGCTCACCTACGCACGGGCCGAGGCCGCCGAGTTCGGCACGACGTTCACCCCGGCCGGGGGGAACCTGCTGCTCACCGGCGGGACGGATGCGTCGCTCGACGAGCTGGTGGCGCGGACCGAACGCGGCCTGCTGCTGACCTGCCTGTGGTACATCCGCGAGGTCGACCCGGCGACACTGCTGCTCACCGGGCTGACCCGGGACGGCGTTTACCTGGTGGAGCACGGCGAGGTCGTCGCCGAGGTCGACCACAACTTCCGGTTCAACTACTCCCCGCTCGACGTGCTGCGCTGCGCCGGCGAGGTCGGCGCGACCCAGCTGACGCTGCCACGGGAGTGGAAGGACTGGTTCACCCGGGCGGCGATGCCGCCGGTGCGGGTACCGGAGTTCAACATGAGCTCGGTGTCGCTGGGGCGCTGAGGGGATCGCGGCGAGGGGTATCGCCGCTCGTCGGCCCGCTCGGCGTCGGCCCACCGCGTGAACGCGCCGCCTGAGGCCCCTACAGCCGAGGGTCCACCGGCTGCGACTCCAGCGCCAGCACCGCGGCGACGGCCTGGTGCACCCGCCACAGCGGCTCCTTCGCGACGAACCGGTGCAGTGCCTCCAGGCCGAGCCCGTACTCCCGCAGCGCGAGCGCGCGCTTGCGTCCGACGTGCCGCTCGCGCAGCCGCGGCAGGTGCTCGAGATAGTGCGGGCCGTACACCAGCCGCAGGTACTCCGGGCCGCGCACCTTCAGCCCCGGCTGGACGAGCCCGCGCGCGCCGTTCTCGCACCCGCCGGCCGGCTTGACCACCGCACCCTCCGCGCCGGCGGCCACCGCGCCGGCCCACCAGTCGGCTCCCGCGGAACGGGCGGCGGGGTCGTCCAGCGCGACGGTGTGGCGCGGGGTCCCGACCAGCAGTGCCGGGTCGGCCGCGACGAGACGGTCGAGCACATCGAGCTGCCAGGCCACCGCGCGCTCGGCGTACACCCCGTCCGCACCGGCGAGCAGGCAGAACGGCGCCAGCCGCACCGGTCCGTCGCCGGCGTGCCGGCGCCACTCGCGGTCGAACGCGACGGCGTCGGCCGCCCGTGCCGTCGTCCGATCCCGCAGCTCGCCGACCTCGACGCCGCGCTCGCGCGCCGCCGCCAGCACCGTCGCGGTGGCATCGAGATCGGCCATTGCGGCGGCCGCGGTCGGCGCGTACCGGTCGGCCAGCAGCCCGGCGGCCGCCGCCGACCACGGCAGCAGCTCGGCGTCGAGCACGAGCCAGTCGGTGCGCAGCTCCGCCCACAGCCCGGCGTTCGACACCGCGGCGCGCAACCGGGCCAGAAGCGACCCTTCGGTGCCGATTCGCGGGCCCGCAAGCGACCCTTCGGTACCGCGGACCAGCCGCCGTCCGGTGCGTGACAGCACGACACCGATCTCCGCGGCTGCCGCCCCGAACCGGCGGGCGGCCACCCCGGCGTCGGCGCACACGATCACCACGGCCCGCGAGCCCATGTGCTTGGCCTGCAGCACCACCTCGGCCACCCCCTCGGCGGCGAAGGCGTCGAACGCCGAGCCCGGCTGCTCCAGCGGGCCGTCCGGGGAGGCCGCGACCGGAGCCATCGTCGGGGGCAGATACACCAACCACCGGGGATGCACCGCGAACCGGCTCAGCACCTCCAGCGCCGCGGCGCTCTGCTCGGCCGGCACGGTGATCCGTCCCAGGTGCCGGGTCTCGACGGCGCGCTTGCCGAGCACGTCGGTCACGTCCAGCTCGTCGGCGGCCCGATCGGCAGGCCGGTCGACACCGTGCGCAGAGCCGCTCTGCGTATCGGGACGCAACGGGCGCGCCGGCTCGAACCAGACCCGCTCGGCGGGCACGGACACGAGCTCGCGCTCCGGCCAGCGCAGCGCCGTGAGCGACCCGCCGAACACGCATCCGGTGTCGAGGCAGATCGTGTTGTTGACCCACTCCGCGTCCGGCACCGGCGTGTGCCCGTAGGCCACGGTCGCGTCCCCGCGGTACTCCAGCGCCCAGGGGTAGCGCACCGGCAGGCCGAACTCGTCGGTCTCGCCGGTCGTCTCCCCGTACAGCGCGAACGCCCGCACCCGGCCCGACGCGCGCCCGTGGAACTGCTCGCGCAGCCCGGCGTGTGCGACCACGAGCCGGCCGGCGTCGAGCACGTAGTGCGCAACGAGCCCGTCCATGAACGCGGTGGCCGCCTCGACGAACTCCGGCGGCTCGGCGCGGAGCTGTTCGAGCGACGCGGCACGACCGTGCGAGAGCTGCCCGTCACGCCCGCGCAGCGCCTTGACCAGTTTCACCTCGTGGTTGCCCGACACGGCCATCGCGACCCCGTCTGCAACCATCCCCATCGCGAGCCGCAACACCCCCGCGACGTCGGGCCCGCGGTCGACGAGGTCGCCGAGGAACAGGGCGGTGCGCCCCTCGGGGTGCCGCGCCGACACCGCCCGCCCGGCGGCGTCGCGGCGCAGCTCCCAGCCGAGCCCGCCGAGCAGCGACTCCAGTTCGGAGCGGCAGCCGTGGACATCCCCGATGAGGTCGAACGGGCCGGTCAGCTCGCGGCGGTCGTTGTAGGAGCGGGTCCGTTCGATCGCCGCGACCGCGGCGACGTCCTCGGGGGAACGCAGCACGTGCACATACCGGAACCCCTCGCCCTTCAGCCGGGAGATCGACCGGCGCAGCTCGCCGTGCTGGCGGCCGACGACCGCGGGGCCGAACCGGGACCGCGCCACGCAGAGGCGCTCGGGCAGGTCGAGCACGACCGCCACCGGCAGCACGTCGTGCCGGCGCGCCAGCTCGAGCAGCGACGCCCGCGCCGCCTTCTGGGTGCTCGTCGCATCGACGACGGTGAGCAGGCCGCGGCGCAGCCGGATCCCGGCGAGATGGTGCAGGGCGGCGAACGCGTCCGCGCTGGCGGACTGGTCGTCCGGGTCATCGGCGACGAGCGCGCGGAAGGTGTCGGAGGACAGCACCTCGGTGGGCGCGAAATGCTGGGCGGCGAACGTCGACTTGCCCGCCCCGCTCACGCCCACGAGCACCACGAGCGCCAGCTCGGGGACCTTCACGCTCGGGCCTGCCTGGTCAGTACGGCGAGCTGGGTCGGAGCCCCGAGCTCGGGATCGAGCTCACCGACGCCGCCGCGGCGCACCCGGTAACCGTGCGCGGCAGCGATCGTCGAGGTCCACGCCGCGAACTCGGCACGGGTCCATTCGAAGCGGTGGTCGGGGTGGCGTAGCGCAGCGGGTGCGAGGTCGGGGTAGCGGGCGTTGTGCTCCCGGTTGGGTGTGGTGACCACGACCGTCGCCGGTCGGGCCACCGCGAACACCGAGTGTGCCAGCGACGCCAGCCGGTCGGGCTCCACGTGTTCGACGACCTCGCTGAGCACCGCCGCGTCGTAGCCCGCCAGTGACCGGTCGGTGTAGACGAGCGAGCCCTGGCGCAGCTCGACCCGCGACCGCGCGGCCGGCGGCAGCTCGTCGAGCCGCAGCAGGCGCGCCGCGCGCTCCAGCGCGGCCGCGGCGGTGTCGATGCCGACGACCTCGGTGAACGCCGGGTCACGCAGCAGCTCGGCGAGCAGCGCACCCTCGCCGCAGCCGAGGTCGAGTACCCGCCGGGCCCCGGCCGATCGCAGCTCCGCGACGACGGCCGCCCGGCGCAGCTCCCGCAGCGGCGTGGCCGGCGGCCCGTCCGCGACCTCGACCCCCAACCGCTCCAGGGCCGGCGCAGTGAGGCGGCGGCGGTAGCGCAGGTAACGCCGCGTGACGAGCTCGCGGTCAGGATGGGTGGCCAGCCAGGTGCCGCCGAACCGCAGCAGCTTGTCGGCCTCGTCAGGGCCGACATAGTGGTGTTTCGCGTCGTCGAGGACGGGCAGCAGTACAGAGATCGCCGAGAGCGCGTCGGCGAGCCGGGCGGTGCCGGTGAGTCGCAACCCGACGTGCCGCGGCCCGACCGGCGTCGTCGTCACCCGCCACCCGAGCGGACCGAACAGCCGCTCGGCCAGCCCGCCGGCGTCGCGGACGGCCGGCACCGCCAGCTCGAGCGGGAGCGCTGCGGCGGCCAGCTCCGGTCGCTCGCGCGCGCGGCCGTGCAGCGCCGAGCCCAGCGTCCGCGAGATCGCCACCGACAGCAGCGACGACACCGCGTACGGCCGGTCGTTCACGTGCTGTCCGAGGCTGAACCCCTCGGGTGACCCGGACGGGTCGAAGCGCCGCACGAGCCCGACCGGGTCGACCTCGACGACCAGTGCGGCGGTGCACCGGTCGGGCCCGGCCACCGGAAAACAGACGGTCGCCGCACCGAACGCGAGGGTGGTGTGGTGCACGCGGTCGGGGTGCTTGCCCAGCAGATAGCCGAGATCCGTGGCGGGCCGGCGGGCCAGCGTGATCGTCAGCAGCACCGGGCCAACCTACTGCGACGGCGGCTGCATCGACCAGGCGCGCACCTGCGGACGGCCCGCGCCGTTGAGTAGAGGCGGGCAGGGAAGGGAGGCGGCCGGGTGCCCTACGACGTGGTCAGCGCGTACACCCTGGTGGTGGGCGACGAGGACGGGCCGGTGACCGTGAGCGTGCATGCCACGGCCGCCGAGGCGTGGGGTGCGCTGGACCGGGCCGTGCGGACGCGCCGCGGCCTGCAGCCACGGCCGCGCCGCATCGCCGATCCGGACGCGGCCGCCCGGCTGGCGGACGCCTGGCGCGCCACCGACCCGGAGCTCCGGTTCTGGAACGTCACCGTGCACCGGCTGCCGGTCCTGCTGCCGGCGGCCACCCGCCGGGCCGGACTCGCGGCCCGCTGACGACCACCCGGGACGGGTCAACCGGCCGGAACGGGTCAACCGGGCGGCGGGACCGGGTCGGTGGTGGGCCTGCGGTTCTGCTCGGCCATCCGCTGCTGCACGTTGGTCGAGACGGTGGCCGAGCGCCGGCGCTCCCGGATCCGGAGCAGCACGAGCATCGACACGCCGTAGGCGATTCCGACGACGACCAGCACGATGCCGAGCTTCGTCACGATCGTCTGCACCACGCCGTCGACCGGCACGTCGATCGTGGACATCAAGGCCAGCACGCCGAGGGTGAGCAGGTGGAACAGCACGGTGAGCAGCAGGTTCGTCGAGCGCGCGGT
>JBBSGM010000094.1:0-15989 GCA_038254065.1 Mycobacteriales bacterium | reverse complement strand
TGGGTTTAGAACGTCGTGAGACAGTTCGGTCCCTATCCGCCGCGCGCGCAGGAGACTTGAGGAAGGCTGTCCCTAGTACGAGAGGACCGGGACGGACGAACCTCTGGTGTGCCAGTTGTCCCGCCAGGGGCACGGCTGGTTGGCTATGTTCGGAAGGGATAACCGCTGAAGGCATCTAAGCGGGAAGCTCGTTCCAAGATGAGGTCTCCCACCACCTTGCGTGGTTAAGGCCCCCCACAGACCATGGGGTTGATAGGCCAGAGATGGAAGCCCAGCAATGGGTGGAGTTGACTGGTACTAATAGGCCGAGGGCTTACCCCCACACGATACATGCATCCACTATGCGACCCTGAACACACCACCCACCCCGGGTGGCCGTGCCCCACCACACCCCCCACAGGGGTGGCGGCCCGGGCACACCCCCGCCACCGGACAAACCGGTGAGCGACAAATCGATAGCGTTGTCGGTGGTCATGGCGGAGGGGAAACGCCCGGTCCCATCCCGAACCCGGAAGCTAAGCCCTCCAGCGCCGATGGTACTGCACCCGCCAGGGTGTGGGAGAGTAGGACACCGCCGACATCCACCATGAAAAACGAAGGCGGATCGCTGTCGGAAGACAACGATCCGCCTTCGTTATTGTCCAGCCCCCGGAGCCGGGCCGCCTCATATGCGGCGCCCCTGGCCAGACTCCCGGAAGGGAGTGACAGTACGCCCTCGGCAGGAACCGTCCCGGGCCGGTTGTCCACATCGGGGTGCCACTATCCACAGAAAATTCGTCGCTCTGTCGTACCTCCGGCAATGCCGCGATGCTGGTGGCGTCAGCAGGACCAGGAGCGAGGAGGCACAGCGGTGAACGAGATCTGGACAACGGTCGTCGGGAACATCGCAGGGAATATCACCAAGCGTCGGCTGACCGATGGCACCGAACTCGCGAGCTTCCGGGTCGCCAGCAATGAGCGGCGGCTCGACAAGACGAGCGGTACCTGGTTGACGAGCGGAACGTCGTACGTGAGCGTGACCGCCTGGCGCAGGCTCGGACTGAACGTGATGGCGACGTTCGTCAAGGGTGATCCGGTCGTGGTTTACGGCCGGCTCTCCACTCGGGAGTACGAGGACAAGGAAGGCAACCTCCGGACCGACGTGGGTATCGATGCCCAGTCAGTCGGCCCTGACCTTTCGTGGTGCACCGCTGCTCTCACCCGCTCGTCGGCCAGGTCGAATACGCTCGGAACGGAGCGTGCATCGGACGCGGCTCAGTCCGATGCGGCCGCGGACAGCGGGTTCGAGGGAGGCGAGCTACTGCCCGGAGCGCGGGACGAGGGCTCCGAGGAGGTGTCCGCGATGAACGGGCACCTGGTCTCTGCCGTACCGGGCGACGGGGGCTGACCCGTCGGAACTACCATCGACACCGTGGCG
This sequence comes from Mycobacteriales bacterium, assembly GCA_038254065.1. Lineage (GTDB taxonomy): Bacteria > Actinomycetota > Actinomycetes > Mycobacteriales > Pseudonocardiaceae > Pseudonocardia. Next base: position 14,572 of record JBBSGM010000094.1, on the reverse strand, counting down.
GAGTTCATCTACACCATGAAGAGCGTGCGCAAGGCGCACGGCGACAAGGTCATCCTCGACAACGCGTCGATCAGCTTCTATCCGGGTGCGAAGATCGGAGTGGTGGGTCCGAACGGTGCGGGCAAGTCCAGCGTGCTGCGGATCATGGCGGGGCTGGACCAGCCCAACAACGGCGAGGCGTTCCTCGCCCCTGGCGCGACGGTCGGGATCCTTGCCCAGGAGCCGGCGCTGAACGAGGAGAAGACGGTTCTCGGCAACGTCGAGGAGGGCGTCGGCGAGGTCAAGGCCAAGCTCGACCGGTACAACGCCATCGCCGAGCAGATGGCGATCGACTTCTCCGACCAGCTGATGGACGAGATGGGGCGGCTCCAGGAGGAACTCGACCACGCCGACGCGTGGGACCTCGACTCGCAGCTCGAGCAGGCGATGGACGCGCTGCGGTGCCCGCCCGGCGACCAGCCCGTCACCCACCTGTCCGGTGGGGAACGCAGGCGGGTGGCGCTGTGCACGCTGCTGCTGTCGCGCCCCGACCTGCTACTCCTCGACGAGCCCACCAACCACCTCGACGCGGAGAGCGTGCTGTGGTTGGAGCAGTTCCTCAGCTCCTACCCAGGCGCCGTGCTGGCCGTGACCCACGATCGGTACTTCCTCGACAACGTGGCCCAGTGGATCCTCGAGATCGACCGCGGCCGCACCTACCCCTACGAAGGCAACTACTCCACCTACCTGGAGAAGAAGGCCGAGCGCATCTCGGTCCTGGGCAGAAAGGACGCGAAGCTGCAGAAGCGGCTGGCGGACGAGCTGGCCTGGGTGCGGTCGAACCCGAAGGCGCGGCAGGCGAAGAGCCGATCGCGCTTGGACCGCTACGAAGAGATGGCGGCGGAAGCCGACCGCTACCGCAAGCTGGACTTCGAGGAGATTCAGATCCCGCCAGGTCCCCGGCTGGGCAACGTGGTGGTCGATGTCGAGCATCTCGACAAGGGCTTCGACGGGCGACAGCTCATCAAGGACCTGTCGTTCACCCTGCCCCGCAACGGCATCGTCGGCGTGATCGGGCCGAACGGGGTGGGCAAGACCACCCTGTTCAAGACCATCGTGAGGTTGGAGCATCCCGACTCCGGGACGGTGAAGATCGGCGACACGGTCAAGCCCTCCTACGTCGACCAGGAGCGGGCCGGGATCGATCCGAAGAAGACCGTCTTCGAGACCGTGTCCGATGGGCTCGACCACATGAAGGTCGGGCAGGTCGAGATGCCGTCGCGGGCGTACGTCGCGGCCTTCGGCTTCAAGGGCCCCGACCAGCAGAAGCCGGCCGGCGTGCTTTCCGGTGGTGAGCGCAACCGGCTGAACCTGGCGCTGACCCTCAAACAGGGCGGCAACCTGATCCTGCTCGACGAGCCGACCAACGATCTCGACGTCGAGACGCTCGGGTCGCTGGAGAACGCACTCGAACACTTCCCGGGCTGTGCGGTCGTGATCTCCCACGACCGCTGGTTCCTCGACCGCGTCGTCACCCACATCCTGGCGTGGGAGGGCACGAAGGAGAACCCGGCCGCCTGGTTCTGGTTCGAGGGCAACTTCGATGCGTACGAGAAGAACAAGGTCGAGCGACTCGGCGCCGAGGCGGCGCGGCCACACCGGGTGGTGCGCCGCAAGCTCACTCGTGACTGAGGCCGACCGAGGGTCCGGTGAGTGGTGATCTGCCTCTCGGTCGACGAGGCCTGGTATGGGAGCTGCCGTCGATGAGTCGGACCCGTGGACACGACGACGTCTCGAGGGCGGTCGAGCTCGGCCGGCTGGAGCGGCTGTACGCGCGGCATTCTCCGGAGCCCGTGCGGTCGGGCGGCCCGCTGCCCGCGCTGAGCGAGGTCGCCCGGTCCCACTACGGGCTTGCGGCCCGGCGGGTGGCCGGCGAGCCGCTGACCCGGCTCCGCACGGAGACCACCGGCACGATCGTGGAGATCGTCACCGACGACATGCCCTATCTCGTCGAGTCGGTGCTGGCCGCCGTCGCCCGAGTCGGCGGCGACGTATACCGGCTGGTGCATCCGATCGTCGTGGTCCGGCGCATCGTCACCGGCGAGCTGCTCGAGGTGCTCGTCGATGCCGATCCGGCCGACCCGCCCTCGGGAGCCCTCGTCGAGTCGTGGATGCACCTCGACCTGACGCTCGTCGACGAACTCGCCGAGACACTCGAGCAGGAGCTGCGGCGCGTCCTCGCCGACGTCCGCGAGGTCGTCGAGGACGGCGAGCGGATGATGTGCAGGGCCCGCGAGCTCGCCGAGCAGCTCGCAGCCGGGAGCCCCGGGCCCGACCCGACCGATCGCGGCGACGTCGCAGACCTGCTGCGCTGGCTGACCGACGGACACTTCACCTTCCTCGGGTACCGGCACTACATCCTCACCGGCGGAGCGGCCGGCCCCGAGCCGCACTCCGAGCTGCGCCCCGAACTGGGGTCAGGGCTGGGCGTGCTGCGCCGCGACACCCTCGCCACGCGAACCTTCCCCCCGGCGGCCGACGGTGCCGGCCACGACCTGCTGACCTTCACCAGGGCGAGCGCGCCGAGCCGGGTGCTGCGTTCGGTGTACGCCGACTACGTCGGCGTCCGTACCGTCGACGCCGACGGCCACCTCACCGGCGAGCACCGCTTCCTCGGCATGCTTGCCGTCTCGGCGCTACCCGGGAACGTCCTCGACATCCCCGTCGTGGCCGGCCGGGTGCGCGGCGCGATCCGCCGGGCCGGGCTGCCGGTGGCGGCCTACTCCGGTCAACAGATGCTCGAGGTGATCTCGGCGCTGCCCATGGAGGAGCTGTTCGCCACGAGCGAGCAGGCACTGCACGACATCGCGGTGCGCGTCCTCGCGGTGCCGGAAAGCCGTGCGGTCCGGGTGTTCCTGCGGCCCGACCCGTACCGCCGCTTCGTCTCCTGTCTGGTCTACCTGCCGCGGGACCGTTACACGACGTCGGCGCGGCTGGCGATGGCCGAAGTGCTGCGCGCCAGGCTCGGCGGCGGGGTCGTCGACTACACCGTGCGGGTCACCGAGGCGAGCCTGGCGCTCGTGCACTTCATCGTGCACCTCGGCTTCGCGGGGCGTGCCTCCGGTGCCGCGTTGCCCGACATCGCCGCGCTGCGCAACGAGCTGACTGACGCCGTTCGGACCTGGGACGACCGGCTCGCCGCTGAGCTCGGCGGCGTTGCCGGTGCCGCACTGCTGTCCGGTATCCCCGAGTCGTACAAGGCGGAGGTGACGCCGGCGCACGCCGTGGAGGACCTGCGCAGGTTGCTGGCCCTGGAGCGAGGCCGCTTCGACGTCCGGCTCTACGCCGCACCCGGCGCCACCGACGACAATGAGCGTCGTTTCACCCTCTACCTCGCCGACGCCCCGGTCACCCTCACCGCGATCCTGCCGGTGCTCCAGCAGCTCGGTGTCGAGGTGCTCGACGAGCGGCCCGCCGAGTTCGTCCGGCCCGACGGGCACCGCTGCTGGCTCTACGACTTCGGGCTCTGCCTGGACGAGGTCACCCCCAGCGCGCTGCCCGAGCGGAGCCCGAGCGAGGTCGCGGCCGGGTTCTGCGCCGCGTTCAGTGCGGCCTGGCGTGATGACGCCGAGACCGACCGGTACAGCGCGCTGGTGTTGGGGGCGGGGCTGGGCTGGCGGGAGGTCGCGGTGCTGCGCGCCTACGGTCGCTACGCCCGCCAGCTCGGCAGCCTGTTCGGCACGCACTACCTGGCCGGCGTGCTGCTCGCCCAGCCCGCCGTCGCGCGCGGCTTGGTCACGTTGTTCCGGGCCCGGTTCGACCCGGCCATCGACGACGGTGAGCGGGAGGTCCGTTCAGTCGACGCGCTGACCGCGGTCAGCGCGCTGATCGAGGAGGTCGCCGGGCTGGATGCCGACCGGATCCTGCGCGGTTACCTCGCGATGATCGTGGCGACCTCGCGCACGAACTGGTTCCGCGACCGGCCCTACTTCTCGTTCAAGCTCGACCCGACCGCGGTGCCGGACATGCCGGCGCCCCGCCCGCGGTTCGAGATCTTCGTGTACTCGCCGCGGGTCGAGGGCGTGCATGTGCGCTTCGGTCCGGTCGCCCGCGGCGGATTGCGCTGGTCGGACCGTCCACAGGACTACCGAACCGAGGTACTCGGCCTGGTCAAGGCGCAGGAGGTGAAGAACACGGTGATCGTGCCGGTGGGGGCGAAGGGCGGGTTCGTCGTCAGGGCGGCGCATCCCGACCCCGACGAGGTCCAGGACTGCTACCGGACGTTCGTCCGCGGGTTGCTCGACGTCACCGACAACCTCGTGGACGGCGTCACGGTCCCCCCGCCCGACGTTGTGCGCCACGACGGGGACGACTCCTACCTCGTGGTCGCCGCCGACAAGGGCACCGCGCGGTTCTCCGACATCGCCAACGAGGTCGCGGCGTCCTACGGCTTCTGGCTCGGCGACGCGTTCGCCTCCGGCGGCTCGGTCGGCTACGACCACAAGGCGATGGGCATCACCGCGAGGGGCGCCTGGGAAAGCGTCACCCGGCACTTCCACGAGCTGGGGGTGGACGTCCAGAGCCAGGAGCTCTCGGTGGTCGGCATCGGCGACATGTCCGGTGACGTGTTCGGCAACGGGATGCTGCTCTCGCCGCATCTCCGGCTGCTCGCCGCGTTCGACCACCGGCACGTGTTCCTCGACCCGGATCCCGACCCGAAGCGAGCGTTCGCCGAGCGGCGGCGGCTGTTCGACCTGCCCCGGTCGAGCTGGGACGACTACGACCGCTCGGTGATCAGCGCGGGGGGTGGGGTGTGGGCCCGCAGCGCGAAGGCGGTCCCGGTCGGCCAGCAGGTCCGGGCGGCGCTCGGGTTGTCCGACCACGTCACGAGGCTCAGCCCGCCCGAGCTGATCCGCGCGATCCTGCTCGTCCCGGCCGACCTGCTGTGGAACGGCGGCATCGGCACCTACGTCAAGGCGAGCACCGAGACCCACGCCGACGCCGGTGACAAGGCCAACGACGCGGTCCGGGTCGACGGCCGCGAGCTGCGGGTGAAGGTCGTCGGCGAGGGCGGGAACCTCGGGCTGACCCAGCGCGGGCGTATCGAGTTCGCCCGCTCCGGTGGGCGGATCAACACCGACGCGATCGACAACTCGGCGGGTGTCGACTGCTCCGACCACGAGGTCAACATCAAGATCCTGCTCGATCGGCTGGTCGCCGACGGAGAGCTCGACCGGATCGGACGCAACGCGTTGCTGGTCGAGATGACCGGTGAGGTCGCCGCCCTCGTGCTTGCCGACAACCGCGATCAGAATGTCGTGCTCGGCGTCGCCCGCTCGCATGCGCGGGAGATGGCCCGGGTGCATGCCCGGATGGTCACCGACCTGGTTGCCCGCACCGCCCTGGACCGTGAGCTGGAGGTGCTGCCCGACGCGGACGGGTTCGCCGAGCTGGCGGCCGCCGGTACCGGCTTGACCAGCCCGGAGCTGTCCACCCTGCTCGCGCACGCGAAGCTCGACCTCACCCACCGGCTCGTCGACGCCGAGCTGCCCGACGGGCCCGCGTTCGGCGCCACGCTGGCCGAGTACTTCCCGCATCCGCTGCGCGACCGGTTCGCCACGGCGATCGCCGCGCACCCGTTGCGCCGCGAGATCGTCGCGACGCTGCTGGTCAACGAGATGGTCGACGGCGGCGGGATCAGCTACGCGTTCCGGCTCGGTGAGGAGCTGGCAGCCGGGGTGGCCGACACGGTCCGGGCCTACGCGGTGACCACGGCGGTGTTCGAGCTGCCCGCGTTGTGGGCCGCGGCCCGCGCCGCGGACGTTCCGGTGGCGGTGTCCGACCGGATCGTGCTGGAGTCGCGCCGGCTGCTCGACCGGGCGTCGCGCTGGTTCCTCACCAACCGGCCGCAGCCGCTGGCCGTCGGGGCCGAGGTCGCCCGGTTCTCGGCGCCGGTGCGGGCGCTGCGCGCACAGCTGCCGGGCCTGCTGCGCGGTCGCGAGCGCGACGCCGTCGCCGCCGGTGCCGAGCCGCTGGTCTCCGTTGGTGTCCCGACCGACCTGGCCGCGCGTTCCGCCGGGCTGGTATACGGCTACGGGCTGCTCGACGTCGTCGAGCTGGTCGAGCTGTCCGAGCGAGACCGGGAACCGCGTGCGCCCTTCGAGGTCGCCGAGCTGTACTACGCGCTGTCGGAGCACTTGGGGATCGACCTGGCGCTGACGTCGGTCAGCGCGCTGGAGCGCGGCGACCGCTGGCATCAGCTGGCCCGACTCGCGCTGCGCGACGACCTGTACGGCTCGTTGCGCGCGATCACCCTCGACGCGCTGCGTGAGGCGCCGCCGGGTGCGCCGGCCGACGAGGCGATCGCGCAGTGGGAGCGGGTGAACGCGTCGCGGCTGGTGCGGGCGCGGGCCTCGCTGCAGGAGATCGGGACGGCCGGGCGGCTCGACCTCGCCACCCTGTCGGTGGTGTCCCGGAAGCTGCGCGGCCTCGCGCGGTGAGAGGCTGTCCCGCGTGGCCCGCTACGTCGCGCAGGTTCCGGTGCGCTGGACCGACCAGGACTCCTACCGCCACCTCAACCACGCCCGCGCGGTCACGCTGCTGGAGGAGGCCCACATCGGGCTGTTCTTCGGCGCGGCCTCGGAGCAGGGGGTCACCGGGTTCATCGACGGCCTGTTCGTCGCCGGGCTCGAGGTGGACTACCGGCGCCAGATCCCGTACCGGCCACGGCCGCTGCGGGTGACGATGTGGGTGCATGCGCTGCGGGCGGCCTCCTTCACAATCGACTATGAGATGCACGACGGACCCGATGAGGCCGATCCGGTCGCGGTGTCGGCACGCACTCGGATGGCGCTGTTCGACGCCGGTGCGCAGCGCCCCCGGCGGATCACCGGGCCCGAGCGGGAGTTCCTGCAGCAGTGGTCGGAGGCGGGTGTCCCGGATGCGGTGACGAGCGGCAGGCAGGAGCGGTTATGACGGAGCTGTGGCTGGCCGACCCCGCCGAACGCGACGACCTCGCCGCGTTCACCGGCCGTCTCGTCCGGCTCGACCAGACGGCGCAGGTGCGCCTACGCGGCGTCGGCGACCGGGTGACGGCGTGGGCGTCGACCCCGTTCGACGTGCTGGCCACCCGCTCGGTGCGCGGCGAGCTGACGCCGGACGACGTGACCGTGTCCGCCGCCGTGCTGCTGACCGCGCTGGCGGTGGACCGTTCCGAGCGGATCGACCCCGGCGCATGCGGCGGACTCTGGCCGGGCGAGCTGCCGCCCGGCAACGGTTGGTCGGTCGTCGACGACGTGCCGGCCGCCGAGCTGGAGGCGATCACCGAGCGCGGGCTGGTGCTGGCCCGCGAGCACGGTGGCCCGCTCGGCCCGCCCGCGTCGTTGCTCGAGCAGACGGTGCTGACGGTGAGCGCGCAGAGCGGCGGGCACGTCCGGAGCGGCCGCAGCACCGTGAAGGTGCCGCTGCGCGCCCTGTTCGCGCTGGCCGGGATGGGGTTCCTCGGCGAGGCCGACACCGGGGTGGGACCGGCGGGGGCGGCCCCGGTGGTGCGGGTGTCCGCGACCGGCTCGTGGCTGCGGCTCGACGCCCACTACGGCGCCGTGGTGCGGCGCCGGATCACCACCCTGCCGCTGCTCGCGACCTGAGGATGGGCCCGGGGCTTGCAGGAAAGCCACTTTCACGCAACCTGGTTGCATGAAAGTGGCTTTCCTGCAACGTGGGCGCGGGGGTGGGGGCCGGGGCCGAGCGAGGCTGGGCGGGTCAGGCGAGCCAGGCTGCGGTGTCGGGGGGCAGGCGGGCGGCGTCGAGGGGGCCGCTGGTGAGCAGCACCTCACCGGGCGGCAGCGCCACCGGGACATCGGCGGTGCTGAGCGCGCAGACCAGGGGCGAGCCCGCCCGGCGGAACGCCAGGCAGCCCGGCGGCGCGTCCAGCCACTCCACCCCGTCGCGCGACTCCACGCCCGAGCCGTCGAAGCCGGCGCGCAGTTCCACGGCCCGGCGGAACAGCGACAGTGTGGAGCGGCTGTCCTTCAGCTGGGACTCCACCGCCAGCCCGGACCAGTTGTCGGGCATCGGCAGCCACGGCTCGCCGGTGCTGAAGCCGTACCCCGCAGCGTCAGCATTCCACGGCAGCGGCACCCGGACGCCGTCGCGGCCGCGCTCGGTGTGCCCGGACCGCTCCCAGAGCGGGTCGTGGCGCGCCGAGTCGGGCAGCTCGACATCCGGCAGTCCGAGCTCCTCGCCGTTGTAGAGGTAGACGACGCCCGGCAACGCGAGGGTCACCAGCGCCATCGCCCGGGCGCGGGCCAGTCCGAGCGCACCGCCGCCGTAGCGGGTGACCGGGCGGGACACGTCGTGGTTGGACAGCGTCCAGGTCGGCCGCGCACCGACCCGGGCCACCGCCGCGAGGGAATGCTCAATCGCGGCACGCACCCGCGCGGCGTCGAAGCCGGTCTGCAGCAGCCGGAAGTTGAAGCCAAGGTGCAGCTCGTCGGGGCGCAGGTAACGGGCGAACCGCTCGTCGTCACGCACCCAGACCTCGCCGATCGCCATCCGACCCGGGTACCGGTCGAGCACCGCGCGAATCATCCGGTGCACGTCGTGCACGCCGTCGTCGTCGAACCGGGGGTCGCCGGCGGTGTCCCCGAGCAGGCGGGTCTCGGGGCCAATGTCGTCGGGCAGCCCGGCCGGCTTCGCCATGCCGTGCGCCACGTCGATCCGGAACCCGTCGATGCCGCGGTCGCACCAGAACCGCAGCGTCCGCTCCAGGTCGGCCCGGACCTGCGGGTCGGCCCAGTTCAGGTCGGGCTGCTCGGGGGCGAACAGGTGCAGGTACCACTCGCCGTCCGGCATCCGAGTCCAGGCCGGCCCGCCGAACACACTGCGCCAGTTGTTCGGCGGCTGGGCACCATCCGCGCCGCGACCGGTCCGGAAGTGGTAGCGCGCCCGCTCCGGGCTGCCCGGGGCCGACTCACGGGCAGCGCGGAACCAGGCGTGCTCGCTGGAGGTGTGGTTGGGCACCAGGTCGACGGTCACCCGGAACCCGCGCCGGTGCGCGTCCGCGACGAGTGCGTCGAACGCGGCGAGGTCGCCGAAGACCGGGTCGACGTCGCGCGGGTCGGCCACGTCGTAGCCGTGGTCGACCATCGGGGAGCGGTAGAACGGGGTCAGCCACAGCGCGTCGACGCCGAGCTGCTCCAGGTAGCCCAGCCGGCTGCGGACACCGTCGAGGTCGCCGACGCCATCGCCGTCGGAGTCACAGAAGCTTCGGACATAGACCTCGTAAACCACCGCGTCGCGCCACCACGCCACCTCAGAGATCCGAGTTGACCATGCTGGCTGCGGCGTAGGTCAGGTAGGTCCAGAGCTGGTCGCGGTGCGCGTCGTCGAGCCCCGCCTCGTCGACGGCGATCCGCATGCAGGCCAGCCAGGCGTCGCGCTCGATCGGACCGATGGTGAAGGGGGCGTGCCGCATCCGCAGCCGCGGGTGGCCGCGCTGGTCGGAGTAGGTACGCGGGCCGCCCCAGTACTGCTCCAGGAACATCCGGAGCCATTCCTCGGCGGGCCCGAGGTCCTCCTCGGGATAGAGCGGCCGGAGCACCTCGTCCTGCGCGACCTGCTCGTAGAAGCGCGAGGCGATCTTGTCGAAGACCGGGGCGCCACCGACCTCGGCGTAGAAGTTCTGCGGAGTGCTCACGCGACCATCATCCCTTGCCCGCGCCGGTGCGCTTCTGCCCGTCCACCGGCGGGAAGGCCAGCGGGCGGGGCACGCCGGCATCGTCGAACGCGTCGGTGATCGCCGCGTTGAGCGCCCGCTGCACCACCCACTGCCGGCCGGGGCTGACCCGGACGGTGAGCCGCAGCGTCACGCCCTCGGTGGTGATCTCGTTGACGCCGAGCACCTCGAGGCGCTCGAGCACGTCCCCGGCCAGGTCCGCGCGCTCGAGGCGCTCGGTGGCCGTCCGCGCGGCGAGCGTGGACGCCTCCTCGGTGTCGGCGGTGTGCGCGAGCGGCACGTCGACGACCGCGACCGCGTAGTCCTGGCTCATGTTGCCCACCCGCAGGATCTCGCCGTTGCGCACGTACCAGAGCGTTCCCTTGACGTCACGGACCGTGGTGATCCGCAGGCCCACGGTCTCCACGGTCCCGGTCGCCGTGCCGAGGTCGACGACGTCGCCGATCCCGTACTGGTCCTCCAGCAGCATGAACATGCCGGACAGGAAGTCGCGCACCAGGTTCTGCGCGCCGAAACCGAGGGCGACGCCGACGATCCCCGCCGAGGCCAGGATCGGCCCGAGGGCCACCCCGAACTCGGCCAACACCATCACCGCGGCGATCAGCAGCACCACCGCCGAGGTGATCGAGCGCAGCACCGAGCCGATCGTGCGGGCCCGCTGGCTGTGGCGCTGGGCGGCCAGCGGTGTCCCGCGCAGCCGTTTCGGTGCCCTGCGCAGCAACGCCCGGGGGACGAGCCCGTTGGTGGCCCCCTCCACCAGCCGGTTGATGGCGCGGTGGACGAACCAGCGCGAGAGCAGCGCCGCGACCACGATCAGCGCGATCGCGAACGCCTTGCTCATGATCGTGTCGGCACTGGCGGAGAGGAGGTCGTTGTGCGTCCACTGGTAGAACCGCGGGCACCAGGTGCCGGCGTCGACGGCGCAGGCGGGGGGCTCGGACCCCAGTGCCTCGTGGATCGGTGCCTCGGGGATCAGGTCCATGCTCAGCTCAGCTCCAACCCGGTGTGCGCGGCCAGGAAGGCCAGTCGGTCGACGGCCGGGCCGGCGGTGCGGGAGACCGACCGGCCCAGCGAGAACTCCTCGTAGCGAACCATGTCCAGCAGCGGCACCGAGCACACCACGGCCCGGTATCGGGTGCGCGGCCGGCGGGGTCCTCCAGCCCGCGATAGAGGTCGGCGACCTCGTGGCCGTGCAGCCGCTCGACGAGGTCGAGCCGTTCGGCCTCGGGATACCGGGGAGCGCTCACGACGGCCGAGGTTACGTCCCGGTCCGCTCGGGGGCGAAAGTGGCTTTCGCTGCGTCGGCTCCGGACGGGGGGTCGGAATGGGGGCGGCGGGTGGTGATGTGGGCCGGGGGTGTGGTGTGCGGGGCGGCGAGGTCGGGGGAGGGGTCGGGGTGCCCCCAGGCCGTGTGCAGGGGTAGCACCCCGGCCCAGTACCCGGGGTCGGCGACGTCCGCGGCGTCGTCGACGGGCGGGCCGCTGCGGACCTTGACGCTGGTCTCGACCAGGTCGACGGCGAGCACGGCCGTCGCGGCGAGCTCACGCTGCGACGGGAGCCGGGCGTGCGACCACGAACCGGGTGCGAGGTGCTCGACGATCGTCTCCAGCGCGGTGAGGCGCTCGGCGTCGTCGATGACGGACCGGGCCGTTCCGTGCACGACCGCGCTGCGGTAGTTCATCGAGTGGTGGAACACCGAGCGGGCATAGACGACCCCGTCGACGAGGGTCACCGTGACGCACACCGGGGCACCGGCGGCGGCGCGCAGGATCGCGGCACCAGTGGAACCGTGCAGGTAGAGCGTGTCGCCGCGGCGGCCGTAGCCGGTGGGCAGCACCACCGGCGCGCCGGCGCGGACGACGGCGAGGTGGCAGACCAGGCCGGCGTCGAGGGTGGCGTAGAGCTCGGCGCGGTCGGTGCGGGCGCGCTGCCTGCCACGGTGCACGGTGCTGCGGGCGGTCGGGGACAGTGGATGCGTCACGGGTCGAGTCTCGACCGGCGAGCGGCATCGTGGAAGGTCCGATTCCCGGTTCGACCTCCGCGACCGCACCGGCTCCGGTGATCGCCGTTGGGACAGCACGGGCCGCGCGAATCGCGGCTGCCGGTTCCGAGGTGCCGATCATGGCGGGCGTATCCCAGGTCTCGGGCCCGCTCCTGACGGGGAGAGTTCTCGTGCCGGTCCAGCTGTTCGTCGTCGCGCTCGTGGTGGTGGTTGCGGTGCTGCTCGGCCGGCTGCTCACCGGCCGGCTCGGGGTGCCCGACGCGACTGCCTACGTCGTGCTCGGGGTGGCCGCGGGCTTCGTGCCGGGCCTGCCTGCGGTGCAGCTGTCACCCGACGTGGTCCTGCTGCTCTTCCTCCCGCCGTTGATCTATTTTGCGGCGTTCTTCAGCGATCCGCGCGAGACGATGGCCCACATCGTCCCGGTGGTCGGACAGTCGGTCGGGCTCGTACTGGCCACCGCGGTGGCGGCCGCCGGAGCCCTGCTGCTGATCTACCCGGACGTCGGTTGGGCGGGGGCGCTCGCGTTCGGGGCAGCGATCGCCCCACCCGATCCTGTCGCTGCCACCAGCGTGTTGGCGCGCCTCGGTGCGCCACGGCGGCTGGTCACGGTGCTCGAGGGGGAGGGCCCGGTCAACGACGGGGTGGCGCTGACCCTCTTCGCGCTCGCGATCGAGAACGTCGGATCCTCGCCCTCCGGTGGTGAGATCGTGGTCCGCATCGTGGTCGAGGTCGGTGGCGGCATCGGCATCGGTCTGGTGGTCGGGGTCGCAGTCGTCTGGCTGCGCAAGCGGATCCGCGACACCCCCAGCCAGGTGGTGCTGTCGTTGGCCACGCCGTACCTGGCTTTCGTTCCGGCCAACCTGGTGGGCGCCTCGGGCGTGCTGGCCACCGTGAGCGCGGCGGTGTGGCTGGGCACGCGCGGCCGCGGGCTGTTCGCCCCGGCCTCCCGGCTGCCGACCGAAACGTTCTGGCGGGTGCTCAACGTGCTGCTGGTCGCGGTGCTGTTCGTGCTGCTCGGCCTGCAGGTGCCGGCCGCTGCCCGCGGTGCTGCGCTGGTTGCGGCTGAGCCAGGGGGAGCGTGAGCGGACCGAGGGGTTGCGGGCCAGACGGGCGACGGTGGAGGCGGCGCTGACCGAGCTGGACGCGATCGCCGCGCAGGACCAGCCCGACCCGGCCGGCACCGGGGCGCTGCGGCAGGTGTTCGAGCTGCGGCGGGACCGGTTGGACAGCCAGCTCGACGCCGAGTCCGGAGCCGAGGTCCAGCCGGACCATCGGGACCTGCGACGGCGCCTGCTGGAGGTCGAGCGCCGGACGCTGCGCCGCCTCTACGACGAGGGCGAGATCACCGGGCGGACGATGGTCGAGCTCAGCCAGGAACTCGACCTGGACGAGGCCCAGTTGCGCCGCTCGCACTGAGCACGCTCGCCTGCTCGGTCCGGACCTCGTCGCGCACCCGCTCCGCTCCGGTCTGCCGCCAGAGCCGGCCGGCCAAGTCGAAGCCTGGATGGCCCGTGCCGCGCTCATCACTCTGCCCGGCCTACGCTCGGCGGCCATGGCGGGACGTCGGATCCGGGTGGCTGTGGTGTTCGGCGGCCGCAGCAGCGAGCATGCTATCTCGTGCGTCTCGGCGGGCAGTGTGCTCGCGCACCTCGACCGCGCGCGGTTCGAGGTCGTCCCGGTCGGGGTGACCCGCGACGGGGCCTGGGTGCTCGGCACCGACGACCCGGCCCTGCTGGGGATTCGGGACGGCGTGTTGCCGTCCGTCCACGCGGCCGGCACCGCGCTCGTCCTGCCCGGCGACCCCACCCGTGGTGGTCTCGTCCGGCTCGACGCCGGGCGGGCCGGCGAGGTGTTCGCGGACGTCGATGTCGTGTTCCCGGTGCTGCACGGTCCGCTCGGCGAGGACGGCACGCTGCAGGGGCTGCTCGAGATGGCCGGGCTGCCCTACGTCGGGGCCGGGGTGCTGGCCAGCGCAGTGGGAATGGACAAGGAGTTCACCAAGAAGCTGCTGGCCGCGGAGGGCTTGCCCGGCGGGGACCTCGTCGTGCTGCGCCGGGGCACCGCGACGCTGACCTCGGCGGAACGGGACCGGCTGGGGTTGCCGGTGTTCGTGAAGCCCGCACGGGCCGGGTCGTCGGTCGGGATCACGAAGGTCACCGGATGGGCCGACCTCGACGCCGCGATCGCCACCGCCCGCGAGCACGACCCCAAGGTCCTCGTCGAGGCCGCGGTCGTCGGCCGGGAGGTGGAGTGCGGCGTGCTGGAGTTCCCCGACGGCTCGGTGCGGGCCAGCCTGCCCGCGGAGATCCGGCTGGTCGGCTCGGGACCGACCGGGGTGCTCCCGGATTTCTACGACTTCGCCGCGAAGTACCTCGACGACGTGTGTGAGTTCGACATCCCCGCCAAGCTCGACGACGTCGTCACCGAGCGGGTGGGTGAGCTTGCGGTCGCTGCGTTCCGGGCGCTGGACTGCCAGGGGTTGGCCAGGGTCGACGTCTTCGTCGGGCCCGAAGGGGCGCTGACGGTGAACGAGGTCAACACGATGCCCGGGTTCACCCCGATCTCGATGTACCCGCGGATGTGGGCGGTGACCGGGGTCGACTATCCGACGCTGCTCACGACGCTGGTCGAGACGGCGCTCGGCCGGGGGCCCGGGCTGCGTTGAGCGATCGCAGAAACAGCCCGACACGGTCGCAGAAATACCCCGACTCGCGGGGTTAGGGCGTGTCTGCGGGATCTTGATGTTCGGGTGCGGTAGATCTTGCTCATGCATGCTCGTCATGATCTGACTGATGTTGAGTGGGCGCGTCTGGAGCCGTTGTTGCCGGATCGCACGCCGTGTCGGGGTGGGCGGT
>JBBSGM010000093.1:0-16031 GCA_038254065.1 Mycobacteriales bacterium | reverse complement strand
CGCCTCGACCGACGCGCCTACACCCCAGTCCTACGCCAAGCCCAGCTACCCCAGACCCCCGTCCCCTGGTGGGGAAACCGCACCCTCCGCTACGAGTTCGCCTGACCCCCTTGCGTCGAACCAGTTGCGTGGAAATCCGCGCTAGTGGTCGCGCTCAGCTGCGGTGGAGGAATCCACCCGCTCGCGGCCCCTGGCCGACCTGGTGATCGTCGAATGGGGGACATGAGCCGCACCCGTGCGGCCTATGTCCCCCAACTGATGATCATGGCTGGCTTGACCGGCGCGGTCGGTGCGACCATCGGCAGGCGGTCGGTGAGGTGGCACAGCCGGCGGTTGCGGTGGGTGGCGATCCCGTAAGAGGATCACCATTTCGGGTAGGACCCATAAGTGCGCCACCAGCACAGCGCGTCCGAGTGAAGGAGCAAGTATGGCGACCGCGGCTGTCACACCGCAGCCTGGCCCACCACAGCCAGGGTCCCCGCAGTCCGGCACCGGCGGTGACGACCACCGGATGCGCCGCGACATCGGCACGATCGGGCTGCTGTTCACCGGCATCGGCTCGGTGATCGGCTCGGGGTGGCTGTTCGGAGCGCTGCGGGCATCCGAGATCGCCGGGCCCGCGTCGCTCGTGTCCTGGGCGATCGGCGCCGTCATGATCGTCTTCATCGGGCTGTGCTACGCCGAGCTCGGGGTGATGTTCCCGCACTCCGGTGGCGTGGTGCGCTTCCCGCACTACGCCTTCGGCTCCTTCGCCAGCTTCGCGACCGGCTGGATCACCTGGTTGGCTGCGGCGTCGGTCGCGCCGATCGAGGTCGAGGCGGCACTGCAGTACGCCACCAACTACCTCCCCTGGCTGACCGCGCTCGCCACGGACCAGACCCCGGTGCTCACCGGGCCCGGCTACGGCGTCGCCGCCGCGTTGATGCTCGTGTTCTGCGTGATCAACCTCTACGGTGTGCGGTGGTTCGCCCGGATCAACACCGCGATCGTCTGGTGGAAGCTCGCGATCATCGTGCTGGTGGTCGTGGTGTTCCTCGTGCTGTCGTTCGACGGCAGCCACCTCACGGCGGCCGCGACCGGCGGGTTCGCGCCCTACGGCAGCCACGGGGTGTTCTCCGCGGTCGCCACCGCCGGTATCGCGTTCTCCTACTTCGGCTTCCGGCAGGGCGTCGAGCTGGCCGGGGAGACCAAGAACCCGCAACGCAACATCCCGCTGACCCTCATCGGCTCGGTGGTCCTCTGCGGAGTGATCTACGTGCTGCTCCAGCTCGCCTTCCTCGGCGCGGTGCCCACCAGCTCGCTGAGCCAGGGCTGGGCGAAGGTCGGGACGAACTTCAGCGGCGACGCCGGAGTGCTGGCCCAGTTCGGTCCGCTGGCCGCGATCGCCGGGGTGCTGGGCGCGACCTGGCTGGCCGTGCTGCTCTACGTCGACGCCTTCGTCTCGCCCGCCGACACCGGGTTGATCTACACCACCGTGACCTCACGGATCTCCTACGCGATGGGCCGCAACCGCAATGCGCCCGCCGCGCTGGCCAAGGTCACCGAACGCGGGGTGCCGTGGGTGAGCATCGTGCTGGCCTTCTTCGTGGGGTTGATCTTCTTCCTGCCGTTCCCCGGCTGGCAGAAGCTGGTCGGGTTCATCACCTCGGCGACGGTGCTGTCGTTCGGTTCGGGCCCGCTGGTGCTGCTGGCGCTGCGCAAGCAGCTGCCCGACCGCGAGCGACGGTTCTTCCTCCGCGGCGGGGTCGTCATCCCGTTCCTGGCGTTCTGGTCGTCGAACCTGATCGTCTACTGGTCGGGTTGGGACACCGACTGGAAGCTGTTCGTCGCGGTGCTGCTGGGCTTCGCGCTGTTCGCCGCCTACGAGCTGACCCACCGGGGCACCACCCCGCCACTGGACCTCCGGCACGGGATGTGGGTCCTACCCTGGTTCGCCGGGCTGGCCGTCCTCAGCTACCTGGGCTCCTACCCGGAGCCGGCCAAGGCGGCGGGCAACCTCGGGGTCATCGACTTCAACCTCGGCTTCCTCGCGACCTTCCTGCTCAGCGTGCTGGTGATGTGGTTGGCGCAGCGCTACCGGCTGCCCGACGACCGGGTGGCGGAGCTGGTACCCGAGCCCGTGACCGGCTGACGCACTCACGACACTCCTCGCCCCACCGGCACCGACTCCAGCAGGTCGCGCAGGCCGTCGGCGTCGAGCAGGTCGGCGGGACGCAGGGTGTGACCCGAGCGCACGTAGTGGAACGCCGCCAGCACCTGATCCACATCGACCCCGGCCAACGCCGCCCACGCCGTCCGGTAGGCCGCGAGCTGCACCGCGAGAGCCGGTACCTGGGACCGCTCGGGCAGTGGCCCGGTCTTCCAGTCGACGACGGTGAACCCGCCGTCCGGGTCGGCGAACACGGCGTCCATCCTGCCGCGCACGCTGATCCCACCGATCACCGCCTCGAACGGCACCTCCACGTCGAGCGGCCGTCGGTCGGCCCATTCGGAGGCGAGGAACGCGTCCTGCAGCTCGGCGAGGGTGTCGTCACCGGCCGCGTCGTCGTCGGCGGCGCCGGGCAGCTCGTCGAGGTCGAGGAGGCGGGCCGACCCGAACCGCTGCTCGAGCCAGGCATGGAACGCCGTGCCCCGCCGCGCGTGCGGGCTCGGTGGCAGCGGCAGCGGGCGCCGCAACCGGGCGGCGAACGCGTCGGGGTCGGCCGCCAGCTCGACGAGCTGGCTCACCGAGAGCTGCGCCGGCAGGGTGACCACAGGCCGGGCCGTGGCTGCGGCCCGCTCGGTCAGCAGCACGTCGACGTCGGCGGCCCAGCCTTCGGGGTCGGCGTCGGGGGGACCTTCAGCCGAAGACGGCGGCTCGCGCAGCACCGACCGGACGAGCTCCGCGCCCGCGTGCACCGCTGGGGAGCGGGCACCCAGCGGGTCGACCGGCCAGTGCGCCGTGAGCGGTTCGGCGGTGACCGGATTCGGGTCGCCGGCCTCGGGCGCCTCGGCCCACGCCTCGACCGGCCGTCCCGGACCGACCCTGGCGGTGTCCCCACCCAGCACGTCCCGGGCCTCCAGCAGGAACTCCGAGGGCAGCCTCGGCTTGTCCCCCGCGGGGCCCCAGCGGTGTCCGGACAGCAGCAGCACCCGCTCGGAACGGGTGAGCGCCACGTAGAACAGCCGCCGCTCCTCGGTGAGCCGCCGCGCGTCGAGCGCTGACTCGTGCTCGTCGAGCGCCTGGGTGAGCTGTTTGCGATCGGCACCGGGGGGCAGCAGCAGGTCGGGCAGATCGTCTGCGTCACCGCGCAGCGGCACCGGCAGCTCCGAAGGGTCGGTCAACCAGCTGCCGCCGATCTTGCGCCCGGGGAAGACCTGCGCCACCAGGTGCGGCACCGCGACGACCTCCCATTCCAGGCCCTTCGCCGCGTGCACGGTGAGGATCTGGACCCGGTCGGGCGCGACCTCGACCTCGCCAGGGCTCAGCCCATCCTCGGCGCGCTCGGCGATCTCCAGGTAGTCGAGCAGGGCGGGCAGGGTGGCCACCTCGGCGCCGGCCGTGAAGTCGGCGACGACCTCGGCGAACGCGTCGAGATGCGCGCGCCCGACCGGACCGGGCCGGGCCGCGGTCTCGGCGTCGAGCAGCAGTACCCGCTCGGCGTCGGCCACCAGGTCGGTGAGCGGCGCCGACGCGCGGGACCGCAGCCAGCCGAGCTCGCGGGCGAGCCGGCGGAGCCGGTCGAACCCCGCCGGGGAGTAGTGCTCGGGTGGGCCGGGATCGTCGAGCGCGTCGACGAGGCCGGCCTGCTCGGCCTGCTCGGCGGGTAACGCGCCGAGTGCGAGCTCGGCCGGCCGGAGTGGCCCCGGGCCCCGCCCCGGCAGCGGCGGCACGAGCTCACGGGCCCGGCTCCACAGGGCGGCAAGGTCGGCAACCCCGAGCCGCCAGCGCGCGCCCGTGAGCAGCCGGACCGCGGAAGGCCCGGCCAGCGGGTCGGCCACCACGCGCAGCGCGCTGACCAGGTCGCGCACCTCCGGGGTGTCGAGCAGGCCGCCCAGCCCGACGACCTCGACCGGTAGTCCCCTGGCCCGCAGCGCCGCGGCGATCGGGTCCATGTCGGCCCGGCGACGCACCAGTACCGCCGAGGTCGGCGGTGCGGCGCCGGCCTCCGCCGCGCGCCGCCAGTGCCCGGCGACGGTGTCGGCCAGCCAGTCGATCTCGGAGCCGACGTCGGGCAGCAGCGCCGCCCGGACGTCACCCGCGCGCGCGCCCGGCCCGGCCCGCAGCTCGCCGACCGGGACTGCTCCCGGTGCGTTCCGCAGCGGTTCGGAACGCAGGGTTCGGGACACCGCATTGGCCAACCGGAGCACCTCGGGCGGGTTGCGGAAGCTGGTGAGCAGGCCGTACCCGTCGGCGGGCCCCCCATCCGCGGCGGGAAAGTCGGTACGGAACCGCGCGAGGTTGCCCGCGCTCGCCCCGCGCCAACCGTAGATCGACTGGCAGGGGTCGCCGACCGCGGTGACCGACAGCTCCTCCGCGCGCAGCGGCTCGCCCGGCACCCGGCCGAACAGCGCCCGCAGCAGCACCCGCTGGGCGTGCCCGGTGTCCTGGTACTCGTCGAGCAGCACGGCGCGGAAGCTCGCCCGCTCGGCCGCCCCGACCTCGCCGTGCTGTTCTGCCACCCGGGCCGCGATCGCCAGCTGGTCGGCGAAGTCGACGGTCCGCTCGGCCCGTTTGCGGGCCGCGAACGCCTCGACCAGCGGCAGCAGCGCCGCACGCATCCGCTGGGCCTCGATCCAGCGGCGGTACCCCTGCGACGGCTCGGCGCGCTGGTTCTTGGCGCGCGGCGCGTCGGTGAGCGCCGCGACGATCCCGGTGGTGAGCCGGTGCACCGCAGCCGGTTCGACGAGGTGCTCACCCAACTCGCCGGACAGCGCGAGCAGGTAGCTCGTGACAGTGGCCGGTGTCCGGTCGACCTCGAGGTCCGCGGCCCAGGTGGAGACCACGCGGTGGGCCAGCTGCCAGGCCGCGGTCTGGCCCAGCAGGCGCGCGGCCGGCTCCGCGGGCAGCCGCAGTGCGTGCTGGCCGACCAGCCGCCCGGCGTAGGCGTGGTAGGTGGAGATCGTGGGCTCACCGGCCAGCACCGCGGCCCGGCGACCACCCCCCGGGTCGAGCTGGTCGAGCAGCGGGGAACCGGCCAACCTGCGCAGTCGCGAGCGCACCCGCACGCCGAGCTGTCGGGCGGCCTTGCGGGTGAAGGTGAGGCCCAGCACCTGCTCGGGCAGCACCTGCCCGGTAGCCACCAGCCACACCACCCTGGCGGCCATCGTCTCGGTCTTGCCTGCGCCCGCACCCGCCACCACCAGTGCCGGACGGGTGGGCGCGGTGATCACCGCCGCCTGCTCGTCGGTGGGCGGTGCCACCCCGAGGGCCGCGGCGAGCGCGGCCGGGGTCAGGTTCATTCCGCGGTGACCGGACGGCCGGACTCGACGGCGGGACAGCTCGTCCGGACGGGGCAGCGCGCGCAGTCGGGGCCGGCCCTGGCAACGAACGCCGCACCGGCGGACTCCTGCGCGCACCGCCCGACGACCGCGCGCCAGTGCGCGAGGTCCGCCGCGTCGAGGGGCGGCTGCACCGGCTCCCTCGGCTGCCCCGCGGCCAAGCGGTCGGCGAGGTACACCAGCCGCCCACCGCCCGGGCGCGCGGTCCCGTCGAGCAGGTTGCCGAAGGCGCCGAGCGCCGCGGCGAGCTGGTAGACGGCCAGCTGCGGATGCTCGGCGGCCTGCCGGGCGGTGACCGCCGTCCGGCCCGTCTTGACGTCGACGACCACCGGGCGGTCCTGCGCGTCGACCTCGAGCCGGTCCACCCGACCGCGCAGCCGCAGGCCCGGTCCGGGCTCCCCGGGCCCGGAACCGCCCAGGTCGAGCTGCACCGGCTGCTCGACGGCGACCAGCCGCAGCCCCGCGGCCCGGCTGGACCGCACCCAGTCGTCGAATGCGGCGAGCATTCCGCGCACCCGGAGGAGCTCGCGGCGGCCGAACCACGGCGCCCCGGCGTCGAGCCGCGACCAGGCCGCCTGCAGCGCACCCTCCAGCTCGGCGCCGTCGGCACCCGCCGCGCCGGCCTGTACCAGCGCGTGCACCAGCGAACCGGTGACCGCGGCGAGCGCGCCCACCTCCCCGCCGCCGTGCCGCTCCAGCACCCAGCGCAGCGGGCAGCCGAGGATCTTCTCGACGTCCGAGGGGGACACCGGGACGATCTCGCCGGGCACCCGCAGCGGCACCGGGCTGGACAGCGGCGCGAGGCCGTACCAGTCGTCGGGGTGCGCGCCCGGCACACCGGCGGCCGCGAGCCGGGCCAGCTGGGCCGCGGCCCGGTGGCGCCGGGCGGTGCGGTCCGGGTGGCCCGTATCGGGTTCGGTGACCGCGCGGCGCAGCTCGCCGACCAGCTCGCCCAGCACGAGTGCCCGACCCGGCCGGTGCACGATGCGCCCCTCGTCCTCCCCCGCGGGCAGCGGGTCGAGCTCGTCGAGGAACCGGGAGGGCTGCTCGTCCTCGCCCTGCACCGCGCTGACCAGCAGCGTGCGCTTCGCCCGCGTGCAGGCGACGTAGCACAGTCGGCGCTCCTCGGCGAGCAGCGGCGCCACCCGGGACACCGTGTCCGCGCCCGGCCCCGGCTCGACCACCCCGGCGAGCAGGTCGACCAGCCGTTCGGTACCGAGCAGGCTGCCGCGCAGCCGCAGGTCCGGCCAGCTGCCCTCCTGCACCCCCGGCACCGCGACGACCTGCCACTCGCGGCCACGGGCGGCATGTGCGGTGAGCAACACGACCGCCTCCCCGCGGGGCGCCCGCGGGGCGAGCGAGTCGCCGGGCAGCTGCTGATCGGCGAGGTACTCGGTGAAGCCGCCGACGTCGGCGCCGGGCAGCCGGTCGGTGTAACGGGCGGCTGCGTCGAACAGCGCGAGCACGGCGTCGAGATCGCGGTCGGCCGCGGCGCCGACCGGGCCGCCGCGCCCGCTCGCCGCGCTCCAGCGCTGGGCCAACCCGGTCCGCTGCCAGACCTGCCAGAGCACCTCCTCGACGCTCTGCCGCGCGCGTACCGCCTCCCCGGCCGCGACCAGCAGACCGGCCACCTTGCGCAGCGGGGCCGTGTCCTGGGCGGCCAACGCCGCCAGCGGATCGGGACAACCGTGGGCCGCCGACCGAAGCGCCTCGACGAGCAACGGGTCGCTGCCGGCCGGCTCGGTGTCGTCGGTGTCGCGCTGCCCGGCGGCATGTAGCCGCAACAACCCGCGGCGCAACCTGCGCATCCGCATCGGGTCACCCGAGCCGAGCGGCGAGGTGAGCAGCGCGGTGGCGGCGTCGGCGTCGATCTCCTCGGGACGGGTCGCGCCGCGCAGCACCAGCAGCAACGGCAGCACCGCGGGCTGGCGGGCGAGTGGCAGTTCGTCGGGGGGCGCGGCGACCGGCACCCCGGCGGCGACCAGCGCGCGGCGTAGGGCGGGCAGCGCGCGGCGGGCCGACCGGGCCAGCACCGCCATCTCCGACCACGGCACCCCGTCGTGCAGGTGCGCGCGGCGGAGCTGGTCGGCGACCCAGCCTGCCTCGGCCGCCGTCGAGCCGAACACCCGGACGACGACCGAACCCGGGTCGCACCGCTCCTCCCCGTCCGGCGCGACCCGCTCCCGGCCCTCGCCCGCGCCGGCCAGCCGGGCCACGAGCCGGGCTCCCGCGGCGCGGACCTCCCGGGCGCCGCGGTGGTCGACGGTGAGCACGGCGGTCGGCGCGGCCATCACCCGCAGCCCACCCGGATCGGCGCCGCGGAAGTTGAGCACGGCCTGGTCGGGGTCGCCCGCGACCAGCGTGGACTGTGCCGTCGAGCCCAGTGCCCGCACCAGTTCCAGCTGCTGGGGGTCGAGGTCCTGCGCGTCGTCGACGAGCAGGTGCCGGACCCGGTCGCGCTCGGTCTGGAAGAGCTCGTGATCCGACGCCAGCGCATCGAGCGCGGCGGCGACGAGCTCGGCCGCGTCGAGCGCGGGAGCGGTGGCCTGCGGGGCGCCCCGGCCCGCCGCCCCGCGCAGCAGGACCACCTGCTCGTAGCTGCGGAAGAACCGGCCGCTCGCGGCCCACTCCGGGACGTCGTGGCGGCGGCCGAGCTCGGTGAGCTCGAGCGGGCCGAGGCCGCGCTCGACAGCACGCAGCAACAACTCGCGCAGCTCGGCGGCGAACCCGGGCAGGCCCAGCGCCGGGCGCACCCGCTCGGGCCAACCGGCGTCGGGGACGACACCCGCGAGCTCACCGGCCAGCAGGTCACGCAGCACGGCGTCCTGCTCGGCGCCGCCGAGCAGCCGGGGCGGGGGGTCACCGTGGCGGGCGGCGTGCAGCCGCAGCACCCCGAACGCGTAGGAGTGCACCGTGCGCACGAGGGTCTCCCGGCTCGTCCGCACTCCGCACGCGGCGCCGTCACCGAGCAGTGCGATGAGGCGTTCGCGCAGCTCGGTGGCGGCCCGGCGGCTGCCGACGAGCAGCAGGATCCGCTCCGGGTCGACCCCGGACCGCACCCGCCGCGCGACGGCGGCCAGCAGCAGCGTCGTCTTGCCGGTGCCCGGGCCACCGACCACCCGCAACGGTCCCGCGCGGTGCGCGAGGACCCGGCGGGCGGCCGGCTCCCAGACCAGCTCCGGCGCGTCGGCCCGCGGGGCGCGGACGAGCGCGGGAGGGGTGCTCGCACGTTCGGGGCCGGCCACGGGGGGATGCAACCATGCGCCACCGACAGCGGGTCGCCCGGCTCGGGCTGGCACCATCACGGTCGTGTCCGAAAGCGCCCGGCGACTGCACGTCCACACCTTCGGCTCCCGGTCCGGGCTCCCGGTGCTGGCCCTGCACGGCGTCACCGGGCACGGGGCGCGCTGGCAGCCGCTGGCCGCGGCGGTGCCCGAGCTGCGCTGGCTGGGCGTCGACCTGCGCGGGCACGGCCGGTCGCCGTGGAGCCCGCCATGGGGCATCGAGCAGCACGTCGAGGATGCGCTGACCGTGCTCGACCGCCTCGCGATCGACGACGTGACCGTCGTCGGACACTCCTTCGGCGGCGCGGTCGCGGTGCACCTGGCCCACGCGGCGCCGGACCGGGTGGAGCGGCTCGTGCTGCTCGACCCGGCGATCGGCCTCGACCCCGACGACATGCTGGAGACCGCCGAGGACGCCCGCGCCGCCGAGTCCTTCCTCGACGTCGACGCCGCCCGCAAGGACCGCGCCCAGCGCTGGGAGGGCGTCGCGGACGAGCTGGTGGAGGCCGAGGTCACTGCCCACCTCGCGCATCTCGGTGACCGCTGGGAGTGGCGCTACTGCCGTTCGGCGGTCGTCGCCGCATGGGGCGAGCTGGCCAGACCGGCCCTGACCCCGCCGACCGGCACCCCGACGCTGATCATGGCGGCGGCCCGCGGTGGGTTCGTCGAGCCGGCCTGGGTGCAGCGCTGCCGCGCCGAGCTGGGCAACGCGCTGCGGGTGGTCGAGGTCGACGCCGGGCACATGCTCTTCCTGCAACGGACCGACGAGGTCGCCTCACACCTGCGCGAGTTCGTGCTGGGATGAGGCGGTGAACGAGGAGACCGTCGAGCGGGTCCGCGCGGTGATCGCGGCGATCCCGGCGGGCGAGACGCTGAGCTACGGCGAGGTGGCGGCACGTGCCGGGATCCGCTCCGCGCGGTTGGTGGGCCGGATCCTCGCCGAGGACGGCCACGACCTGCCGTGGCACCGGGTGCTGCGCGCCGACGGCCGCTGCGCGCCGCACAAGACGGTGGAGCAGGCCGCCCGGCTGCGCGCCGAGGGTGTGTTGCTGGTGGACTGGCGGCTGCCGCGCGAGCGGCGGGTCTGATAGCACCCACCGCGCCCACCCTCAGGCCGCCGCGAGCACGCCGCCGGCCGCAGCCCGGTAACGCTCCACCACCGCCGCGACCACGTCCGGGTGCGCCCCCAGTGGCTCGGCCACGACGTCGGCACCCACGCCCGCGACCCGGCGCTGGAACACCCCCGGCGCCAGCAACCACGACGCCACCGCGACCCGCCGCTCGTCGGCCCGGCGCAGCGCCCCGACCAGCGCGTCCACCCGCGGGGTCGCCGTCGCGACGAATCCGACCCACACCCGGGCCCCGATCGCCGACTGCAGCATCCGCGCCGCCGTCCTGACCTCGCCCAGCGCCACCGCATCCGACGACCCGGCCGCCGCGAGCACCACCGCGTCGCCCGGTCGCAGGCCCGCCTCGACCAGCCGGTGGCGCGCGGCCCTGACCAGCAGCGGGTGCGGCCCGAGCGCCGGGGTCACCGGGAACCGCTCCGGCCGGGCGCCGGCCACCGCCAGCTGCGCGGGAAGGTCGGTCCGCACGTGGTAGCCGGTGGTCAGGAACGCGGGCAGCACGACAGCACCGGCGAGGCCGCGCAGCGTGTCGGCGACGCCCGGGCGCCACACGTCGACATAGGCCACCCGGACCTCGACGCCGAGCCGGGCGCCGGCGGCGACGGCGAGGCCACCCATGACGGCGTCGGCGGCACCCGCGCGGCTGCCGTGCGCGACGAGCACGAGCGGGCGGTTCACCGGCTGTCCCCGTGCAGGCAGTGCCCGCCGGTGGGACCGTTGAGACCGGTGAGAACGGTCCCGGCCACCGGGTCGAGCGCCAACCGGTAACCTCGCTTGACGACGGTCTGGACCAGCTTGGGCGCCCCGAGTGCCGCCCGCAGCCGCGCGACCGCGGTCTCCACGGCGTGCTCGTCGTCGCCTCCCCCGGGCAGCGCGCCCAGCAGCTCGGCGCGGGTCACCACCCGGCCGGGGCGCCGGGCGAGCACCCGCAGCAGCGCCATCCCGGTCGGCGGCACGGTCCGCAGCTCCCCGTCGACGAGCACCGCGTGGCCGCGCAGCTCCAACCGGTACCCGGCCACCGGCAGCCGCCGGGCCCGCGCGGGCGCCTCGGCCTCCAGCGTGCGCACCATCGCCCCCAGCCGGGACCGCTGCGGCTGCACGGTCACGACATCGACGGCCTCCAGCGGCGCCGCCGTCACCGGGCCGACGCACAACGCGAGCACCGTGCCACGCAGCGCCGTGACCAGCTCCTCGCGCAGCCCGCGCTCGGCCGCCCTGGCCAGCAGGCTGGCCGCCGCGGGCGCGCTGGTGAACGTCATGACGTCGATGCCACCGGACAGCACGCTGTCGGTGAGCCGATCCAACGGCCCGAGGTCGGCGGGCGGCTCCCAACGGTACACCGGCACCTCGACGACCTCCGCGCCCGCCATCCGCAGCGCCTCGACGACGTCGGGCAGCGGCTCCCCGTGCAGCTGCATCGCGATGCGCTGCCCGGCCACCCCGGCCTCGAGCAGATGGTCGAGGACCTCCGCGGAGGACTCCGAGGCCGGCGACCAGGCGTCGACCAGCCCGGACGCCCGGATCGCGCCGCGCGCCTTGGGCCCGCGGGCGAGCAGGGTTCCCCGCCCGAGCGCGCGGAGCAGCTCCTCGCCCAGCCCCCATCCCTCGGCCGCCTCGACCCAGCCGCGGAACCCGATCCCGGTGGTCGCCACCGTCACGTCCGGGGGCCGCGCGATGAGCGCCCTGGTGCCCGCCAGCAGCTCCGCGTCGTCGGCCAGCGGCACGATCCGCAGCGCCGGCCCGTGCTGCACGACCGCCCCCCGGCGCTCCAGCATCGTGGCGAGGTCCTCGGCCCGGCGCGCGGCGGTGACCCCGACGGTGAAACCGGCGAGCGGCGGCACGGCGGGGCTCGGGTTCGGGGTGGGGCGGTTCACCGCAACCGTCACGATGTCCCGACCTGCACCGCGCCGTCCACCACCCGCACCTGATACCAGGGCACGGACCTGTCCGGCTCGTCCAGGCAACGGCCGTCGAGCAGGCTGAAGGCCTGTTTGTAGACCGGCGAGACGACGCACGGCACCCCACCGCGATCCCCGACGATGCCGCGGGACAGCACCGCGGCACCCGAGAACGGGTCGAGGTTGCCGATTGCGTACACGGTTCCGTCGTGGGTGCGGAAGACCGCCACCTGCCGCTCGCCGAGCAGCGCGGCGACGCCCCGCTCGGGCTGCAGCCGGTCCAGTGGGCAGACCGGGTGCCACCGCAGCTCCTCGGTCACCACGGCCGTCATCGGTGCACGTCCGGGAGCCCGATCAGCACCGGCTCGCGCGGCGCCGGCACCGGTTGCCCGCGCTCCTCGACGAAGGAGATCGAAGGGTCCGGGGTGGTCGGGGCGTTGACGAACGACACGAACCGGCCCAGCTTCGCCTCGTCCTCGAGGACCCCGCGCCACTCGTCGGCGTACCCGGCGACGTGCTTGCCCATCGCGGCCTCCAGGTCGGCGCAGATGCCGAGGCTGTCCTCGACGACCACCGCCCGCAGGTGGTCCAGCCCGCCCTCCATCGCCTCGACCCACGTGGCCGTGCGCTGCAGCCGGTCGGCGGTGCGGACGTAGAACATGAGGAACCGGTCGATGATCGTCACGAGCCGCTCGGTGTCCACGTCGGAGACCAGCAGCTCGGCGTGCCGCGGGGTGAACCCGCCGTTCCCGCCGACGTAGAGGTTCCAGCCGCTCTCGGTCGCGATGATGCCGAAGTCCTTGGACCGGGCCTCGGCGCATTCCCGCGCGCACCCCGAGACCCCCGACTTGAGCTTGTGCGGGCTGCGCAGGCCGCGGTACCGCAGCTCCAGCGCGACGGCCAGGCCGACCGAGTCCTGCACGCCGTAGCGACACCAGGTGCTGCCCACGCACGACTTCACGGTACGCAGCGCCTTGCCGTAGGCGTGCCCGGACTCGAACCCGGCGTCGACGAGCCGGCGCCAGATCTCGGGCAGCTGCTCGACGCGGGCGCCGAACAGGTCGATCCGCTGCCCACCGGTGATCTTCGTGTAGAGCCCGAAGTCGCGCGCGACCTCGCCGAGGACGATCAGCCCCTCCGGAGTGACCTCGCCGCCGGGGATCCGCGGGACGACGCTGTAGGTGCCGTTGCGCTGCAGGTTGGCCAGGAAGTGGTCGTTGGTGTCCTGCAACGCGGCCTGCTCGCCGTCGTGGATGTGACCCGAGCCCAACGAGGCCAGGATCGAGGCCACGGCGGGCTTGCAGATGTCGCAGCCGCGTCCGGTGCCGTGCGTGGCGACGAGCTCGGAGAACGTGGTGATCCCCGCGCCGGCGACGATCTCGAACAGCTCGGCGCGGGAGTGCGCGAAGTGCTCGCACAGCGCCGTGGACACCTCGACGCCCCGTTGCGCCAGCAGCGCCTTCAACGTCGGCACACACGAGCCGCAGCTCGTCCCGGCCCTGGTGCAGGCCTTGAGCGTGGGTACGTCATGCGCACCGGTGTCGATCGCCGCGGTCAGTGCGCCCTTGGTGACGGCGTTGCAGGTGCAGATCTGGGCGGTGTCGGGCAGTGTGTCGGCCCCGAGCTCGACCCCACCCGGCGCGATCATCGCCACCGGATCGGCGGGCAGTGCCGAGCCGACCAACGGGCGCAGCACCCCGTACTTCGAGGCGTCGCCGACGAGGATGCCGCCGAGCAACGTCCGGGCGTCGTCGGACACGACGAGCTTGGCGTAGGTGCCGGCGACCGGGTCGTTGACGACGACGGACAGCGCGCCCTCCGCCGCCGCGTGTGCGTCGCCGAAGCTCGCCACGTCGACGCCGAGCAGCTTGAGCTTGGTGGACATGTCCAGCTCCGCGGGCGTCATCGTCGCGGGCCCGCCGAGCAACCGGTCGGCCACCACCTCGGCCATCGCGTAGCCCGGCGCGACCAGACCGTAGGTCCGGCCCTCCAGCGCGGCGCACTCGCCGACCGCCCAGATGGCGTCGTCGGCCACCACCCGGCAGTGTCCGTTCACCAGGACGCCCCCGCGCTCCCCCACCGCCAGCCCCGACGCCCTGGCGAGCCCGTCGGCGGCCCGGATGCCGGCGGAGAAGACGACGACGTCGGCGTCGAGCTCGACACCGTCGGAGAGCCGGGCGACCAGGCGTCCCCGGTCCTGCGCGATCCCGGTGACCGACGTCCCGCAGCGCACCGCGAGGCCTTGGGCCTCGACAATGGTGCGCAGCAGCGCGCCCCCACCCTCGTCCACCTGCACCGGCATCAGCCGCGGCGCGATCTCCACGACCTGGGGGGACAGCCCGAGCAGCCGCATCGCCCGAGCCGCCTCCAGGCCGAGCAGCCCACCCCCGACGACGACGGCCGAGCGACGCCCGGGGCCCGGCCGGGCGACGGCGCGGGCGGCCGCGGCCTTGATCGCGTCGAGGTCGTCGAGGGTGCGGTAGACGAAGCAACCGGGCAGGTCACGGCCGGGCACGGGGGGCACGAACGGCACCGAGCCGGTCGCCAGCACGAGCGCGTCGTAGCGCAGGGCGAGCCCCGAGCCGGTCCGCACGACGCGGTTCTCCCGGTCCAGGGCGACGACCGGATCCCCGAGCCGGCAGGTGACGAGCGGATCGTCGATACCGGGCAGGGCCAGCTCCTGGGCACTCTTGCCGTCCACATAGGACGACAGGGCGACCCGGTCGTACGCGGGCCTGGACTCCTCACCGAGCACGGTGATCCGCCAGCTGCCCGCAGTGTCCCGGTCGCGCAGCGCGGAGACGAGCCGGTGCCCGACCATCCCGTTGCCGACGACCACCAGGTGGCGCGTCATGCCGCCTCCTCCTCGGTCGACACGTCGGACCCGCCGGGTAGTACCCGATTGCAGGCCGGCCGGGGCTCGGGGCCGAGCACGGTCAGCCCGACGCAAGCGCCGTCCGGGCCGCGCCTGCGCACCGCTTCGGCGAACCGGGCAGCGACCATCCCGTGCCCGACCACCATGACCCGCCTGCTCATGAGCTTGACGGTAGGTGGCCGCGGTTACACGCGTGGGGCCGACGATGACGACGACGTAACGCCGTTCGCACACCCGTGATCCGCAGGGTGAGCGCCGATGGCCCGGCGAGTAGCTCAGCCCGCCTTTGCCGGGCGGCCGGCCCGGCGCGTCCACACCTTGGCACAGTGCTCGATGGCCGGCACGGCCCAGATCGGGCCGGTGGCGATCCTGGCAATCGGCGCGGGGAACTGCGAGTGTTTGCCGGCGAGCTGCTGCACCCGTTGTCGCGACACCTCGAGCATCTCCGCGACGTCAGCGGCGCCAGCCAACTCCGGAATGGACGGAGCCCACGCCTCGGTCGGTAGCTGGTCCTCGGTCAGCACCCGACCGCCGTCGAACGTGGTCTGAACGCCATGGTGGTCGAGCCAGCCCTGCACATCACGGATCAGCTCGGTGAGCTGGCCCACCGGGTCGTCGGTGTCGAGGTAGGCGGACACGAGCACGATCGGATCAACCCGGTGTTGATCTTCTTTTGGGCCATGTCCGGTGACGCCTCTGGTCGTCGCTGTCATTGACGAGTTCGCCTTCCCTCCGTCATGATGGACAGAACATTTCACCACATTTCTCGAAGCAGGAGGCAGGATGCGTGCCCAGTTCCTCGGCGAAGATCCCGAGTCCAACGTAGGTGACTCACCGACGCTGTTCGCTACAGACCGCACGGACCGCAGGACCTATATCGCCCAAGGATGGAAGGTGACCGACCTCCAGGTGCTCGCCGACGTCGGACCGATCCCCGAGCACGAGGCCATCATCGAGATCCCCGAGGATGTACTGAAGTTCTACGCCCGCCGGTACGCCGAGGGGAGCACTGAGTCAGCTCATCCAGCCTGGACTCGAGTTCGGCCAGCTCTTCACGAGCTTCGCGCAGACGGCATTTCGCCTAGAAGTACGAAGTCGCTACTCGCCGGTATACGAGGGAGAGTCGTTTCGGAAGTTCCTCGCAGGAGAGCCAGACGACCTACCTTGGATGCAGGACTGGCTGAACATGGTTCGCGAAGCCTCTTCCGAGGGACGACGCTTCGCACGAGGTAACTGGTCAGGTCGTCGAGGTCGCGGAGCCGCGGTTCAGGATGCTGCGGGCATCCAGGCGCGGCCCTGGGCGAGGGTGACCAGGGCGTCGAAGAAGTTGATTCCGTGTTTCTCGGCGGTGGCGAGGTAGCTGCGG
>JBBSGM010000092.1:0-16103 GCA_038254065.1 Mycobacteriales bacterium | reverse complement strand
CCGGACACCTTCCGGTGATGGGGCGGTCTACCGGAGCGACTCCAGCAGGATGGCGTGGGCACCACGTCGCCCTGCTGACCCATACCCGCAGCACCGGCACCCGCCGCGGCCCACCTGACCTCCTCATCGCCGCGACCGCCCGAGTCACCGGCCGCACCCTGGTCACCACCGACCAACGTGCCCCCTTCGACGAGCTGCCCGACGTGGCCGCCCGCCTGGTCACCGGCTGATCCAGCCCGGCCGCCCCGCGCCCGGTCGACGCCACGGTGTGTCAGTCACGCCACGCCGACGTCGGGCCCGGCAAGGGCGTCAGTGAACGAGTACCCGTGCGATCTGGTGCCGCCATCCCGGTGATCCTTCGACGGGGACGTGGACAGCGGGAGCGCGGTGCCCGGTGCGCCGTTATTCTTTAGCTTAGACAACTAAGCGGGGCTCGCGGAGCCCCGCGGGCGCCTGGAGGGGAGTGGTCCGGTGCGGTCAGCCGAGCCGACGGCGCGGGCGCTGCAGCAGCAGCCCGGGCCGCGCTACAAGTGGGTGGCGCTGTCGAACACGACCCTGGGCATGCTCATGGCCACGATCAACTCCTCGATCGTGCTGATCGCGCTGCCCGACATCTTCCGCGGCATCGACATCGACCCGCTCGCCCCGGCCAACACGGGTTACCTGCTCTGGATGATCATGGGATTCCTGGTCGTCACGGCAGTGCTGGTCGTCGGCTTCGGCCGGCTCGGCGACATGTACGGCCGGGTCCGGATGTACAACATCGGCTTCGCCGTCTTCGCGCTGTCCTCGGTACTGCTCGCGGTGACCTGGACGACCGGGGACGCGGCGGCGCTGTGGCTGATCGGCTGGCGCGTCGCGCAAGGCATCGGCGGCGCGTTCCTGATGGCCAACTCCAGCGCGATCCTCACCGACGCCTTCCCGGTGCACCAGCGCGGCCTCGCCCTGGGCATCAACGGGGTCGCGGCCATCGCGGGCTCGTTCCTCGGCCTGGTCATCGGTGGGCTGCTCGGCCCGGCGAACTGGCATCTGGTGTTCCTGGTGTCGGTGCCCTTCGGGGTGTTCGGCACGATCTGGGCCTACCTGAAGCTGCGTGACACCGGCCGACGCAGGCCGGCCCGGATGGACTGGTGGGGCAACATCACCTTCGCGGTCGGGCTGGTCGCGCTGCTGGTCGGCATCACCTACGGCATCCAGCCCTATGGCGGGCACGCCATGGGCTGGACCAGCCCGTTCGTGCTGAGCTGCCTCATCGGCGGCGTCGTCGTGCTCATCGGTTTCGGGATGGTCGAGGTCAGGGTGGTCGATCCGCTGTTCACCCTGTCGCTGTTCGGCAACCGCACGTTCTCGCTGGGCAACCTGGCCAACCTGCTCGCCTCGCTCGGCCGCGGTGGGCTGCAGTTCGTCCTGATCATCTGGCTGCAGGGCAGCTGGCTGCCGCAGCACGGCTACAGCTTCGCGGAGACGCCGTTGTGGGCAGGCATCTACATGCTGCCGCTGACCATCGGCTTCCTCATCGCGGCGCCGCTGTCCGGGCTGCTGTCCGACCGTGGTGGTGCCCGCTGGTACACGAGCGGCGGGATGATCCTCTCCGCGGTGAGCTTCCTGTTGCTGGAGATGCTGCCCGTCGACTTCGACTATCGCGCCTTCGCCGCCTTGCTGCTGGTCAACGGGCTGGGAATGGGGCTGTTCGCCTCGCCCAACCGGGCACAGGTGATGAACAGTCTGCCTCCCGACGCGCGTGGCGCAGGCGCGGGCATGACCGCGACGTTCCAGAACACGGCGATGGTGCTGTCCATCGGCTTCTTCTTCAGCTTGATGATCATCGGGCTCTCCCAGCACCTGCCGGTGGTGCTGGAACAGGGCCTGCTCAGCCACGGCGTACCCGCGGCCGACGCCGCCCGGATCGCGCAGCTGCCCCCGGTCGGGGTGCTGTTCGCCGCGTTCCTCGGCTACAACCCGGTCCAGAGCCTGCTCGGGGGGGTGCTGCCCACGTTGCCCGCCGACCAGGCCTCGTTCCTCACCGGCCGCAGCTTCTTCCCGCAGCTCATCGCCGGGCCGTTCGCCGACGGGCTGACCGCCGCGTTCTGGTTCGCGGCCGTCGCCTGCGTGGTCGGCGCGGCCGCGTCCTGGTTCTGCCCCAGCGGCCGGGTCGCCACCGGCGCGGCGCGGCGCGAGGCGGCTGTCACGCCCCGGCGCGAGCCGGCCGGGGCCGAGCTCGCCCCGTTCGCCGGTCGGGCGGACGCCTTCCCCGGCGAACTGGTGGACGGTCAGTCGCAACCGCAGCCGCGTCCCCGGGTCGGCGCGGTCGCCGGTGCGGTCCGTACCGCGCACGGCACCGACCTCGCGGGCGGCCTCGTCATCGTCACCGCGCAGGACGGCAGCCAGGTCGGCCGGGTGCCGGTCGGTGCCGGCGGCGGCTACCGTCTCGACGGACTCACTCCCGGTACCTACACCGTCGTCGCCACCGCGCCCGGTTTCCAGGCCGATGCCGCCGCCGTCATCCTCAACGGGCACGGTGCGGTGCAGGACTTCGTGCTGTGCGGTCACGGCGTCGTGTCCGGCACGGTGCGGGCAGCCGGCGGTGACCCGAGCGGGACGACGCTGCTGGCCACCGACACGACCGGTCGGATCGTGGGCCGGACCCGGACCGGCCGCGACGGCGGGTTCCTGCTCTCCGGGCTGCCGAGTGGCGCCACCACGGTCACCGCGAGCCTGGCCGGTCACCAGCCGAGGGCGGTGTCGGTGGTCGTCGCGCCCGTCGCGCCCGCAGTGCTTGACCTCGTGCTGGAGACCGCCGCCGTGGCGCTCGCCGGAACGGTCAGCGGGCCGGACGGGTGCCCGCTCGCGGGAGCGACGGTGACCGTCACCGACGGGGCCGGTGAGGTGGTCGCGATCAGCGGTACCGACCAGGACGGCGGCTACCCGCTGGGCGGGCTCGCACCTGGTGGGTACGACGTCGTGGCGAGTGCTGCACCGGCCGTCACCCATGTCGAGCTGTCCGGGCCCGCGGTTCTGGATCTTCGGCTCGGTGCTCCCCAGGTGCTGGGAGTGCGATGACCACGCCGGCGCCGGCCGGCTGGCCGCCGGTCCGTTCCGGAAGCGCGACCCACACCACAGTCAACACCGGTTCTCCGCTGCTACCGTCGAGCTCAGGACCCTTGGGCGAAGGAGCGCGGACGTGCGGGATGCAGTGATCGTGGACGCGGTGCGGACGCCGGTCGGGAAGCGGCACGGCGGGCTGTCGGGCATGCACCCGGTGGACCTGTCGGCGCACGTGTTGGCGGCGCTGGCGCAGCGCTGCGGGGTCGACCCCGCAGTGGTCGACGACGTGATCTGGGGCTGCGTCTCTCAGGTGGGCGAGCAGACCTTCGACGTCGGCCGCAACGCGGTGCTGGCCGCGGGCTGGCCCGAGACGGTGACCGGGGTGACGGTCGACCGGCAGTGCGGCTCGTCGCAGCAGGCGGTGCACTTCGTGGCGGCGGGCCTGGTCGCGGGGCAGTACGACGTGGCCGTGGCCGGGGGCGTCGAGTCGATGTCGCGGGTGCCGATGGGTTCGGCGGTCGGGGAGGCCAACCCGTTCGGGGACCGCTTCATGGCCCGCTACGGTGGGGTGTTCCCCAACCAGGGCGTCGGTGCGGAGATGGTCGCGCAGCGGTGGGGCTTCTCCCGCACCCAACTCGACGAGTTCGCCCTGCACAGCCACGAGAAGGCCGCTGCCGCGCAGGACGAGGGCCGGTTCGACGGCCAGCTCGCGCCGGTCACACCGCCCGACGGCGTCGTGGTCGGCAAGGACGAGGGCATCCGCCGCGGCGGCACGGTCGAGCGCCTCGCGCAGCTCACGGCGGTATTCGACCCCGAGGGCGGGGTGATCACGGCGGGCAACGCCTCACAGATCTCCGACGGTTCGGCCGCGTTGTTGATGACCACCTCGGACAAGGCGCGGGAGCTCGGGCTGACCCCGATCGCGCGGGTGCACACCGCCGTGCTGGCCGGGGCCGACCCGGTGATCATGCTGACTGCGCCGATCCCGGCCACCGAGAAGGCGCTGCGCCGCTCCGGGCTGGGGATCGACGAGATCGGCGCGTTCGAGGTCAGCGAGGCTTTTGCACCGATCCCGCTGGCCTGGCTGGCCGACATCGGGGCCGACGCCAAGACGCTCAACCCGAACGGCGGCGCCATCGCGTTGGGCCACCCGCTGGGCGCGTCCGGGGCGCGGCTGATGACCACGCTGGTGCACCACATGCGCGACAACGGCATCCGCTACGGCCTGCAGACGATGTGCGAGGGTGGCGGGCAGGCCAACGCCACCATCCTCGAGCTGCTCTGAGCTCCGAAGAGCCCGCAGCAAGCCGCAGTGCAGGGGAAGACCGCGAGGAAGGCTCCCAGTGCGCCGCACCCTCTACGACTCCGACCACGAGGTGTTCCGGGAGTCGTTCCGCAAGTTCTGCGACGTCAAGCTCGTTCCGCACCTGCCGGAATGGGAGCGGGCCGGCATCGTGGCGCGGGAGTTGTTCACGACGGCCGGAAGGTCGGGCTTTCTGGGGATGGACATCCCTGAGGCCTACGGCGGCGGCGGGGTGCGCGACTTCCGGTTCAACGCCGTGATCGGCGAGGAGATCATGCACTGCGGCGCCGCCGCGGCCGGGCTGGGTCTAAGCCTGCACAACGACATCTGCGTGCCCTACTTCCTGGCCTACGCAGACGAGGACCAGAAACGGCGCTGGCTACCCGGCATCGCGTCCGGCGAGCTGATCACCGCGATCGCGATGACCGAGCCGGGCATCGGTTCGGACCTGGCGTCGATGTCGACGACCGCGGTGCTGGACAGTGCCGAGGACGGTCAGCACTATGTCGTCAACGGGGCCAAGACCTTCATCACGAATGGGATCAACGCCGATCTGGTGATCACCGCGGTGAAGACCGACCCGGCGCAGCGGCACAAGGGCATGTCACTGCTCGTCGTCGAGCGGGACATGGCGGGCTTCGCGCGCGGACGCAAGCTGGACAAGTTGGGTCAGCACGCGCAGGACACCGCCGAACTGTCGTTCACCGACGTCCGGGTGCCGGTGGCGAACCTGCTCGGCGCGGAGGGCCAGGGCTTCGCCCAGCTCGTGACGAACCTGCCTCGGGAGCGGCTGTCGATCGCCATTGCCGGGGTCGCGGCGGCCCGCACCGCCCTGGAGCAGACACTGGCCTACGTCAAGGAGCGCACGGCCTTCGGCCGGCCCATCGGATCGTTCCAGAACTCGAGGTTCGTGCTGGCCGAGCTCGCCACCGAGGTGGACATCGCCGAGCACTACGTCGATGACTGCGTCCGCGCGCTGAACGCGGGCGAGTTCACCGCCGTCGACGCGAGCAAGGCGAAGTGGTGGTGCACCGAACTCCAGGGCCGTGTCGTCGACAGCTGCCTGCAGCTGCACGGCGGGTACGGGTACATGACCGAGTACCCGATCGCGAAGGCCTACGCCGACGCCAGGGTCACCCGCATCTACGGCGGTACCACCGAGATCATGAAGGAGGTCATCGGCCGGTCGTTGGGTCTGTGAGGGTGACGGGATGCCGGGGGTCTTCGGGCCCGGGACCATCGGTCAGAGCACCTGGACGTGGCACTCGGAGTTGCCCAGCACGATGTCGGAGAACGTGGCGCGGCCGGTGCCGTGGCCGAGGTGACTCACCGCGATCAGCCAGACCCGCAGGATCGCGGCCGGCGGCGCTCCGACGAACCGGCAGTGGTCGGCCAGGACGTGCCGGGACTCGCGGTGCGCGCGGCCGAGACCTGTGGTCCCGCTGCGCACCGGGACCTGTGTCCGGCGCGTGCGCAGGCCCGGGACCGGGCCGTCGAACGACTTCGGAGCAGGGACGAGTGCCGCGCTCCAGAACCAGCTCAGGACGCGGCCGGAGTCGAACTCGACGGCAATGCCCAGTTGGTCATGGGTCCAGGTGGGCTCATCGGCGGCGCCGGCGGCCAGCGCGTCGACCCGCCAGGTCCACCCCAGCGTGGTGGCCGCGTCGAGGGTGAGGGCGACGGGGGTGGAGATGATGCCGGCGTCATCGGCACAGACCACGGCGATGGCGGGACGGCCGGCGAGCCGGGCGTGCCGGTAGATGTCGCCCGGGCCGACATCGAGCAGGTACTCCCAGCCCGCGGGCGGCACGACGGGATCACTGAGCCGAGCTCGTTCCGCCGTGACGAGCGCGGGATCGGCGACGCCGGGACCGAGCGAGGCGAGCCCGTCGACCGGGTCGGTGCCGCGCGCCCAGCACAACGCGGTGACCTCGAGTGCACCGGAGCTCCGCTGGTAGGCGGTGGTGCCGGTGGCGAGGGTGCCGCCGTCGTCCGCCCATGCCCCGAGGTAGATGCACAGCTCGAGCTCGCCGTCCCGGTCGGCAACGGTCGTCGTGGTGTCCTGGGTGCAGCCGAACGCCCGACCGCCGGGCACCCGACCCCACAGGTGGTACTTCGCGCCCGCTCCGGTGTCCCGATCCGGGAACCAGCGCACGAAGCCCGAGCCCAGCAGGGTCACCCGGCCACCCCGACGCACGATGAGCCCGGTGCGGGTCCACGGCGGACGATCGGCGGGCAACACGAGATGCACCCATTCGGGCACCGGCGTCGGCCGCATCATCGGCACACCCTGGCAGATCCCCGTCGCCCGATGACCGAAACCGCAGGTTCGGGTCGAAATGGCTGCGCAGAGGTTGTCCGCCTGGTCGGGCGGGACGTCAGTCGTTCCGGTGGTAGGCCTGGAGCACAATCGTCGGGATGCGGCCGCGCTCGGAGATCTTCATCCCCTGGCGCTGGGCCCATTCCCGAATGGCCTGGTTCTGCTCGCGGTCCGCGGCCTGCCGGGACGGCGCGGCGGACGCCGCGGACGCGCCGGAGCTGCGACTGCGACCGGTGCGGCGGGCCACGGAAATGTATGGTGCGAGGACCTCCCGCAACCGGGCGCCATTCGCGGCGGAGAGGTCGATCTCGTATGACCTGCCGTCGACGGTGAACTCGATCTGCTCTGCGGCCTCGGTGCCGTCCAGATCGTCGACCAGCGTGACGGTCTCCTGCTTTGCCACGTGCGCAGCCTCCGCAAAATGTTCCGGGTATGCCGCAGGACCCGGCGTGATCCGGGGGTCGGACGAGCGAGGGGATGTCCTGCGGGCGGGTATTTCAGAAGCGACGATAAAGGAGGTGCCGGGAGAATGTCGATTCGGTCGCCGACAAATCCGCCGCGAGCGGAGCGCTACCACCCTTTCGGGGGTATCCCAGCCCGCAGGAGAATCTCGAAAGGGGACTGGGTCACGCTCCGAAAGGGCCCAGCCGCCTGGCCGAGCAGCGCCGAAGGACGGCCGCGCCGGACGATCAGCCGTCGAGTGCGGACCTGGCGCGCCACTGATCCCACGGGATCGTCCAGTCGTAGATGTCACCGTCGGTGGCCGAGAGCGGCACGGTGCTCCCGGTGACCTCCACCGGGTCGCCGTAGAGGACGGTGTCGAAGTACACCTTGGCGTTCGCGCTGGACAGATTGATGCAGCCGTGGGTGACGTTGCGCGAACCCTGAGCGCCCACCGACGCCGGGTTGGCGTGGATGAACTCGCCGTTGTTGGAGATCCGGACGGCCCAGTGCTCGGGGACGTCGGTGTAGCCGTAGGCCGGGTTGGACATGAGCACGGTCTCGGCCTTGCCCATCACGATGTGGGTGCCGCTGCGGGTGACCCGGTTGGGGTCGCTTCCCAGCCCGTAGCTGGCGGGCAGGTCCATCACCTGTTTCCCGTCCCGGATCACCACGATCCGGTGGCTGTTCACGTCGGCCTTGACGATCTGGCTGCGCCCGATGGTGAACCTGCTGGTCAGGTCGGCAGCGCCGAACCCGGCTGAGCCGAGGTCCTGGCCGAACAGGGCCGCACGCATCGTCACGGAGGTGCCGGCGGGCCAGTACCCGGCGGGGCGCCAGTGCGCCCGCGAGCCCTGCGTCGTGTCCGGCAGCCAGGCCCAGCCACCCTGCACCGGGACCGAGGTCGTGACGCTCATCGCGCGTTGGGCGGCGGCCTTGCCGGCGTCATCGAGGTGCCGGCTGAACTGGACGGTGATCGGGGCGGCGACCCCGACGGTGGCACCGTCGTCGATGTTCGTCGTCGCCCGCACCAGTTTGCGCGGCGCGACCGTCTGGAACGAGCCGGTGAGCGGGGTGGTGCTGCCGTCGGGTGCGACGACGGTGCTCGACCAGACGTACCGGTTCGCGTAGCGCAGTGGTGCGCTCGCCGTCCACCGATGGCCGTCGGCCGACAGCGTGCCGGGCACCGCGCTGCCGTCGGACCCGGTGAGGGTGACCTCACGCAGCGTACCGGCACCATCGGACGCGCTGACGGCGGCGGCCGGGCTGACCTCGGTGGCGCCGCCGGCGGGCTGTAGCTGCGGGCCGGGTGGGACGGCGGCCGCGGCCACGGCGGGTGCGGGCGCGGCGGCGTGTTCGAAGGGTGACCTGGCAAGCTCGACCACCTGCGCCGGTCCGGCGATGGCGGTCGCGCCGCCGCCCACGATCGCCACCGCCAGCAGGCCGGTCAGCAGCAGCGCGACCGGCCCCCGCCGTCGCCGCTGCCTGATCTGCCGCATCCCTCTGGCCACGCCTGACCTCCCCCTCACCTGCACCCGAACGAACCGTCGGAGACGTCCCAGAACTCGCTTCGGCTCGTCGGTCCGCACAAGATGATCCCCGTTGACCACTCGATCGGCCGCCGATTCGTGTTGCGTTTCGATAGCGCCCCGAAGACCACCCTTTCGGCCGCACCGGATCATCGGGAAAGATCCCCGATCGCCCGGTTCGCGGTGCCGAGGTCGCTGACCGATGACTCGCCGGTCCACGCTGTCGATGTCGTGCTGCCGGGTTCCGCCGGTGTTGGACCACTGCCGGTGTCCCCGGTGTTGACATTCATGGTGGAGGTGCGATGCGCCCCGCTCGGCTGCATGCCACCGCGCTCGACCTCGACGTGTCTCCCGCCGAGGCCGTCCGCAGGCTCGCCGGGCGGGACCGGGTGACGGCCTGGTCGGGCGCGTGGTCGTGCGGGTCGCTGGTCACCTGTGACCCGGTGCGGGTGCTGGCGGCGGGGGAGGACCCGCTCGCGCTGCTCGCCGCGCTGCCCGCGGTGGCTCCGGACCCCGCGCATCCCGATGCGGTCGGCGGCGGCTGGTTCGGTTACCTCTGCTTCCCGGCGGCCGCAGCGGCGAGCTTTCCACGCGCGTCGCTCGGCTGGTACCCCGACGTGCTGCGTCACGACGGCACCCGCTGGTGGTACGAGGCACTGGTGTCCGGCGATCTGACCGCCGCCGCGGCGGCGGGTCGCCGGGCCGGCTTGGTGCGGGACCTGGGCACGCCGGCCACGCATGCACCGGCCCGGCTCGCGCTCGCCGGCGAGCCGGACCCGACCGCGCATGTCATCGCCGTGGAGTGGTGCATGCAGGCGATCCGCCGCGGCGAGGTGTACCAGGCCAACATCGCGACCGAACTGGAACTGCAGCTGTCCGGCTCGACGCACGACGCCTGGGCCCGGCTGGTCGAGGCGCTCGGCCCCGCCCGCGCCGGCTTCGTCGACGACCCCGAGGGCACCGCGGTCGGTGCCAGCCCGGAGCTGTTCCTGCACCGTGCGGGCCGGGCCGTGCGCAGCGAGCCGATCAAGGGCACCCGTCCCCGCACCGGTGACCCCGGCACCGACGCGCGGGAGCGACGGCGGCTGCGCACCTCGGTGAAGGACGCCGCGGAGAACGTGATGATCGTCGACCTGATGCGCAACGACCTGTCGCGGGTCTGCGCGCCGGGCTCGGTGACGGTGCCACGGCTGCTGTCAGTGGAGCCGCATCCGGGGGTGTGGCACCTGGTCTCGGAGGTGCACGGGCGACTCGCCGAGGGCCGCGACGACGCCGACCTGCTCGCCGCGGCATTCCCGCCGGGATCGGTCACCGGGGCACCCAAGATGCGTGCGATGGCGCTGATCGAGGAGCTGGAGGGCCGTCTGCGCGGGCTGTTCAGCGGGGCAATGGGCTACGCCAGCCCGCTGGCCGGCCTCGAGCTCGCGGTGGCGATCCGCACCCTGGAGGTGGA
Organism: Mycobacteriales bacterium; assembly: GCA_038254065.1. Taxonomy (GTDB): domain Bacteria; phylum Actinomycetota; class Actinomycetes; order Mycobacteriales; family Pseudonocardiaceae; genus Pseudonocardia. The sequence continues at coordinate 6,012 of JBBSGM010000092.1, read as the reverse complement.
CCGCGGCGGCCGGGTCCGACTCGCTGTCGGCGGTGGCGTCACCATCGACTCCACGCCTGCGCAGGAGTGGACGGAATGCCTGACCAAGGCCGCGCCGCTGCTGCGCGTGCTCGGCGGGGCGGCGCTGGTGGAACAGGTGCAGGTCGACGCGTCGCCGAACGGACCCGCGGACCCGGCGTCCGGGATCTTCGAGACCCTGCTGGTCGTCGACGGGCGCCCGCGCCGGCTCGCCGACCACCTGCGCAGGCTGCACCGCTCGTACTGGGAGTGCTACGACGAGCCGTTGACCGCAGACGTACCGGCCGCGGTCACCGCCGCCGCCGGACGCCGGGCCGGTCACCTGCGGGTCCGGGTGGACGCGATGCCCGGTGCGCCGGACCGGGTGCGGGTCTCCGTGCGACCGTGCGACCCGCCGGTGCCCCCGGCCCGTCAGCCCGGCCTCGTCCTGGTCGCGCTGGTGGTGCCGACGGGCGTCCCGCACAAGTTCACCGACCGCCGCTGGCTCGAGGCCGCCGAGGCCGCCGCGCCCGCCGGTGCGCTGCCACTGTTCGTCGACGAGGACGGCGTGGTGCTGGAGTCGAGCCGGTCGAGCGTGTTCGTGGTGCGTGGCGGCGTCGCGCGCACCCCACCGCTGGACGGGCGGCTGCTGCCGGGAACCGCCCGCCAAGCCGTCCTCGACGTCCTGGACACCCGCGGGGCGTCCTACGCGATCGCGCCGATCCCGGTGGTCGAGCTGGCCGGTGCCGACGGGATGTTCCTGGTCAACGCGGTGCGCGGCGTCCAGTGGGTCCGGGAGGTGGCCGGTGTGGGCCGGTGGCCGGCTCCGGATCCGGTGACCCGGTCTCTCGGGCTGCTGTGATCGCCGGAAGCGCACGCCGGCGGCGGTGCCGACAACCACCAGCGTGCGCAACCGACGATCAGGCTTCAGTGCGGTGAGGGTCGGCCGTGAGATGGCGGGTGCGTCAACCGAAAGAAACGACTGGGAATACCCGAACCGGGGAACAGCGCTGCATGGGACATCTGATGAACGGCATAGCGGCCGGTGCCGCCGGGACCACCGCGCTCAACTCGGTCACCTACCTGGACATGGTGGTTCGGGGGCGTCCGGCGAGCTCGATGCCCGACGAGACGGTGCGCAAGACCGCGGAGCTCGCCGGCGTGACCCTCTCCGAGCAGGGCCCCGACAGCGAGCCCGCGCAGAACCGGCGCACCGGCCTCGGAGCGCTGATGGGTATCGCAGCAGGGCTGGGCACCGGCGCCCTCTACGGGCTGGTCCGGCCACGGCTCGGCCGGGTGCCGCTGGTCCTGCTGGGTGCGGGAGCCGGGCTGGCCGCCAACGTCGGGACGACCGGGCCGATGGCCGCGCTGGGCCTCACCGACCCGCGGAGCTGGCCCGCCAGCTCGTGGCTCAGCGACCTGGTGCCACACCTCGCCTACGGCCTCGCCACCGCGGTCGTGTTCGAACGGCTCCGCCGCCGCCGCTGATCCAGCCCGAGACCGCACTGTGGGACCACAATGCGGTCTCGGGTACCTGAATAGCGACGTTGTGGTCCCACGGTGCGGCGGAGGGAGGCTATTGCCGGGCGCCCGCTGGCCGGGACCGGGGAGGCGGTCGTCCGCTGCCCGGTGTACGGCGACCAGGCCTGCAAGACCAGTACGTCGTGTCCGCGGAGAATGCGAGTGGTGCGGATGGCAGTGACGGTCAGCCACCGAGTGCGCACCGGCGGCGCGGACGCTCCAGTCACGTCGTGGTCACCAGGAGGTCGGCTGGGGCATGGCGCGCGGGGTGAAGCTGACGGCGCGGGCTTCGGGGACGGCTTCCTGGATGGCGTCCCCGACGATACGGCCGAGCTCGTCGGCGGCGTGGACCGAGAGGGTGGGGTCAACCCAACCTTCGACGTCCACCCGCAGGGTGCGCCCGGTCCACCGGGCGCGGGCGTGCGCGTGGCCGATGCCCGGCACGCCGGTGGCGGCGCCTTCGGCGGCCGTGAGCACGCCGTCGTCGACGCCATCGAGCAGGCGGCGACCGATGTCGGTCGTGACCTCGTAGCCGACGTGGCAGATGAACAGGGTGACGGCGAGCCCCGCGACCGGGTCGCCCCAGCGCTGTCCGAGGGCGACGGCGACGAGCCCGAGCAGCGCCCCGGCGGAGGACAGCGCGTCGAGCCAGGAGTGTCTGGCGTCGCTGACCAGGGTCGCCGACTGGATGCGTCGGCCCACCTTCAGCTTGTAGCGGGCAACGAGCTGGTTGCCCACGATGCCGATCGCCGCGGCCGCGATCCCCACTCCGACGTGGCTGGTGCCCTGGTTGTCGAGCAGTTTGTGGACACTCTCGATGCCGGCGAACACGGCACTGCCCCAGATCACCACCGCGACACCGAGCCCGGCGAGGTCCTCCGCGCGCTCGAGGCCGTAGGGGTAGCGCTCGGAGGCGGTGCGCCGACTGATCCGGAAGCCGAGGAACACCACCAGGCTGGTGGACACGTCGGACAGGTTGTGCAGGGCGTCGCCGAGCAGCCCGACCGAGCCGGTGAACAGCGCGACAGCCAGCTCAAGAAGCCCGGTGACGGCCAGACCGAGGGCACTGAAGCCGACTGCCCGGTTGGCCTGCCTGCGCTCGTCGCTGTCGTCGAAGCGGAGGTCGATGTTGTCGGTGGGCTCACGGAGTCCGGTGATCTCGTGCACGAGGTCCAGCATCCCCTCTCCGCCAGGGCTCGCCGGGCGGTCCTTGGCCGGACCGAGCTGCGCATGGTGAAACGGCACATATGGGTCGTGTCACCATCTAGTGGCCCCAGCGACCACTGCGTACTCAGCAGAGTATTGCTAGAGTGGCTAAGTGGTGCGTACGTTCACCCGGACAGGGCGTTCGTACGATGTTGAACTAACTTGAGGTGAGGCCTCATGACTGCATCTCCTGTACACGGAGAGGAACTGCTGTGACTTCCACCACCATGACCGGGTCCAGTTCTCGGCTCTCGCGGGTCCGGCGCTCGCTCAGCCCGGGGGAGTGGTCGTCGGTCATCGGGATGGCCGGGTTCATCATCCTGCTGCACGTGCTCGGCTGGGGGGTGCTCACGCTCTTCGTCGTCCCCGCTCAGTACGATCTCGGTGCATCGGGCATCTTCGGCGTCGGTCTCGGCCTGACCGCCTACCTGCTGGGGATGCGCCATGCGTTCGACGCCGACCACATCGCCGCGATCGACAACACCACCCGTAAGCTCCTGACGGATCGCAAGGACGACGACCGGCACCGGCCGATGTCGGTGGGTTTCTGGTTCTCCCTCGGCCACTCCACCGTGGTCTTCGTGCTGGTGCTGCTGCTCACCCTGGGCATCAAGGCGCTCGCGGGAGAGGTCTCGAACGACGCATCCCCCCTCAAGCAGCTCGGTGGCCTGATCGGGACCGCGGTCTCCGGGACGTTCCTGGTGCTGATCGGCATCGTCAACCTCGTGGTGCTGATCGGCATCATCAAGGTGTTCCGGGAGATGCGCAAAGGCCGCTTCGACGAGGCCATGCTCGAGGACCAGCTCAACAACCGCGGCCTCATGAACCGCCTGCTCCGGGGGGTCGTGAAGACCGTGCGGCGGCCGTGGCAGATGTACCCGGTCGGGCTGCTGTTCGGGCTGGGCTTCGACACGGCAAGCGAGGTCGCGCTGCTCGTGATCGCCGGCGGTGCGGCGGCGGCCACGCTGCCCTGGTACGGCGTGCTGGTGCTGCCGGTGCTGTTCGCGGCCGGAATGAGCCTGTTCGACTCCCTCGACGGGGGGTTCATGAGCTTCGCCTACGGCTGGGCGTTCCTGAAGCCGGTCCGCAAGGTCTTCTACAACATGACGATCACGTCACTGTCGGTCGCGGTGGCGCTGATCATCGGGGTCATCGAGATCATCTCGATCTTCACCGACAAGCTGGGCATCGACTCCGGGCCGTTGGCCGCGATCGGGAACCTCGACCTCAACAACGTCGGCTACGGCATCGTGGCGTTGTTCGTCATCACCTGGGTGGTGGCCCTGCTGGTGTGGCGCTTCGGGAACATCGAGGAGAAATGGTCAGCCGGCCTGGCCGCCGGGCCGGCCGCCGGTGGGAGTAGCCCGGGGTCGAGCCGGGCCCACGGCTGATCCGGGCCGGCCGACAGCCGAGGTGGTGGCCGGGCTCCGGGTCCGGCGCCACCCCGGCTGCCGGCCACCCTGAGGTTGATCTTGCCGACTGATGCAATGAGGTAGCAGATGCCAATAGGGTGGTGTTCGCTGCGAGGTCGAACCCGACCGCTGTGAGCGGCGGATACTGGACATGACCACCTCGGGTATCCATGTCGGTGTCACGAAGGGCAACCGGACACCGGCCGGTTTCGGTGATCGGCTGCACCGGCGACGCATCGATGGCTGGTCCGCCACAGCATTGCGGTGTTGCGGATCAGCCTGGGTGCGGTGTTCCTCGGGTTCGGGGTGTTGAAGTATCTGCCCGGGGTCAGTCCCGCGCAGGATCTGGCCGTGACCACGACCCGGCTGTTGACCTTCGGGTTGATTCCGGATTCGGTGGCTCTGGTGCTGGTGGCCACGCTGGAGTGTGTGATCGGCGTGCTGCTGCTCTCGGGCCGGTGGCTGCGCGTAGCCCTGGGTCTGCTGGCGGTGGAACTGGTGGGCATCCTGTCCCCGGTGGCGTTGCTGCCCGCCCGGCTGTTCGCCGGGCCAGGGCACGGCCCCACGCTGGAGGGCCAGTACGTACTCAAGGACGTCATCCTGGCCGCCGCGGTGCTGGTGATCGCGGTGACCGTGCAGGGCGGCAGGCTCGTCGGCGCCGAACATGAGGCAGCTGCCGAACCCGCGACGGCAGCGGGCGCGCACCGGCGTCCCACGGGGATCCCGACCAGCACCCCCTGCGCTGTCCCGCGGGTCCGTGCCGGTGCCGCTTCGAGCGTCCGGACCGGCATCACCGAACCAGGCCGCCATCAGGACGGGTGGGCGCAACGGTCGGCGGTCGGCCGGACACCGGTTCGGGAACGTGCGTTCAGCTGCGTCGGCACGCTCGTGGCCGAACCCGACCTGGCCCGACGCGTGGGGAGTCCGCTGCGGACCGACCTGCGAGCCGCCGGGCCGCCGTCCCGGGACGGCGCGGCCCGGTGCTGATCGTTGACACCGGGCCGGTCGTGGCGCTGCTCAACGACGGTGACGTCGACCACGCCCGGTGCACGGCCCTGCTTGCCGGCAACGCCGATCCGCCGTTGCTGCCGGTCCAGGTCCTCACCGCGGTCTGCCAGCTTCTCGAGGTGCGACGCAGCCTGCGAGCCGAGGTGGCGTTCCTGGCTGACGTCCACGCGGGGTTGTTCACTCTCGTCGACTCGTCGGCCGGCGACCTCGCCCGGATCATCGCGTTGATCGACACGAACGCCGAGCCACCTCTCGGCGCGGTCCACGCGTCGGTCATCGCCGCCGCCGAACGGCTCGCCGTCACCACCGTGGCCACTCTCGACCGCAGGCCCTTCACCGCGGTCCAGCCACGCCACATCCCGGCCTTCACCCTTCTGCCCTGATCACCCTCCTGCGCGGCTCCGACACCACCCGTTCGGTACCGCACCTGAACATCTGGTGCCACGTTAAGGCAATAGCGACAGTCGTCAGGGGTCGCAGCCTTCCGTTCCATCGTTTGCTCCCTGCTGTGGCTCGGGTGGGGCACCGGGCCCGGCGACATCACACGGATCGAGGAGACACAGATGTTCGAGGGGTTCAATGAGGCGTTTGTGAAGAACGCCATCGGTCGTAGTGCGGAGGACGCGGTGGACCGCCGGCGTTTCCTTCGTGCCGCGGGTATGACGGGCCTGGGTGTGGCCGGTGTGGGTGTGTTGGGTGCGGGTACCGCGTTCGCGGGGGACTCCCACGGTGGCGACGCCTGCGCTGCGGGGAAGGGTCCCAGTGATGGTGCGGTGTTGAACTTCGCGCTGAACCTGGAGTACCTGGAGGCGGAGTTCTACCTGCGGGCCACCACGGGTGAGGGTTTGGCGGACGGTGAGATCGGTGG
>JBBSGM010000091.1:0-16158 GCA_038254065.1 Mycobacteriales bacterium | reverse complement strand
TCAGCGACGCCGCGCTGGCCGGCTACATCGCGAAGTACTCCACCAAAGGCACCGGCAAATCCGAGGGACCCGACCGCCCGATCCGCGACCTCGCCCACGTCGAGCACCTCGACCTCACCGCGCACCACCGCCGGATCATCGACACCGTCTGGACGCTGGGCGGGCTGGCCCAGTACGCGGAGCTGAACCTGCGCAAGTGGGCGCACATGCTCGGCTTCCGCGGGCACTTCCTGACGAAGTCGAAGCTCTACTCCACCACCTTCGGCGCGATCCGCGGCGAGCGGCGCACCTGGCAGCTGGGTGAGACCCTCGCCCAGCTCGGGCGCGACACCGACGACCCGAACACCACCGCCGCCGAGCTCGATTCGGTGACCGTCATGAACGACTGGCGCTTGGTCGGCATCGGACACCGCAACCACGCCGAACGAGAGCTGGCTGTGGCCATCGCGGAACGCAACCACCAGCACCGACACACGAGCAACCGGCAGGAGAGCGCAGCATGAGCAGCACCGACACCAGCGGCACCGCGACGGAGTCGTTGACCTACAGCGTCGAGCAGGTCGCGGCCCTGCTGGGCGTCGCCCGGGGCGTGGCCTATGCCAGCGTCCGCAACGGGTCGATCCCGGCCACTCGGGTAGGACGTCGCTGGCTGGTGCCCCGCAAGCGGTTCCACGCCTGGCTCGACGGTACCGAGGTCAGCGCGGTGAGCGAGCTTCCGCGGGCGGTGGCGTGATGGGGTTCGTCGACAAGACCCCCGAGGGCCACTACCGGGCGTACTTCCGAGACCCGGCAGGGCGGCAGCGGTCCAAGACGTTTCGGGTCAAGAAGGACGCTACGATGTTCCTCGCCGGGATGGAGACCTCCAAGACCCGCGGGGCGTATGTGTCGCCGAATGCTGGACGAGTGCTGTTCGGCGAGCACGCAGCCAAGTGGATGGCGGTATGGAACACCGAGATCACCACCGCGGCGCGGGATCGCTCGGTCATGCGCACCCATGTGCTGCCGCGGTGGGGCGTGGTGCCACTCGGGAAGATCGACGACCTCGGCCTCCAAGCGTGGGTGACCGAGCTGGGTAAGCGGCGCTCGCGGGCGACCGTGACCGAGGCACTGCGGCTGGCCTCAGCGGTGCTGCGCTCCGCGGTACGTAACCGGCTGATCCCGTTCAACCCAGCCGAGGAGATCCGTGCGCCTCGGACCCGGACTCGCGACACCGACGAGCGGATCATCAGCCGGGCCGACCTGCGTAGCCGGCTGCTGCCCGTCGTGCCCGACCGCTACCGCGGGATCGTCGCCACCGCGGCCGGGGCCGGGCTCCGGTGGGGTGAGGCCGCCGGTCTACGGGTCGACGCGCTCGACCTGCCCGACGCGCGGCTCTCGGTGATCCGCACCGTAATCGAGGTCAGCGGGCGCACCTCGTTCAAGGCGTTCCCCAAGTCCGCCGCTGGGCGCCGCACGATCCCGGTTCCCGGATGGCTGGTGTCGGTCATTGCTGCGCATCTGGCCCGCTGGCCTGGCGAGGACAACGCTCCGATCTTCGCCAACGAGGTTGGCGCCCCGCTGCGACGCACCCTGTTCCGGTCGAGGGTCTGGCGTCCCGCGCTCGTCCGCGCTGGGCTGCTCGGGGCGGTGGTGGCGGTCGAGGGCGGCTGGTTCAGGGCACAGTGGAGTGATGTGGCCGGGGTTAAGCACACCGAGCGGCTTCGCAGCGAGACCGCCGCGGTAAACCACGTCGCACGTCACCAGGCAGGTGGGCTGCGGTATCACGACCTGAGGCACTCCTACGCCACCTGGCTGGTTGACGATGGGGTCCCGCCGAACATGGTGCAGCGCGTCATGGGACACGAACGCTCCGCCACGACACTGGACCTCTACACCCGGCGCACCGACAACAGTGACCGCATCCTACAAGCGCTCAGCGATCCCGACGACGAGGACTCGGAGGGGGACGGCGACGCGCCTGCTTGAGCTCCGGTGTGAGGTGAGGCTCCGGGAATGCTCCGGGAGCTGGACCCGCAATGCCCAACAGCCTGGCGGGAAGCTCTCTCCGGAGCTCTGACCAGGCGGTTTGTTGGTCGGGGTGACAGGATTTGAACCTGCGACCTCTTCGTCCCGAACGAAGCGCGCTACCAAGCTGCGCCACACCCCGATGGCCTGCCGGCTTCCCGGTGCCGGACAGAAGTCTAGCCGACATCGACCGCAGTCGACGGGCGGGTGGCGCCACCCGCGTGTGTGGCGGTCGTTCGGGGCACCAGGGTCAGCAGTCCCGCCTCCGGTGGGCAGGCGAACCGTACCGGCGTGAACGGTGAGGTGCCCAACCCGGCCGAGACGTGCAGCCAGGTGTGGGCGCCCCAGAGCGACGCTCCGCGGGCCCGGGACCGGTCGAGTCCGCAGTTGGTGACCAGCGCGCCCACTCCCGGCAGCCGCACCTGCCCGCCGTGGGTGTGCCCGGCGAGCACGAGGTCATAGCCGTCGGCGGCGAACCGGTCGAGCACCCGCGGCTCCGGGGAGTGGGTCAGCCCGAGCCGGAGCGCGGGCGTCCCGGCGGGACGCCCGGCGACGCGCTCGTAGCGGTCCAGACCCAGGTGTGGGTCGTCGACGCCGGCTACTGCGACCGCGATCCCGTCGACGTCGAGTGTGGCGCGGGTGTGCGTGGCGTCCACCCAGCCGTGCTCGACGAACGCGGCGCGCAGGTCCCGCCATGGCAGTAGCTCGCGAGGCACCCGGCGCTTGCCGGGACGCAGGTAGCGCAGCGGGTTCTTCGGCGTGGGCCCGAAGTAGTCGTTGCTGCCGAACACGAACAGCCCCGGCCGCTCCAGCAGCGGGCCCAGCGCGGCGAGCACGCTTGGGACGGCACGTGGATCGGCCAGGTTGTCCCCGGTGTCGACGACGAGGTCGGGTTCCAGCTCGGCAAGTGTGGACACCCAACGTTGCTTGCCCACCTGGCCGGGCGTCAGGTGCAGATCCGAGATGTGCAGGATGCGCAACGGCCGGGTGCCCGCCGCGAGCACCGGCAGGGTCACCTCGCGCAGCGTCCAGCGGCGCAGCTCGACGCCCGCCGCGTACGCGACCGTCGCCGCCGCTGTCGTGGTCGCGCCGAGTGCCAGTCGAGCCCAGCCATTCACCGGGGCAGGGTAGCGTTGCGCGTCGTGGCCACGTTGAAGGAGCAGCTTCGCGCCGATCTCACCGACGCCATCAAGGCGCGTGACGAGCTGGTGAAGTCCACCCTGCGGCTGACGCTCACCGCCATCGGCAACGCCGAGGTCGCCGGCACCCGGGCCCGCCAGCTCGATGACGGCGAGGTACTCAAGGTCATCTCCAAGGAGGCCAAGAAGCGCGCCGAGTCGGCCGAGGCGTTCGCCGGCGCGGGCCGGGAGCAGCTGGCTGCCCAGGAACGCGCCGAGGGCGAGGTGCTGGCCCGCTACCTGCCCCGGCAGCTGTCCGATGACGACCTTGTCGAGCTCGCCCGTCGAGCCGTCGCCGAGGTTGCCGGCGAGACCGGCCAGCAGCCCGGAGCGCGTCAGCTGGGCCAGGTCATGAAGAAGGCCACCGCCGCGGCCCAGGGCAGGGCCGAGGGTGGGCGGGTGGCTGCGGCGGTGAAGAAGCTGCTCGGCCCGGGCTGAGCTCAGCTACGTCGTCGGAGCCTTCCTCCGCGCCGCCGCCGACTTCGCCGGAGCCTTCTTCGTCACCGGCACCTTCTTCGTCGGCACCTTGGCTCGGCGCTCGGCCAGCAGCTCCACGGCCCGCTCGTCGGTGAGTTCTTCGACGCTGTCGCCCTTGCGCAGCGAAGCGTTGGTCTCGCCGTCGGTGACGTAGGGCCCGAACCGGCCGTCCCTGATCACCATCGGCTTGCCGGTCGCGCTGTCCGGTCCGAGCTCGCGCAACGGCGGGGCGGCCGCGGCGGACTGGCGGCCGCGCGCCTTGGGCTGTGCGTAGATCTCCAGTGCCTCCTCGAGGGTGACCGTGAACAGCTGGTCCTCGCGGGCCAGCGAGCGCGAGTCGGTGCCCTTCTTGAGATACGGTCCGTAGCGACCGTTCTGCGCGGTGATCTGCTCGCCGCTTTGCGGGTCGGTCCCGACCAGCCTCGGCAGGGTCAGTAGGGTGAGCGCGTCGTCGAGGGTGACGGTGTCGAGCGACATCGACCTGAGCAGCGAGCCGGTGCGCGGTTTCGGCTTGGCGGGCTTCTTCTTCGTCCCACTCGGCTGCACCTGCGCCGGCTCGGGCAGCAGTTCGGTGACGTAGGGCCCGAAACGGCCGTCCTTCGCCACGATCTCGTGCCCGGTCGTCGGGTCGGTGCCCAGCGAACGACCCTCCTGCGGCACCGAGAACAGCATCTCGGCGACCTCCGCGGTGAGCTCGTCGGGCGGCAGGTCCTCGGGCAGGTTGGCCCGCTGCGACGTGCCGTCCACGAGGCGCTCCAGGTACGGACCGTAGCGCCCGACCCGGACCACCACGCCGTCGAACACCAGCGGGATGGAGTTGATCTCGCGGGCGTCGATCTCCTCCAGGTTCAACCCGACCAGTTTCTTCAGTCCGCCCGCCCTGGCGACCGAACCCTCGCTGCCCTGCTCGGCACCGAAGTAGAAGCCGGACAACCAGTCGGTGCGGGCCTGGGAGCCGGCGGCGATCGCGTCGAGCTCGTCCTCCATCGCCGCGGTGAAGTCGTAGTCGACGAGCCGGCCGAAGTGGTGCTCGAGCAGCCCGATCACGGAGAACGCGATCCAGGACGGCACCAGCGCGCTGCCCTTCTTCCAGACGTAGCCCCGGTCCTGGATCGTCTTGATGATCGACGCGTAGGTCGAGGGCCGCCCGATCCCCAGCTCCTCCAGCCGCTTGACCAGGCTCGGCTCGGTGAAACGCGCGGGCGGGTTGGTGGAGTGCCCCTCCGGGTCGAGCGCGGTGGCCGTGACGGCCTGGCCCTGCGTGAGCTCGGGCAGCCGCGATTCGGCATCGTCGGCCTCGCCGCCCGTCTGGTCGTCGACGGTCTCGACGTAGGCCTTGAGGAACCCGGCGAACGTGATCGTGCGCCCGGACGCGGCGAACACCGCCTCCTCACCGGTGGCGGCGGTGCCGGTGACCCGCACGCTCATGGTGGTGCCCCGCGCGTCGGCCATCTGCGAGGCCACCGTGCGCTGCCAGATGAGCTCGTAGAGCCGGAAGTCGTCGCCGTCGATCTCCTTGCCGAGCTGTCCCGGCGTCCGGAAGACCTCGCCGCTGGGGCGGATCGCCTCGTGCGCCTCCTGGGCGTTCTTCACCTTGCGGGTGTACTGCCGCGGCGACGGCGAGACGTAGACCTCGCCGTAGAGCTCACGGGCCTGCGTGCGGGCGGCGTCGATGGCGCTCGGGGACAGCGTCGTCGAGTCGGTACGCATGTAGGTGATGTGGCCGTTCTCGTAGAGCCGCTGCGCAGTGCGCATGGTGCGCTCCGCGGTGAACCGCAGCTTGCGCCCGGCCTCCTGCTGCAGCGTCGAGGTCATGAACGGCGGGTAGGGCTTGCGGGTGTAGGGCTTCGACTCGACACTCGACACGGTCATGTCCCGGCCGTCGAGCGCCTCGGCCAGCCGGCGGGCACTCGCCTCGTCGAAGGCGTGGACGGTGCCGTCGGAGATCCGCAGCCGCCCGTCCGCACCGAAGTCGCGTCCGGTGGCGACCTTCACACCGTCCACGGTCACCAGGCGGGCGCCGAAGGTCCGCGGGCTCACCTCGGCGCCCGCGTCGAGGTTGGCGGCGATGTCCCAGTAGCCGGCGGGGACGAACGCCATCCGCTCCCGCTCGCGCTGCACGATCAGCCGCGTCGCCACGGACTGCACCCGGCCCGCCGACAGCTTCGGCATGACCTTCTTCCACAGCACCGGCGAGACCTCGTAGCCGTAGAGCCGGTCAAGGATGCGCCGGGTCTCCTGGGCGTCGACAAGGTCCTGGTCGAGGTCGCGCAGGTTCTCCGCGGCCGCCCGGATGGCCGGCTCGGTGATCTCGTGGAAGACCATCCGGCGGACCGGGACCTTGGGTTTGAGGGTGTCGAGCAGGTGCCAGGCGATGGCCTCGCCCTCCCGGTCGGGGTCCGTCGCGAGGAGGAGCTCGTCGACACCCTTGAGCGCGTCCCGGAGCTCGGCGACCTTTCCCCGCTTCTCCGGGGTCACGATGTAGAGAGGGGCGAAGGCGTGGTCGACGTCGACGCCGAGCCGGGCCCAGGACTCACCCTTGTACTTGGCGGGCACATCGGCCGCGCCACGGGGCAGATCCCGGATGTGCCCGACGGAGGACTCCACGACATAGTCGTTGCCCAGGTACGGTGCGATCTTCCGCGCCTTGGTCGGCGACTCGACGATCACCAGCCGACGAGTCGGGCGACCCGCCTCGGTCGCGGTGGGGGTGCCGTTGCGCCGGCTCCCGCCCGCCGGGGTGCGGACGTCGCTGCTCGGGCTCGTCGTTCGGGTTGCCACCGTGGTCCTACTCCATCGTCGCCGGCGCACCGCTGCTCGCGGAGCTCCGTGGCTCATCACGTTCGCACACTGCCCCGACATTGTGCATTCGGCACGCCAGGAGTGGACCCGACGAGCGGGAGCGTAACCAACCCGTCAAGCCTGCGACCCATGCTTGTCAGTGCACTGTGGGACCACAACGCGCCTATCGGGACTCGAGTTGGCGCGGTGTGGTCCCACAGTGCACCCGCGCGACTCAATGGGCACCGGCGCGCACCTGTTGGCACTTCGGCGCCTGGTCCGCGGCACGTTCGAGCTCCGGGTTCGCCTGCAGCCCGGCTCCCAGGTCCGTCACCCTGGCCAGCTGCCCAAGTGGCGTCAACGCCTCGGGCAGCGCCGTCGCCAGCGCCTGCGGATCGTTCAGGTTGACCGCGGCGAGCCGGCTGCGTGCGGCGTCGAACGACGTTTTCACCGTGGTCAGGGTGGCGCTGAGGTTCTGCACGACGGCGTCGCCGCCCTGGACCGGGGACGGCCCGACCTGGCCGAGAGACTCGATCGAGCCCTGCAGCCCGGTGCTGGCGGTGCCGAGGAAGCCCGTCACTCCACGGACCGCATCTGCCGGGGTCGAGGCGTCGAGCTTCGGCGGTGCGGTCACGGCGTCGGTGAACCGCAGGATCGCGCCGCAGACGCTGTCGGCCCAGGCGACGGACTGTGGGGACGCCGGAACCTGCTGCGATGACGTGGGGGCCGCTGGTCCCGGCACCGTTGTGGCGCAGCCGGCGGCAAGGAGAACCACTCCGAGCGCGGTCCCGAGGACGGCATCGAAGCGGGCGGGGCGGACGCTGGTGGGCATGAACACAGTGTGCCTGGCGCAGCGTGGCGCGGCGCCGGGCCTTGGCTCGGCGATCAGCGGCCGATGCTTTCGCCGCTGCCGCGCAGCTGCTGGCAACGTGGGGCGGCGTCCACGGCCGCGCGCAGGTCGGGGTTGGCCGCGAGAGCTGCCGCGGGGTCGGGGAGGTTGGTGAGGCTCTGCAGCGGCGACACCGCCGCGAGCAGGGCGGCGTCTGCCCCTGGGTCCGCCGGGTTGACGGCGTCGACCTGCGCCTTGGCGGTGGCGAACGCGGTCTGGATCCGGGTCATCCGCTCGGTGAGGGTGGCGATGACGTCAGTACCACCCTCGACGGGTGCGGCGCCCGCCGCGTCCAGGTCGTTGCGGGCAGCCTTGACCGCGGCGAGGGCGTTGCCGGTGAAGTCGCTGAGCTGGCGGGCTCGGCTCGTCGGGTCGGTGGCGGCGGCACGCGGCGCGGCCGCGGAGATCCCGTCCCGGAAGCCGAGCATCGCGCCACAGACCTTGTCCGCCCAGGCGCCGGCATCGCCGTCGGCGCGCCCGCACCCGGCGAGCAACACCGCCAGCACGGCGCCAAGCGCGCCGAGCGAGCGGGGAACTCTCATCGCGAACCTCTCCTCGCCACGTCCGCGGCGCCGTGCCGGCGGACCCTACTGGAGCACCCCGGTACGACGGAGGCCGCCCGCGAGGGGACGGGCGGCCTGCCGAGACGCAGGTACGGCCGGTCAGCCGACCTTCTCTTGGACGGGGGTGTCGGCGATCGCGGTGGAGCGCCGCTTGGAGATCACGACGGCCACCACGATGATCGCGACGGCCACCAACGCGATGGTGATGCGGATCGGTGCTGAGGCGTTGTCGCCCACCGAGAAGGCCACGATGGCCGGCGCGATCAACACGGCGACCAGGTTCATCACCTTGATCAGCGGGTTGATCGACGGACCGGCGGTGTCCTTGAAGGGGTCGCCGACGGTGTCGCCAATGATCGTCGCCTCGTGGGCGGGCGACCCCTTGCCGCCGTGGTTGCCGTCCTCGACCAGCTTCTTCGCGTTGTCCCAGGCGCCGCCGGAGTTCGCGAGGAAGATTGCCATCAGGACGCCGGTGGCGATGGCGCCCGCCAGGTAGCCGGCCAGCGGACCGACGCCGAGGCCGAAGCCGACCGCGATCGGGGCGAAGATCGCCAGCAGCCCGGGGGTGGCCAGCTCGCGCAGCGAGTCGCGGGTGCAGATGTCGACCACCCGGCCGTACTCGGGCCGGACGGTGCCTTCCATGATCCCCGGGTTGTCCCGGAACTGGCGGCGCACCTCGAACACGATGGCACCGGCGGCGCGGGTCACGGCGTTGATCGCCAAGCCGGAGAACATGAACACCACCGACCCGCCGATGATCACTCCGACGAGGATGTTCGGGGCCGAGACGTTGAAGACCGCGTTGAGGTCGAGGGTCTTGGCCGCCGACCGGATGGCGTCGCGGTAGGACCCGAACAGTGCGGTCGCGGCGAGCACGGCGGTCGCGATCGCGATGCCCTTGGTGATCGCCTTCGTGGTGTTCCCGACCGCGTCGAGCTCGGTGAGGATGTCCACCCCGGCGCCCTCGACGTCGCCGGACATCTCCGCGATGCCCTGGGCGTTGTCCGAGACCGGACCGAAGGTGTCCATCGCGACGATGACGCCGACCGTGGTGAGCAGTCCGGTTCCGGCCAGGGCCACCGCGAACAGCGAGACCACGACCGAGCCGGACAGCAGGAACGCCCCGTACACCGCGGCGGCGATGACCAGCGCCGTGTAGACCGCGGACTCGAAGCCGATCGAGATGCCGGCCAGGATGACCGTCGCGGAACCCGTCCGCGACGCCTCGCCGACGGTGCGGACCGGCTTGTCCTCGGTGCCGGTGAAGTAGCCGGTCAGCTTCAGGATGATGCCGGCGAGCACGATTCCGATGATCACGGCCACCGACGCGACCAGGCGCGGGTCCGAGGTGAGGGTGAGCACACTGGTGTCGGTCGGGCCGTTCCCGCCCGCCCCGTTGCCGAGTGCGCTGAAGGTGCCAGGCAGGTAGAGATAGGCGGCCGCCACACACAGCACCGCGGAGATGACCGCCGAGATGTAGAAGCTGCGGTTGATCGTCGTGAGGCTGCCCTCGCCCTCGCGGGTGCGGGTGACGTACACGCCGATGACCGCGGTGACCACGCCGATGGCGGGCACGATCAGCGGGAACAGCAGACCCTGCAGTCCGAACGCGGCGGAGCCGAGGATCAAGGCGGCGACCAGCGTGACGGCGTAGGACTCGAACAGGTCCGCGGCCATGCCGGCGCAGTCGCCCACGTTGTCGCCCACGTTGTCGGCGATGGTGGCCGCGTTGCGCGGGTCGTCCTCGGGAATGCCCTGCTCGACCTTGCCGACCAGGTCCGCGCCCACGTCGGCGGCCTTGGTGAAGATGCCGCCGCCGACCCGCATGAACATCGCGAGCAGCGCGGCGCCGAAGCCGAACCCCTCCAGTACCTTGGGTGCCTGGCCCGCGTAGGCCAGCACGACCACCGCGGCGCCGAACAGGCCGAGGCCGACGGTGAACATGCCGACGGCGCCACCGGTGCGGAAAGCGATTCGGGTGGCCTTCTCGCGGCCGCGCGGCTCACGGGCCGCCGACGCGACCCGGATGTTGGCGCGGGTGGCCAGCCACATGCCCACATAGCCGATGGTCGCGGAGAACACCGCGCCGACGATGAAGAACATGGAGCGCCCGATGCGCTCGCCGGAGTCGTCCGCGGGGAGGGCGAACAACAGGGCGAACACGATGACGACGAAGATCGCGAGCGTGCGGAACTGGCGGTTGAGGTACGCCGCGGCGCCTTCCTGGACCGCTCGACCGATCTCCTGCATCTTCAGGGTGCCCTCGCCCGCGGCGAGCACCTCCCGGAGCAGGACATAGCCGATGGCCAGGGCAGCGAGGGCGACCACCGCGACCACACCCACGACGATGCGGTCATTCGCTCCGAGCGTGATGCCCTCGGCGAGGGTGGACACGGACATCCGTCCTCCTGGTTCGATGGAGCTCTCCAGCCAGGGCACGTGACAGCGTCCCTGGCGTCGACCGCACCCGTCACCGCTGGTAGACAAGGTGCGTGCGGCTGCAGTGTAGAAGTCTGCCTCGGCTCGTCCGGCAGCGGCCGGTGAGGTCGAACATCCGATAACGATCCGGTCAAGATTGGTGCTCTCCGGCTCAGCCGACCTGCCGTACCTGACGCGGCCGGCGACGCAGCGCCGGCATGCGGTGCCGACCGGACACCGGCGAGGAAGGGCGATGAGCGGGACCTGTGCGCAGCCCGTCCGCGGGCGTGGCGAGCAGTTGCTGCGGCGGGTGCTGGCCGGGTCGGGGGTGGACCCGGACCGGGTGCGGTTCGAGGGGCCGGGCACCGGGTCGGACGCGCACGGCGGGAATGCCACCGCCCCCGCAACCGTCCCCGACTGGCCGCTCCGGCACGCCGTGCGGTTGCCGCCGCGGCCCGGCCGGCCGGTGGACTGGCCGTCCTGGGTGCCCGGTTCGGTCGTCGACGCACTGCGTGGGGCCGGGGTGGCCACCCCGTGGAGCCACCAGGCCCGCGGCGCCGAGCTCGCGCACACGGGCCGGGACGTGCTGGTGGCCACGGGTACCGCGTCGGGCAAGTCGCTGGTCTACCAGCTGCCGGTGTTGTCCCGGTTCGCCACCGACCCGCTGGCGACGGCGCTCTACCTGTCGCCGACCAAGGCGCTCGCCGCCGACCAGCTCCGCGCGCTGGGCGCGCTCGGCCTGCCCGACGTGCGCGCTGCCGCGTTCGACGGCGACACCGCACCCGACGAGCGCGACTGGGCCAGCAGACACGCCAGGTGGATCTTCAGCAACCCCGACATGCTGCACCGCTCGATGCTGCCCCGCCACGGCCGGTTCGCCGCATTCCTGCGGCGCCTGAGCTACGTGGTGCTCGACGAGTGTCACACCTACCGGGGAGTGTTCGGGTCGCACGTCGCGCTGGTGGTGCGCAGGCTGCTACGGGTGGCCGCCCGTTACGGGGCCCGGCCGACGATCGTGCTCGCCTCGGCGACGGTCGCCGATCCCGCGGCGTTCGCCGCGCGGCTCATCGGCCGCGATGTCGTCGCGGTCACCGAGGACGGGTCGCCGAGCGCGGGGCGCACCATCGCGTTGTGGGAGCCGCCCCTGCTGCCGGAGCTCGCCGGGGAGAACGGCGCCCCGGTGCGCAGGTCGGCCGGGGCCGAATCCGCCCGGATACTCGCTGACCTGGTGGTCGAGGGTGCCCACACGCTGGCGTTCGTCCGGTCCCGGCGCGGTGCTGAGCTCCTCGCCCTCGGTGCGCAGCGGGTGGTCGCCGAGATCGCTCCGGAGCTGGTCGGGCGGATCGCGGCCTACCGCGGCGGCTATCTGCCCGAGGAGCGTCGCGGCGTGGAGGTGGCGTTGGCCGGCGGCGAGCTGCTCGGTGTCGCGACGACCAACGCGCTCGAGCTCGGCGTCGACATCGCCGGCCTGGACGCCGTGGTGGTGGCGGGCTTCCCCGGCACCCGGGCGTCGTTCTGGCAGCAGGCCGGGCGGGCCGGCCGGGCGCGCGACGAGGCGCTCGTGGTTCTGGTCGCCCGCGACGACCCACTGGACACCTATCTCGTGCATCACCCGCAGGCCCTGCTCGGGGCGCCGGTGGAGAGCTGCGTCCTCGACCCGGCCAACCCGTATGTGCTCGCCCCGCAGCTGGCCTGCGCCGCGGCCGAGTTGCCGCTGACCGCGGACGACGTCGAGCGCGTGTTCGGCGGTCCGCCGGCCACAGCGGTGCTCGACGAGCTCGTCGCCGACGGCGTGCTGCGCCGCAGGCCCGCGGGCTGGTTCTGGCCCTCGACCCGGGAGCGGCCTGCTGCGACGGTCGACATTCGCGGATCCGGGCTCGGCCAGGTGGCGCTGGTCGAGGGTGGCACCGGACGGATGTTGGGCACCGTCGAGGCGGCGTCGGCACCCGCGACCGCGCACCCTGGTGCGGTCTACCTGCACCGGGGGGACAGCTACGTCGTGGAGGCGCTCGACCTCGGCGCCGGGGTGGCGCTGGTCCGCCCCGAGTCACCGGACTGGCGCACCGGCGCCCGCTCCACCGCCGACGTCGCGATCACCTCGGTGCACAGCAGGCGCCGGCACGGTCCGGTGGAGGTGTGCTTCGGCGACGTGACGGTGAGCAGCCAGGTGGTCGCCTACCAGCGGCGCGGGCCGGACGGCGTCGTGGTGGCGACGGTGCCCCTGGACATGCCGGTGCAGGCACTGAGGACCCGGGCGGTCTGGTACACCATCGACGAGGGCGTGCTGGCCGACGTGAGCCTAGGGCCCGCGCGGGCGGCGGGGGCATTGCATGCGGCCGAGCACGCGGCGATCGGGCTGCTCCCGTTGTTCGCGATCTGCGACCGGTGGGACGTCGGCGGGATGTCGACGCCGCTGCATGAGCAGACCCGGCTCCCGACCGTCTTTGTCCACGACGGGCATCCGGGTGGCGCGGGGCTGGCCGAGCGGGGACACGCCGTGCTCGCCGCCTGGCTGACCGCGACCCGGGAGGCGATCCAGGGCTGTGAGTGCCGGACCGGGTGCCCGTCCTGCGTCCAGTCGCCGAAGTGCGGCAGTGGGAACGCGCCGCTGGACAAGGCAGGTGGGATCGCGGTGCTGGACCTCGTCACGCGGGCGCTGCGGATCGCGCCAGGGTGCTGATCGGTTGCTCCGGATGTGTTTGCTCTGGATGTGTTGCTCTGGATGTGGCCGCACTGAAAGGCGACCGTCCGGATGTGACCGCCGCCGACCGGCCCACGGGGGTCAGGGCCGGCCTGCGGCGGTCAGGATGCGGTGGAGCCGGAGGGGATCGGCGTCATCCGGGCCCCGGCTCCACCGCAGTCCGGGGAGCGTGCTCGTGATCTTCGGACCGACCGGGGCCGGGCCCGTCGAACCACTACAAGTAGGCCCGTGATCGCGACCTATGACCAGCCACCGTCGCCGATCGGTGCTGCGGCAACGGCGAGTGCGGCCCAACGGGCTGGTCGGCCACAGCACGGTCGGATGATCTGGTTCTCGCTCTCCGAGTTCGCCGCACCGCCCGTTCACCTGACATTGCCGACCGTTCATCGGCAGTCGAAGGTCGGCCAGTGGGAGATCGGCCGACCTTGGCCAGCCGGCGGCCGGCGGTGGGCCGGCTTCCCTGTTCTCCCGGAACGGCGTGGTCGGATGGCGGCGCCCGTGGCCCGGCGGTGGGTCGCAGTCCGGAGCGCTCTGCCGGGAGCTCCGCGGGCGTCGGGTCGGCGTCGACCGGCCCGGCCCGCGCCCGCGCCCTGGCCTGTCCCAGACCGAGGAGGCGCAGGGACGGACTGACGGTCACCTCCACAAACGCCTCCCAGCCGGCCACCGTGCAGAGCGTCACCGCGCCGTCCATCCGCACGGCGACGTGCCGCGCCCGTCCGCACGCGACCTCCGCACCGTGCACGGCGTTCCCGGCCGCGGCGAGGGCAGCGAGATCGGCGGCAGCCGCTGCCCGGTGTCGAGCTGCGACCGCGGCACCCAGATCGAGCCCGGCCGTCATCAGCCCGAGCAGGACCACGACCCCGACCGCGGCCCACACGGTCGCGACGCCGGCGTCGGGTGGACCGGGATGGGGCGTCCTGCTGGTGCGGTCATCAGGACGGATCGAACCCGCCGCGCCATGGGCGGTCACGACGGCCCCGCCGGACGCGGCAGCGGGGCCGCACCGGCGGCGCCCGGTTCGAGGACGGACACCGCGCGTCCGCTGACGCGCAGCGGCAGCAGCCCGATCGGGGCAGCACTGACGTCTGCGGTGACCTCGTCGTCCACGACTGTGAGATCCACCTGCGCGGCCGCCGGAGCCAGCTGCATGGCAACCGTACGGCCCCGATCCGGCTCTCCGCGGGCGGCCAGCCGGGCGAACTCGCGGGCCGCGTCGATGCAGCGCACGGACGAGGCGACGGTGGCGATCGAGCCGAGCGCGGTGACCGTCACCACGGTGAGCGTGCCGAGTGCGATCGCCGCCTCCACGGTGACGGCACCCCGATCGGGCCGGTGGGGCATCAGAACGTCACCGACAGTGCACGCTGCACGAGCGCGGTCAGCGCCGCCACCACCGAGTCACCGCTGACGACGGTGTACAACACGGCGGCGAACGCGGCGGCGGCAATGGTGCCGATCGCGTACTCGACGGTGGACATCCCGTCCTCGGCGTGCAGTCCGCGCAACCGGTTTCGCACCGTTGCAGCCCGTCCTGCTGTGGACGCAGTCGACTTCGGACTGCGCGAGTGCGTGGTGGGTCCGGACATCTGGTTCTCCTTCTCGTCGGACGTGCGAGGTCACCATTGCGCGAGGGCGTCACCGGCGAGCCCGATCACGACCGGGGCGATACCGAGGACGACGAACGCAGGTAGGAAGCACAGGCCGAGCGGAGCGGTGATCAACACCGCTGCCCGTTGGGCCCGCGTCTGGGCGGTGTCGACCAGCTCTGCCCGCAGCCGGACGGCCTCCGCCCTGGCGACCTGGGCGAGCGCCGCCCCGGTGGCGGCCGACCGGCGGGCTGCTCGGCCGAAAGGGCTCAACGCGGGCACGGTGTCGGCGTCACGCCACGCTTGTGCCGGGTCGGCGCCGAGCTCGAGCAGCCCGGCCACCCGGCGCAGCTCGGCTCCCGCCCTCCCGGTGAGCCGCTCGGCGGCCGCCTGCACGGCGACCGGCACGGGCAGCCCGACCTCCAGGCACACGCCGAGCAGCTCCCAGCCGCCGGCCAGCGCGGCTCCGTCGTGGTCGTCGTCCTTCGGGCGGGCGGCGAACCTGCGGGCTGCCACCACCGCCGTCAGCCCGCCGACGGCACCGAGCACCGCGCCGGTGACGCCCGTGACCGCGACCCAGCCCAGGACGGCCACCGCCAGCCCGGCGACCGCCGTCCACGTTCCTCGCAGGACGTCCACCGGCCCGGCCGCGGTGTCGTCAGCTCGGGCGGTGAGTGCCGACAACCGGCCGGACCCGGGCCGGGCGCCGCCGGTCAGCAGCGTGGCTCCCAGCAGCACGGACGCCAGCGCGCTGCCGGGGATGGCGGCACTCACCGCGGCACCGCCGCACGCAGGATGTGCTCCGTCCACAGCACCCCCACCGCGGCGAGCCCGACCCCGACGACGAGCAGGACCTGCCCCGGTACGCCCGAGCGCAGGACGGCCAGCGGATGAGCGCCGAGCAGTTGGCCGAGGCCGAGTCCGAGCAGCGGCAACGCGGTCAGCACGGTCGCCGTGGCGCGTGGTCCGGCCAGCTCGGCGCGTAGCCGGTCGGCGAATCCCGACCGCCACCGAAGGTCGGTGAGCACACCGCCGAGGAGCTCCGCCAGCGGGACGCCGTGGCGGTCGGCCAGTGCCCACGCGGCGGCGATGCGGCGCACGTCGCGGACGACCGCCGGGTGGGAACCGGCCCGGACCAGCGCCGGGGGCACGTCGTCGCCGAGCCGGGCGGCCGTCGCGGCCGGACCGAGGACCGCGCGGGCCCGCGGGCCGTCATCCTCGGCCCCGGCCAGCGCCGCGGCCGGATGGGCGCCGGCCCGCAGCTCGTCACAGATCCGCGCGAGCGCGTCGGCCAGCTCACCAGCGGCCGTGGCGCCGGCGCGCTCGTCCAGCCGGTGGCCACGTCGCCGCCTCCACACCCAGGTGACGAGCATGGTGGCAGTACCGCCGCCCACTCCGGCCGCCGTGAAGCCGACACCTGCCGCCAGCGTCAGGAGCCAGATCGTCCCCGGGGCGCGCAGGGACCCGCGCCACTCCTGTCCCGTCCCGCGCAGGGCGGCGAACCGCCCGGCGGCACCGGATCCCGGAGCACAGAGCAGCGCCGCGGCCAGCACTGCTGCAG
>JBBSGM010000090.1:0-16382 GCA_038254065.1 Mycobacteriales bacterium | reverse complement strand
CGGGACAGCCAGGCATGGGAAGGCCGGGCCCCCCCTTCAACGGAAGGCCGGGCCAGTTCGACAGCGGGAGGTCAGCCCCGCCGCTCAACGGAAAGCCGGCGCACCCGCAGCCACCGTCGGGCAACCGGTCCTGGTCAGCGCAACCAGGCTCGGCCCGACCCGGGCCGGCTCAGTCTCGGACGACCCGGCCCGGGGCAGCACAGCCCGGGTCAGCCCCGGATGGCCCGGTACGGCCCGGAACAGCGCAGCCCGGCCCGACCAGGCCCGATCGCCCCGCTGCGCCCAGCGCCGGCCGCCCGGCCCCCCCGCCGGTCCTGCGTGCCGGGCGCCCCGGGTCGCGGCCCGCCCCGCCACCGCCCGAGACGGACGACGGTAGCGACGCCCTCGACGGCGCCGGTCCCGGTCGGCATCGGCGAAGGGCAGGCGAGTCGCCCGACGAGCTTTCCGTCTCCTCGTTCGAGAGGGCGGCCGGTGACACGAAGAGTAAGGAGACACGCAGCGGGCGCAGGCGCCGGAAGACGTTCTGGAAGGAGCTGCCGCTGCTCATCGCGGTGGCGTTGCTGCTCACGTTCCTCATCCAGACGTTCCTGGCCAAGGTGTACGTGATCCCGTCGGGCTCGATGGAGACCACGCTGCACGGCTGTACCGGCTGCAACAACGACCGGGTGCTCGTCGACAAGATCACTTTCCGGTTCTCCGACCCCCGACCGGGTGATGTCGTGGTCTTCCGCGGGCCGCCGAGCTGGCGCAGCGAGGTGGAGCTCGCCCCGCCCGCCAACGCGCTCGTTCGCGGCCTGCAGCAGGTCGGTTCGCTGATCGGGCTCGCGCCACCGGACGAGAAGGACTTCGTCAAGCGGGTCATCGCGGTCGGCGGTCAGACGGTGGCCTGCTGCGACTCCCGCAACCGGGTCATGGTCGACGGCAAGCCGCTCGCCGAGCCCTACATCTACTACCTGCCCGAGGCCGGTCCGGCGCGGCAGCAGCCCTTCGGGCCCGTCACGGTGCCCCAGGGAGAGCTGTGGATGATGGGCGACAGCCGTAACAACTCGTCGGACTCACGGGCGGCGGGTCACGGGCCGGTCCCGCTGCAGAACGTCATCGGCCAGGCCCGCCTGATCGTGCTGCCCCTCACCCGGTTCGGCTGGATCGCCTACCCCGATCCGCAGGCCGCGGCCGTCGCCATGGCGGCGACAGGGCAGTCGCCGGTTTCGGGGACGCCACTGGCCCTCGGCCTCCTCGGTACGCTGCCGCTGGCCGCGGCCAGGCGTCGACGATCACGCTGGATGGACGAGGTGACGGGCTTCCTGCCGTCCCGACGGACGCCGCCCCCGCGGCGGCGCCGCTGACCGGGGGCTCTCGTGCCGGTCCGACCCGACGTGGCGCATTCGCGGCGCGTCCGCCCCCCCTCTGCGGCACTTCCGCCGCAGTGGCGCCCGGCCCGCGCCGTGGTCCGGCGCTCGGCCGGCACCTGGACGTTGGAGGGCACGCTGTACCGGCACGGTCTCGGCCCGGTCGCCGGCGTCGACGAGGCCGGGCGGGGGGCGTGCGCGGGCCCGCTGGTGGTGGCCGCGTGTGTGCTGCGTCCCGGTGACGCCACCCGGTTCGAGGGGCTGACCGACTCCAAGCTGCTCACCGCCACTGCCCGGGAGGAGTACTTCGCGCTGGTCACCCGATGGGCCCAGGACCTGTCCGTGATCGTGGTACCGCCGGTGGAGGTCGACCGGCGCGGGGTGCACGTCGCCAACATCGAGGGCATGCGGCGCGCGGTGGCCGCTCTGCGCGGCGCGCCGGGTTACGTGCTCACCGACGGCTTCCCGGTGCGCGGGTTCGGCCGTCCGGCGCTCGCGGTGCCCAAGGGGGACCAGGCCGCCGCGTGCGTCGCCGCGGCGTCGGTGCTGGCCAAGGTGACCCGCGACCGGATCATGGTCGAGCTCGGTGCGCGGCTGCCGGAGTACGGGTTCGCCCTGCACAAGGGCTACTGCACGCCGGCGCACGGCGCCGCGCTCGCCGTGCACGGGCCCAGCCCGGAGCACCGCCGCTCCTTCGTCAACGTCGCTGCGGCCGCCGCTGTGAGGGCGGCCGGAGGCCTGGTCCACAATGGGACGTTCGAACCGGTGGTGGGGCCGGCGGAGTCTGCCGTCGGGGGAGGAGCACAGCTGTGAGCGCCGAGGATCTCGAGAAGTACGAGACCGAGATGGAGCTCACGCTCTACAAGGAGTACCGCGACATCGTCGGCCAGTTCGCCTACGTGGTGGAGACCGAGCGCCGCTTCTACCTGGCCAACTCGGTCGACGTGGCCCCGCGGAACGCCGACGGCGAGATCTACTTCGAGGTCCGGATGTCCGACGCCTGGGTGTGGGACATGTACCGTCCGGCACGGTTTGTCAAAAATGTCCGGATACTCACCTTCAAGGACGTGAACATCGAGGAGCTGGACAAGCCCGACCTGCGGCTACCCGAGGGCGACACGTTCGGCTCCTGAGAGCCCTACACCCCGAGGCCGACGTATTCCGCGCCGGCGGCGGCCCGTCCGGGGGATTGTCCCCAGGAGCCTGGGTTGTCCACAGTCCGAGCGATACGGCTGGGCGACGGGCTCCGGGTCCGCGATCGTGGTGGCATGGCAGCCAAGGATGCGCTCGGCCGCCGCGGCGAGGACGTCGCGGTCGACTACCTGGAGAAACGCGGTCTGGTCGTGCTGTCCCGGAACTGGCGGTGCCGGGAGGGTGAGCTGGATGTGGTGGCGACGGACGCGGACAAGCTGGTGGTGCTCGAGGTCAAGACGCGGTCCGGCACGGGTTTCGGTGCGCCTGCGGAGGCGGTGACCGGCCGCAAGGCGGCCCGGATCCGGCGGGTCACCCAGCGGTGGCTGGCCGCGCACCGGGTGCGATGGTGCGAGATCCGGTTCGACGTGGTGGCCGTGTTGCTCGAACCGGGACGCCCCGCGACCCTGCAGCACTACCAGGCGGCGTTCTGATGGCCGGGCTGGCGCGGGTGTTCTCGGTGGCGCTGCGCGGGGTGGACGGCCACGCCGTGGAGATCGAGGCGGCGATCGGCGGTGGGCTGCCGGGTATCCATCTCGTGGGGCTGCCCGACGCGGCGCTGCACGAGTCGCGGGACCGGGTGCGCGCGGCGGTGGTCAACTCGGGTCGGAGCTGGCCCAACGAGCGGATCGTGCTGGCGCTCTCGCCCGCGACGCTGCCCAAGACCGGCTCGACGTTCGATATTGCGCTGGCCTGCTGTGTGCTGGCCGCCGCGGGGGTGGTCGCGCAGCGGTCGCTCGACGGCACGGCGTTGCTCGGGGAGCTGGCCCTCGACGGACGGATCCGCCAGGTCCGCGGCGTGCTGCCGTGCCTGCTGGCCGCCCGCTCCGCGGGGCTGCGCCGGGTCGTGGTGCCCGCGAGCACGCTGCCGGAGGCCGCGCTGGTCGACGGCATCGACGTGTACGGCGCCGACACGCTCAACGACGTGCTCGGCTGGCTCGCAGGCGACCGGATGCTGTGCCGGCCCGGACCGGTCGCCGCGGGCGGGCGTCCCGCGGCGCCGGAGCTGGCCGACGTGGTGGGGCAGGTCGACGCGCGGTACGCCCTCGAGGTCGCGGCGGCCGGGGGGCATCACCTGCTGATGGTCGGGCCGCCCGGCACCGGGAAGACGATGCTGGCCCGGCGCATCGTCGGCCTGCTGCCCGAGCTGACCAGGGACGAGGCGCTGCAGCTCGCGGCGATCCGGTCGGTGGCCGGGCGGCTGCCCGACGACGGTCCGATGAGCACGGTGGCCCCGTTCGTGGCGCCGCACCACTCGACGTCGGTGGCGGCTCTGGTCGGGGGCGGCAGCGGGACGGCCCGGCCGGGCGCGGTGTCGCTCGCCCATCGGGGCGTCCTGTTCCTGGACGAATGTCCGGAGTACGGCCCGCACCTGCTGGAGTCGTTGCGGACCCCGCTGGAGGAGGGCGAGGTCAGGCTTGCCAGGGCCGACGGGACCGTGTGCTACCCGGCGCGGTTCCAGCTGATCCTGGCGGCGAACCCGTGCCCCTGCGCGCCGGCCCACGACCGCGACTGTGTGTGCGCCTCGCTGGCCCGCCGCCGCTATCTCGGCCGGCTGTCCGGGCCGCTGCTCGACCGGGTCGACCTGCGGGCCGAGATGTTGCCGGTCACAGCGCTCGCCCCCGCGGGCGAGGGGGCGGAGAGCACGGCGACGGTACGGGCCCGGGTGCTCGCTGCCCGTGAGGCGGCGGCGGCACGGTGGGCCGAGCACGGCTGGCGGACCAACGCCGAGGTGCCCGGTCCGGCTCTGCGGAGGCTGTTCGCGCTGCCGCGATCGGTCACCCGGCCGCTCGACGCCGGGCTGCGTGCCGGCGAGCTCACCGCGCGGGGGGCCGATCGGGCACTGCGGGTCGCCTGGACGCTGGGTGACCTGGCCGGGCTCGACCGGCCGCTTCGGGAGACGGTGGAGAGCGCCCTGTACTTCCGGGACCGGCGGCGGGCGGCGTGAGCCTCGTCGCCCCGCCTCCGCTCGAGGTGCTGCTGGCCCGGGCCTATCTGTCCCGGGTGGCCGAACCCCCGACCGCGGCGCTGGCCCGGTTCGCCGAGGAGGTCGGAGCGGTGGAGGCGGCCGAGCGGGTGCGCCGCGGCGCGGTCCCGCCGGAGGTCGCACGCGAGACGGCGGCGCGGCGCGGCGTCGACCGGTCCGAGCACGACCTCGCGGCCGTGGCGACACTGGGTGGCCGGCTGCTGGTCCCGGAGAGCGCGGAGTGGCCGCACTGGTCCTTCGCCGCGTTCGCACTGACCGGCATCCCGGACCTGGCACCGCCGGTGGCGCTGTGGGCGAGTGGGCCCGGCCTGCTGGCGGAGCTGTGCGAGCGGTCCGTTGCGGTGGTGGGGGCCCGGGCGGCCAGCGGCTACGGCGTGCACGTCGCGGGGGAGTTGGCCGCCGGGCTGGCCGACCGCGGGTGCACGGTCGCCTCGGGTGCCGCGATCGGCATCGACGGCGCCGCCCACCGGGGCGCGCTCGCCGTCGAGGGTCCGACGGTCGCCGTGCTCGCCTGCGGGATCGACCGCGCCTATCCGGTATCACACACCGGGCTGCTGCGCCGCATCGCCGAGATCGGTCTGGTGCTCAGCGAGTACCCGCCCGCGGCGGTCCCCGCGCGGCACCGTTTCCTGGTCCGCAACCGGCTGCTGGCCGGGTTGGCGGGTGGCAGCGTCGTCGTCGAGGCCGGGGTGCGCAGCGGTGCCCAGCGCACGGCCGCCGACGCGCGGGCGCTGGGCCGGACCGTGATGGCGGTTCCCGGGCCGGTGACCTCCGGACTGTCGACAGGCTGCCACGAGCTGATCCGCGCCGGCGCGCTGCTGGTCACTCGGGCCGAGGAGGTGCTCGAGGTGGTGGGCAGGCTCGGCATCGACCTGGCCACCGAGCTGCCGCGTCCGCAGCGGGCGACCGACGGGCTCGACCCCGTGCAGGCACTGGTGCACGACGCGCTGCCGGCCCGGGCCGCCCGGGACATCCGCTGGTTGGCTCTGGAGGCCAGTGTGCCGGCCGAGGCGGTACGTCCGGCGCTCGTCGAGCTGGAGCGTCGCGGTCTTGCCGAGTATCGCGCGGGTCGATGGCAGCGGGTGGTCCGCAGCCGCGAGCGCGAGCCGGGGGCCTGAGGAGGCGTGCGGTGCGACGACGCTCCGAGCCGGCGTGGCGTGCTTGACCGGGGCAGCCGCGGCGCGCACCGTCGGTGCATGGCCCCGACCCTGCCCGAACCCGTCCCGGCGGTCGCGGCCGTGTTGGCGGACTTCCTGCGCCACCTGAGCCTCGAGCGCGGCCGCTCCCCACACACGGTCCGCGCCTACCGGGGCGATCTCACGAGCCTGCTGGCCCGGCTGCCCGGACCCGACCTCGCGGCCCTGGATCTGCCGCTGCTGCGCGGTTGGCTGGCCGACGCGCACGTCGGCGGTACCGGACGATCGACGCTGGCCCGCCGCGCCGCAGCGGCCCGCACGTTCACGGCCTGGGCCCAGCGCACCGGGCTGTTGGCCACCGACCCCGGCATCCGGCTGGAGTCTCCGCGGCCGCGCGCCGCGCTGCCCGCGGTGCTGCGGGTCGACCAGACGCGCGAGCTGCTCGACGTCGCGGGTGCGGGCGCCGCGCAGGGCGATCCGGTCACGCTGCGGGACCTACTGTTGCTCGAGCTGCTCTACGCGACCGGGGTCCGGGTTGCGGAGGTGTGCGGGCTCGATGTGGACGATGCCGACGCGGGCAACCGGACCCTGCGGGTACTCGGCAAGGGGAACCGTGAACGGACGGTCGTCTACGGCGTCCCCGCGGAACGGGCCCTGGCCCGCTGGCTGGGTTCCGGACGCCCGGTGCTGGCCCGCTCCGGGTCGTCGTCGGCGCTGTTGCTCGGCGCCCGCGGGGGGCGGCTCGACCCCCGGGTGGCGCGCGCGGTGGTGCACCGTGCTGTGGCCTCGGTTCCCGGCGCACCGGACATCGGGCCGCACGGGCTGCGGCACGCCGCAGCGACGCACATGCTCGACGGCGGCGCAGATCTCCGTTACGTACAGGAGTTACTCGGTCACGCTACGCTGTCAACCACTCAGCTCTACACGCACGTGACCGTCGACCGGCTGAAGGTGGTCCATGACCAGGCACACCCCAGGGCTTGATCATCCTGCGGTGAAGTCCGTCCAGCTCAATGTGCTGCGCGGAAGCTTGGCGAGGACCCTGTTACGCCCGGCGGTGGGCGGTGCCCAGCCGGTGCGGTGCAGCCAGTCCTCCGCCCCGACCGATCCGCGGCCGTCCACCGCCGCCGGCCTCCCGAGCCGGACGGACCTCCCCGGCCGGATGCCGTCCGGCGACACGCCGGTCGACCTGATTATCGAAGGGGTGAACGCGTTGTGGGCCGAGTACCTCGCCCACTGCGGCCGACGGGAGCGCGACGCGCTCGTCGTGCACTACACGGCACTGGTGCGGGGGGTGGCCGGGCGGCTGGCCGGCGGGCTGCCGTCCCACGTCGACCTCGCCGACCTCGTCCAGTCCGGCGTGTTCGGGTTGCTCGACGCGATCGAGCGGTTCGACCCCGCCCGGTGTCCGCGCTTCGAGAGCTACGCGGCGCAGCGCATCCGGGGGGCGATGCTCGACGAGCTGCGGGCCCAGGACTGGGTGCCGCGCACCGTGCGCGGCCGGACCCGGGAGGTGGAGCGGGTTCAGGAGCGGCTGGAGGGCAGGCTCGGCCGGGCGGTGACCGATCGCGAGCTGGCCACCGAGCTCGGTATGACGCCGCGCGAGCTGCGCGGCGTCGCCCGGCACGTCCAGCTGGTCAGCGTGGAGGCGCTCGACGAGGTCTCGGGACGGGACGCGGTCCGGGTGTCGGAGATGCTCGCCGACGACGCGGTACCCGACCCGATGGCCGTCGTGCAGCGCCAGGAGACGTCGCGGCAGCTCGACGTCGCCGTCGGGCTGCTCGGTGAACGCGACCGGCTGGTCGTGCGGCTGTACTACGTGGAGAACCGGACCCTGGCCGAGATCGGTCGGGTCCTCGGGGTGACCGAGTCCAGGGTCTGCCAGCTGCACGCCCGGCTCGTGGTACGGCTTCGCGGCTGGCTCGAGGAGCTCGCGACCGGCTGACGCGCCGTGCCGGCCGCGGTTCGGCGCGCTCGGTCAGGGACCGCCGGGTCACGGATCGGACACCGGGAGCAGCCGCACCCTGACCGACCGGAGCAGGACCAGCGGGTCGAGGTACTCGTCCGCTCCGCGGCGCACGCCCCAGTGCAGGCAGGCCGGGTCGGGGCAGTCGGGATGGCCGGGCTCCAGGGTGCCGAGCACGGCGCCCCGCGCGACGAGCGCACCTGCCGTGACGACACGGGACGAGCGGTTCGTACGTGGTCCGCAGCCCGTCGTCGTGCTGCACGGAGACGACTCCGCGTCCGGCCACCCGGCCGGCGAACACGACGGTACCGCCGCGGGCGGCCAGCACCGGTTCGCCGGGAGCCCCGGCGAGGTCGACGCCGCGGTGCCCCGGTCCGTAGCGGTAGGTGGGCGCGCGGAACGGGATGCGCACGGTGGGCGGCGGGCTGAGCGGCCAGCCGTACCCCGTGTCGGGAGCCACCGCAACCGGTCGCCCCGACCCGACGCCGGACGCGCCCGACCCGGGTGGCTCAGCGGCCGCCGCCCGCCCCGTCGTGGCGGTTGCGACGGATCCGGCGCCGGCTGCGGCAAGCATGGTGCTCCCTGCGGCGGGCGTGGCGAGCCCCGCCAACGCGACGACGAGCACGGTCCCGAGAAGGCGCCACCACCACCGCACCTCTCGCGCCGAGTCGTCGGCCGAACGTCCCCAGCCCGTACCCACCGGCCCAGCCTGTTCCGCGGGCCTCGCCCGGGACAAGCACCGTCGCGCTGCCGGTGGAAAGCCGCACCCCGATGTGGACAACCGCCAGGTCAGGGGAAGCCGGATGAGCGCGCACACCGTCACGGCGTAGACTTGCGGTGCACCTCGAGCAGTTCGAGGTGACTCCGCGCGCTCGCGTACCCGCCGCGCCGCCCGTCGCAGGACGGTCGGCGCGGCGGGGACGGTGGCCGGGCGGTCCCGCAGCATCTCGGCCCGCTCCGTCGGCGTCGTCACCAGCGGGTCCGGTCGCCGACGTGACGCCAGGGCGGTGCCGCCGACCGGCGCTCCGCAAACCGCATGCGTGGCGCCTGTCGCCGCGCTCGAGCGAGAGGTGAGCATCGGCCATGGCCGTCGTCACCATGAAGCAGCTGCTGGACTCCGGGGTGCACTTCGGGCACCAGACCCGGCGCTGGAACCCGAAGATGAAGCGCTACATCCTCACCGAGCGCAACGGCATCTACATCATCGACCTGCAGCAGACGCTGTCCTACATCGACCGGGCCTACGAGTTCGTCCGCGAGACCGTGGCGCACGGCGGCACGATCATGTTCGTCGGCACGAAGAAGCAGGCCCAGGAGGCCATCGCCGACGAGGCGGCCCGGATCAACATGCCGTACGTCAACCAGCGCTGGCTGGGCGGCATGCTCACCAACTTCCAGACCGTGCACAAGCGCCTCCAGCGGATGAAGGAGCTGGAGTCGATGGAGCAGACGGGGGGCTTCGAGGGTCGCACCAAGAAGGAGATCCTCATGCTCACCAGGGAGAAGGACAAGCTCGAGAAGACCCTCGGCGGCATCCGTGACATGTCGAGGGTGCCGAGCGCGGTGTGGATCGTGGACACCAAGAAGGAGCACATCGCCGTCGGCGAGGCCCGCAAGCTGGGCATTCCGGTCGTCTCCATCCTGGACACGAACTGCGACCCCGACGAGGTCGACTTCCCGATCCCGGGTAACGACGACGCGATCCGTTCCGCCGCGCTGCTCACCAAGGTGATCGCGCGCGCCGCGGCCGACGGCCTGATGGCCAGGGCGGCCCGTAGCGGCGGCCACGCCGCTGATGGCGAGGAGAAGCCCGAGGCGGGCGTCGGCACCGACGAGCCGCTGACCGAGTGGGAGCAGGAGATTCTGGTCGGTGACAGCGTCGAGGTCGGCGCTGGTGCCGAGGTCGACGCTGCCGAGGTCGACGCTGTCGAGGTCGGCGTCGCCACCGCCGGTATCGGCGGTGAGGTCGGCTCGGACGGCGCAAGCCTGTCCGGCGCGGGTCCCGACGCCGAGGCCCCGAGCCCGGCCGCCGTCCCGGTCCCGGCCAGTACCAGCAACGGCACCCAGCAGACCGCGGACTGACGGACAGGTCCACCGCCCGCCCCACCGGTCGTACCGATGAAGAGGACGAAGAGACACCACGATGGCGAACTACACTGCCGCGGACGTCAAGCGGCTCCGCGAGCTCACCGGCTCCGGGATGATGGACTGCAAGAGGGCCCTCGAGGAGTCCGGCGGCAACCTCGAGAAGGCCGTCGAGCTGCTCCGCATCAAGGGCGCGCGCGACGTCGGCAAGCGCTCCGAGCGGGCCACCTCCAATGGCCTGGTCGCGGCTGCGAGCGACACCACGGGCGGCACGCTGGTAGAGCTCGACTGCGAGACCGACTTCGTCGCCAAGAGTGCCGACTTCCAGGCCCTCGCCGAGGCGATCCTGCAAGTCGCGGTCGACCAGAACCCGGACGACCTCGATGCGCTGCGCTCGACCCCGCTCGCCGGGGATACCGTCGAGGACGCGGTACAGGCCCTGTCGGCCCGCATCGGCGAGAAGCTCGAGCTCAAGCGCTACATCCACCTCGACGGCCCGGTGGCGCTGTACCTGCACCGGCGCTCGACGGACCTCCCGCCGGCCATCGGCACGCTGGTGTCCTACGAGGGCACCGACACCGACACCGCCCGCGGCGTGGCCATGCACATCGCGGCTGCGCGGCCCCGCTACACCACCCGCGAGCAGGTGCCGGCCGATGTCGTCGACAACGAGCGCCGCATCGCCGAGGCCGCGGCCCGCGAGGAGGGCAAGCCCGAGCAGGTGCTGCCCCGCATCGTCGAGGGCCGGGTCGCCGGGTTCTACCAGGACGTCGTCCTGCTCGAGCAGCCGTCGGTGCAGGACTCGAAGAAGACCGTGCAGAAGCTGCTCGACGAGGCCGGCGTCACGGTCAAGGAGTTCGCCCGCTTCGAGGTCGGCCAGGCCTGAGAAGTACCAGGTAAGGACGTAGGTGAACGACAGCCGATCCGACGGGCACATCCCCCGCCCCGCCTTCCGCCGGGTGCTGCTCAAGCTCGGCGGTGAGATGTTCGGCGGCGGGGGCGTCGGGGTGGATCCGACCGTCGTGGAGGCGGTGGCCCGGCAGATCGCCGACGTGGTCAGCAGCGGGGTCCAGGTCGCGGTGGTGATCGGCGGCGGGAACTTCTTCCGCGGCTCGGAGTTGCAGCAGCGCGGCATGGACCGCTCCCGTGCCGACTACATGGGAATGCTCGCCACCGTGATGAACTGCCTGGCGCTGCAGGACTTCCTGGAGCGCCAGTACCACATCGACACCCGGGTGCAGACCGCCATCACGATGGGTCAGGTCGCCGAGGCCTACATCCCGCGCCGCGCGATGCGGCACCTGGAGAAGGGCCGCGTCGTGATCTTCGGCGCCGGTGTCGGGATGCCGTACTTCTCCACCGACACGGCGGGTGCCCAGCGCGCCCTGGAGATCGGGTGTGAGGCGCTGCTGCTGGCCAAGGGCGTCGACGGGGTCTACACCGCCGACCCGAAGACCGACCCCGGCGCGCAGCGCTATACCGAGATCACCCACCGCGAGGTCCTGGAGCGCGGGCTCAAGGTCGCCGACGCCACGGCGTTCAGCTTGTGCATGGACAACCGGATGCCGATCATCGTGTTCAACCTGCTGACCGAGGGCAACATCGCCCGTGCGGTGCGGGGTGAGAGTATCGGCACGCTGGTCAGCACGCCCGACAACTGAGTTGTGAGAGCTGGGAGCAGCCGTGATCGACGAGACTCTCTTCGACGCCGAGGAGAAGATGGAGAAGGCCGTCTCGGTGGCCAAGGACGACCTGTCGAGTGTCCGTACCGGGCGGGCCAGCCCCTCGATGTTCGCCAAGGTCGCGATCGACTACTACGGCGCCTTCACCCCCCTCAACCAGCTCGCCTCGGTCTCGGTGCCCGAGGCTCGGATGGCGATCATCAAGCCGTACGACGCCAGCCAGCTCAAGGCGATGGAGAAGGCGATCCGGGACTCCGATCTCGGCCTGAACCCGACCAACGACGGCCAGCTCATCCGGGTGGTGATCCCGCAGCTGTCCGAGGAACGACGCCGCGAGATGGTCAAGGTGGCGCGTGGCAAGGGGGAGGAAGCGCGGGTCACCGTGCGCAGCATCCGCCGCAAGGCGATGGAGGAGCTGCACCGCATCGTGCGGGACGGTGAGGCCGGGGAGGACGAGGTGGGGCGCGCGGAGAAGGACCTCCAGGTCACGACGGACCGTTATGTCCACCAGATCGACGAGCTGGTGAAGAACAAGGAAGCCGAGCTGCTCGAAGTCTGAGTCGACGCGTCCCCCGGTGACGTCCTCCCGTGAGTTCCATGCCGCGGCCACCGCCTCCACGACGGCGGCCCAGCACCCCGTCGCCCCCGTGAGCCTGCCTGCCCGCAAGCCGCGCTCCGCGCGGTTGGGCCGTGACCTCGTCGCCGCGATCGTGGTCGGAGCGGCCCTCGGCGTGGTGATCATCGGATCGCTGCTCATCGCCGCGCAGGCGTTCATCGTCGTGCTGGCGGCAGCCGCCGCGGTCGGCACCTGGGAGCTGGTCGGCGCATTGCGCCGCGGCGCCGATATCCGGGTGCCGCCGGCGGTGGTGCTCGTCGGGGGTCAGGCGATGGTCTGGCTGAGCTGGCCGTTCGGGCTGTCCGGGCTGGCCGCGTCGTTCGGCGCGACCGTGTTGGCCTGCATGCTGTGGCGAATGCGTGCCGGCGCGACACACTACCTGCGTGACGTTAGCGCCGCGCTGTTCACCACGGCCTACGTGCCGCTGTTCGTCTCGTTCGTGACGCTGCTGGTGGTCCAGCCCGACGGTGTCGGCCGGGTGCTGACGTACATGAGCTGTGTGGTGGCGTCGGACGTCGGGGGGTACGCGGCCGGCGTGCTGGCGGGCCGGCACCCGATGGCTCCGTCGATCAGTCCGAAGAAGTCCTGGGAGGGTTTCGCCGGGTCGCAGCTGGCCGGCATGGTGGCCGGTGCGCTCTGCGTGATGCTGCTGCTCGACGGCAGGTGGTGGCTCGGCGTGCTCACCGGGGCGCTGCTCGTGGTCACCGCGACGCTGGGTGATCTCGTCGAGTCCCTGGTCAAGCGGGACCTCGGGATCAAGGACATGGGGACCCTGCTGCCCGGCCACGGCGGCCTGATGGACCGGCTCGACTCGATGCTGCCCGCCGGGTTCGTGGCCTGGCTGGTGCTCAGCCTGGTCGTCCCGGTCTCGTGACGCGGCTGTTCCGCGGGTTCGGCGGCCGGCTCCGGCCCGGGCCGGCCATCCCGAGCCCGAACATCTGGAACTGGCCCGACGTCTACGAGCGGGAGAACGCCGCGCAGGACGTCGACGCAGCGATCTGGGCCGCGCTGCGCGAGCAGGTGCCGTGGATCGGCGCGGATGTCCTCGACGTCGGCTGCGGCGACGGGTTCCACCTACCGCTGTTCGCCGCCGAGGCCGCCTCGGTGACCGGGGTCGAGCCGCACCGGCCGCTGGTCGAACGGGCCCGAGCCCGGATCGGCGACCATTCAAGGATCCAGGTGCACCGGGCGGGAGCGGCCCGGTTACCGCTGCCGGACGCGAGCATGGACCTCGTGCACGCCCGCACGGCCTACTTCTTCGGTCCCGGCTGCGAGACCGGACTCATCGAGGCGGACCGGGTGCTGCGGCCGGGGGGCGCGCTCGCGATAGTCGACCTCGACTTCACCGCGGCGCTCTACGGCGGCTGGCTGCGCGCGGATCTGCCCGACTACCGGCCCGCGGCGGTCGAACGCTTCTTCGACGAGCACGGGTTCAGCCTGCGCCGGGTGTCGACCCGGTGGCGGTTCGCTGACCGTGCGACGCTGGAGGCGGTGCTGCGCATCGAGTTCTCCGCCGCGACGGCCGAGCGGGCCAGCGCGGCGACCCCGGGCCTGACGGTACCGGTGGGGTACCGGTTGCACGTGCGGCGCCGGCCGCGCGGCACGCTGGTCAGGCCACCGTGAGCCGGCCGTTCGTCACCATGACCGGTGCGTTCGGCAGTGGCCGGGTCGCCGGCCCGTTCGCGACAGTGCCGTCCAGGCGGTACCGGCTGCCGTGGCACGGGCAGTCGATCGTGCCGTCGGCGATCTGGTTGACCAGACAGCCCTGGTGGGTGCACACCGCGGAGAAACCCTGGTAGGAGCCTGCGCTGGGCTGGGTGACGACGATCTGCTGCGCGTCGTAGATCTTGCCGCTGCCCACCGGAACCTCGGAGGTGGGACCGAGCACGGTGCCCGGGACAGCCGCGGTGCGGCTCGACCGACCGGCGCCGCTCGACCTATCGGCACGGCCGTACGAGGGCGCCGAGCAGCCCACCGCGGCCAGCGAGGCACCGATCGCGGCGACTCCGGCTCCCACCGCGACGGTGCGCCTGCTCAGCGCGGGAACGCCGTCGCCGTGCCGCTCATCGTCGAGGTCCTGGTCGGGCATCTGAAAACTCCTCGCGGTCGGGAGGCTCCCGTGCCGCCGTCGGGTGAGCGGCAGGCCACCACCATGCCACCCGCGAGGTACGCCCCCGTGGGGCGACCGCGGCGTGGTTACCGTGACTGTCGCTTCGTTACTTCGGTCGCCTCATCGCCGACGTCGAGCGGTAGTGGCTGGAGCGCGGTCGCGTCCCTGGGGCTGGCACGATGACGGCCTGGCCGCCGGGCAGGCGGGTGCACGGCGAGGCCGGGGGCCTGAGGGGTGGCGCATCCCGGCCCCGCCGTGGCTGAAGGGTCGACCGCCCCGGAGGAGGGGCGCACGGCCGGGGAACGCAACGACAACGCAGCACGCAACCGCGAGCACGCATCCCGGCGGTGCTGCCGCCCCGGCGCGCCTCGCCGCTTCTCGGCGCTGCGCAGCAACTCCTGAGCCCGCAACACGCGCATACACCGACCGCACTGCGGTCCCGGTGGCGCGCACATCGCCACCGGCCAAGACCGCTCACCGCACA
The DNA here is from genome assembly GCA_038254065.1 of Mycobacteriales bacterium. Classification (GTDB taxonomy): domain Bacteria; phylum Actinomycetota; class Actinomycetes; order Mycobacteriales; family Pseudonocardiaceae; genus Pseudonocardia. The sequence goes on along the minus strand of JBBSGM010000090.1, from coordinate 1,776 downwards.
GCCCGAGATACCCGCCGCGCTGTGTCACTGCGGCCATGTCCTCATCGGTCACCGCGTGATCCAGCGGGGCGATGCTCGTCACCCACCTCACCCCGGTGGTTGTTGCCGGTGTCATGTCCTCAGCATCGATCCGAGGAGGTGTTTCGCAGAGGGCACGCTGCGGGGCATTGGCGCATCCGACGGGGCAGTCTGCGTCATTGACGCTGGTAGGTGCGGTGCGCCAGGCCGTCCGGCGGTGTCACGGTAGGTTGTCCGTTGATGCCCGGAGAGGAGTTGTGCAGCGTGGCCGTGCCGAACGGGAAGCTGCGTGCTCTGCGGGAGGAAACGCCTTCACGAGTCGGCAACCTCAGCGGCGTGGTCGCATTCTCGGCATTTGACATCGCCAATCATGACGCGGCCGACCGGTGCTTCCAATTCGCTTTCTGGTGTGCAGAACATTCCGGGGCATGGGCGCTTCGCGCAAACACCTTGGCGGAAATGTCCCGCAAGGCTTCCTATCTCGGCCATCTTGACGCCGCGCTCTCCTTGATCGAATTTGCGCAGGTGCGGGCCGACAGGGTGTCGGCAACGGCACGGGCGATGCTGTGGACGTTGCACGCGCGACTGCTGGCACTTTTAGGCAGGCACGTGGAAGCCCAGGCCGACGTGCAACGAGCAGATGCCCACTTCGAGGATCGGGACCCGGCGACCGATCCGCCGTGGCTCGTCTACTACGACATGGCCGAACACCAGGGCAGCACTGGCAAAGCACTGATTCCGGTAGCGCGCGAGAGGAACCGGCCAGAGTTGGCCGCGCCGCGACTGGAGAACGCAATCCGGTTGCAGGACGTCAACTACCCGCGTTCGCGTGCGTTCTCCCGCACACGCCTCGCTGCGCTGACGATGGCCCTCGGTGACCCTCGCGAAGCCGCTTCCATGGGACGGCAGGCCGTTACCGAGGCTACCCCATTGCGGTCTCAGCGGATCGTCGCCGAGTTAGCTGGACTGGCGCGGGTGTCCGAGCAACACGGACGTATCGACGAGGTCGCCGAACTGCGGCGCGAGATCACCGGACTGACACTTACCTATACGAGAGCCTGAAGCGATCGTGGACGTGCCACACCACACAACCGCTGACGACGTCTTGACGGCAGCTGCCCGCGCGGCTGGACTCGACGTCGCTGAGGCCGAGCTGATCCGCAATGGCTCCAACGTGATGTACCGACTACCAGGCGGCGTCGTAGCCCGCATCGGCCGCCCCGGTTCGCAAGGTAGCGCCCGCCGGGAAGTGCAGGTGTCGCAGTGGCTCGCCGCGTCCGGCATTCCCGTGGTCCAAGCGCTACCCAACGTTCCGCAACCCGTCGTGGTAGACGGTCGGCCGGTGACGTGGTGGAAACTGCTCCCCGCGCACAGACCGGCAGTACCCGCCGAACTGGCCGCCGTATTGCGTGCAGTCCATGCGCTACCTGTTCCGGACGGCCTTGAGCTACCGGAACACGACCCGCTTTCGGATCTTGACCAACGGATTGCCGAGGCACCCGGACTGGGCCACGAGGACCGACCATGGCTCGCACACCATCTCGCGCAGCTACGCAGGCAGTACCAGCAACTCACCGTGGATGAGCCGCCACACGTGATTCACGGGGACGCATGGCAAGGCAACGTTGCCGTACCCGAGTTCGGCCGACCAATCCTCCTGGTAACTGGTCAGGTCCTTGGCGGCGTGGCTGCTTGATCTTCGCGTCGTGGTGTTGATGATGGCGGTGTGTCCGAGGAGTCATCCACTGTAGAGCTGCG
>JBBSGM010000089.1:0-16477 GCA_038254065.1 Mycobacteriales bacterium | reverse complement strand
CTGCTGCGCGGCGAGGTGCCGCGCCAGGCGGGTCTTGCCCTGCCCGCCCACACCGACCACCAACCGGGTCTCCGACCACGCCGGCCCCTTGCACCACTCCTGGAGCTGCGCGAGCTCGGGCCGGGCCCGGAACGGGGTGTCGGCCACATCGGCCCGTAACAACCCCGCCGGGGAGTCCGGCGCCCTCACCGGTTCGGCCAACGCGGCTAGCTCCACCGGCTCCACGATCGGCGCGGCACCGACGTGCTCGGCCACCAGGGCGGCGAACCCGGGGTCGGCAGTGACTGCAGTGATCGGCACGGTGACCAGGCGGCGGCTGTCAAACCCGGCCGGGTCCACGGTCACGACCCCGACCAGCAGGCCTTCGCACAGCACCGCCGCACCCGACATCCCTGCCCATCGAGACCCACCCGCGCCGGGCCCGGCGGGAGGATTGCTCACCTCCACCGCGTACAGACCGGCCTTGACCAGCGACCCCGGGTTGATCACCCCGACTGCGTGGTGGCTGTCGCGGCGCTGCGGCTGCGCCACGACCACCGGGAACCCGGTCGCCGCACACCGCTGACCTGGCCTGGTCGTGACCAGCCGGCCCCACCGCACCGGGTGGCGCCACACCGGCTCGGACCATTCCGGATCGGTCACCACCAGCAACGCCACATCCACCTCGCCCTCGAAGCGGTGCCACGCGACCCTCGCCTCTACCAGCCCGGACTCGGTTCGCACCTGCACCCTCGACAGCGCCCGACCCACGGCGCACACCACGTGCGCCGCGGTCAGGACCAGCCGGCCCCCCAGCAGAAACCCCGACCCGCACGACCACCGCGCCCGATCCGGAGGGTGATCCGGCCACTCCGCGTAAACCTCGACCTGCCGTCGCACGTCAGCTGGCCGTGGGCTAGTTGGCGGGTGGGGCGTCGACGCCGTCGGCGACGACGAACGACGTCCCGTCCGGGGCCTGCGGGATCAGCTCAACCGTCACCTTGTGCGCCGCACCCCTCGACCGCTCCGCCTTACCGTCCGCAGTGACCACCCAGAACTTCACCCCACCACCCACCCCGTCGACCCTCTTCACCTCACCACTGAACTCGATCGACACCTTCCCCACCGCGAAGGTCAACACCTGGCCGGCGACCACTCGTCGACCTGTCAACTGCGCAGCGACCAACTGCTCTCGGACCACCTCGATCGCATCTGACAGCTCCACCAGCCCGTCCTCACCCACCGCCCAGTCCCCTTCCCCCGACCGCTACTGGACGGCGTGCGCATCGAGCCAGGTCGCTCTTCTGCGGTCCGACGCTTGAGCGAGCCAAGTATCCTGAACTACTTCAGCCAACTCCTGCTGGGTGAGCTCGCCGATCCGGCTTGACCGCAGCAGTACCGATCGGTGGCCGTCGAAGTGGGGGGTCGTGAAGAACGGCGACCCCGGATCTTGGACCATTGCTTGCTTGTCGGACTCGGACGCTACCCAAAACACGATCACGTCCGGGTAGCGTTCTCCGGTCTCGGGGTCGATGGCATCCGCCCGAGGGTTGCGGAAGAAGACGAACGACTTGCCACCAACTTGGTAGACAGGGTTGCCGCGAGGTCCGCGTTCGACCGTCACATGGGGCATGGCCAAAGCCAGTTCGTGCACGTCCTCGACCCGCGCGCGGTCCGGCTTCGCCGACATGGCAGTAGCGTAGGCGACCGAATAGGGCCCCGTCGGGGTGGCGGTCCGCGCAACCGGGTCCACCGCGTGCGGCCAGGTGAACCATCCGGGATCTGGTCGGCCGCCGACAGGGGCCTGAAGGCCGACGCTGACGCCTGCGGCCTACCACAGTGGTTCGTACAGCGGTGACGGGCGGGACGCTACCCGCTTGACATGTGACCAATAGGTCACTTATGGTCTCGGCGTGGACGCGGTGTTCAGGGCCCTGGCCGATCCGACCCGGCGAAGCCTGCTCGACGAGCTCTTCCGGGAGGACGGGCAGACGCTGAGCGCACTCGAGGCACGCTTCGACATCACGCGTTTCGGGGTGATGAAACACCTGAAGCAGCTCGAGGAGGCCGGCCTCGTCGTCACCAGGCGGCGCGGCCGGGAGAAGCTGCACTTCCTGAACCCGGTCCCGATCCGGCTCGTCCACGACCGGTGGGTGAGCAAGTACGCCGAGGTGTGGGCCGCCGGGCTCGTCGGCCTCAAGAACAGACTGGAGAGTCCCATGGAGAAGGTGTTCGAGATCTACATCCGCACCACCCCGGAGCGCCTCTGGGAGGCCATCACCGACAGCGAGATCCGGGGCAAGTTCCAGTTCGGAAACCGGATCACCTCGGACTGGACGCCGGGCGCGCGCGTCGAGATGAGCCACCCGTCCGCCGGGATCCTGGGCGACGGCGAGAACCTGGAGGTGGACCCGCCGCGCCGGCTGGTGCACACCATGCGAGCACTCTGGGCCGAGGACGTGAAGAGCGAAGGCACCTCGCGGGTGACCTGGGAGATCGAACCGGTCGGCGACTCGTGCCGCCTCACCGTGACGCACGACCAGTTGCGCGAGGGTGCGAACAGTCAGCTCTACGGCGGTTGGCCGATGATCCTCTCCGGCCTGAAGACCTGGCTCGAGACGGGTGCGGTGCTCACCACCCCCGGATCGCTGATGTACAGCTGAGCCGGACCACACCCCCCGTCGCCGGGATGTGCGGGGTGCTGCTCGACGGGCACCGGCCGACCGGCGGGCCGGCTCATAGCGGCGACGATCTCGGTGACACTCGCGGGCAGGGCTCACGCTGCCGCCGGTGCTGCGAGCGGCTCGTCGGCGAGCAGGCGGCGCACGAACGCCTCCGTGAACGGGATGCCCGTGGCAGGCCGTAGGCTGTCGGCGGTCACCACCGCGCCCTCCTGGTCGGCGTCAACCAGGCCCGCGAACAGTTCGTCGAAGCTCATCGGGCTGGGTGGCGGAGTGGGAACCGCGGCCCCGGTGGGTTGTTCGTCACCACCGGGGCCGCGAGCGCAATGGCGGCACCTCCGGCCCTCTCGGTCTCGGTCACGCGGGTGGGCGGGGGTGACGACCTGAGGGCCGGACCGGTCGTGCCGAGCGGGGGGCGCGGCTCGACACGACCGGAGACAAGGGACCACGGCGCAGGAGCCGAGTGAGCACACCGGGCCTGCGGTGGCGGGGCGCCTGACGTCGGTCGGCGGCTCGAGGTGCTGACAGGGTCCGCAGCAAGGCCAGGCAGCGCGGGCAGTACGGGCCCGGCGGGCAGATCATCGAGGTGGCCAGCACGGCGTGCCCGCACACGGCCAGGTGCCGCCCAATGGGCTCACCCATCCCAGTGGCCAGTTGTTCATCGGTCACCGCGTGGTCGAGCCCGTCCGCCGCACACGTGTGCCACGTGTGCCCTGTCATCGGAGGCCGGAGCGCCATGCACCCACCGTCGCGGTTCTTGCCACGGCATCCGATCCCCACCGGAGCTAGCCCCGGTGGGGCTTGACGGCGGCACGAAGATCAATTGCATCGCGCCGGTGGGTATCGGCGTGGCGAGCTGCGACACATTGACCATCAATGAGGGAGTTACGCTGTGCACGTGCGTGGGTTCGTCCGGGGACGGAAGAGGACGCCATGAACGCTCCGGACCGCGGCTGTCGCCTGTGTACTGCCCCCTTGCGCGCCGAGCAGACCGACCCCGTGTGCGCGCCCTGCGCTCGGGCCGTGGGCTTCCAGCGCCCCATTCCTCAGGGCTTCTATGACGGTGCCGACCTGCGCCGCGCGCTGGCCGGCTACGACTTCGGGCCGGTGTTCCGCGCCGTCCGCCAGCAGACCGGGCTGTCCCAGCTGCAGCTCGCCGGACTGCTGGACCTGTCCCAGTCGCGGGTCTCCGCGGTGGAGCGGGGTGAGCGCCGGCTGGCCCACGTCACCGTGGTCGCGCGCCTGGCCACCGCCCTGGGCATCCCGGCCCGGCTGCTGGGTTTTCCCGCCGACTCAGTCGGTAATGTGGCTGCGGAGGAGGTGAGCTGGGTGGACCGTCGAGACTTCCTCACCCTGGTCACTGCCGCCGCGGTGGGTTCAGGTCTGCACCCGGAGCTCGCGCGGCTGGGCGCGCTGTTGCCGGGCGGCGTCGAACCGGTCACCCGGCCCCGCATCGGCGCGGCCGATGTCGACGCGATCGAGGCGGTCACGGACGGTTTCCGCCGTTCAGAGCAGGCCCACGGCGGTGGCCTGGGTCGTGCGGCGGCCGGCGCGCAGCTGCAGCAGGTACGCAGCTTGGACAACGCCACCTGCTCGCCGGAGATCCGTGCCCGTCTGCTGGTGGCCACCGCAGACCTCGCACTCACGGCCGGCTGGATGGCTTACGACATGGACCAGCACGACTCCGCCCGACGGCTGTGGACCTTCACGCTGGACACCGCCCGGCGTGCCGAGGGTCATCCGCGCAGCACCGACCTCGCTGTCACGGCATTGCTGGATCTGGCGTACCAGGGCCTGCACCTCGACCGCCCGCGCGAAGCGCTGCAGCTCGTGCAGCTGGGATCGGCCACGGCGGCGAACCGCTTTCATCCCGTCGGCACGCTCACCCAGGGCTGCATCTCCACTCATCTGGGGTGGTGCCGGGCCGCCCTGGGCGAGGTCGAGCCGTGCCGCCGGGCGATGGGCGAGGCCCGGGAGGCGTACGCCGGCGCCGATCCGGCCACAACCCCGCAGTGGTTGCGGTACGTCACCGACGCTGAGATCTCTGCGCAGCAGGGCTACGCGCTGTACCTACTGTCGCTGTCCCGCCCTGCGTTCGCGCTGGCCGCCGTCGAGCGACTAGCCGGCGCCACCGACGAGTTCGGTGCCACCTACGCAAAAAGCCGCGCGGTCATGTTGCCGCCGCTGGCGGTTGCGCAGTTCCGGGCCGGCGATCTCGACGCCGCGGTGGCCACCGGCTACCAGGCCGTAAGCGCGCTCAGCGGACTGTCCCTCACCCGCGGCTACGCCCGGCTGCGGGTCATGGACACCGTCGCCGAACCGTTCAGCGGTAAGCCCGAGGTGGCGGAGCTGCGGGAGCACGTCCGTACCGCGCTGGCGATGGCCGCGTAACGTCCGGGGAGCCCACCAGCTCGCGTTTCGACGAGCATGAAACGCACCGGGGACTATTGGGTGCTGGTGTCATGATCCCGTCCGACATGACCAGCGAGCGCGATTATGTTGCGACTCCCCGCCTGTTCTGTGGTTGGACCACCCAGACAGCGGTCACGTGTGGCGCGGGGATGATCCGGACATCAGGTAGGCCCACGCTCGGGCAGTAGCGCGGACGCGAGCCTTCGCGCCTCCCCGCCGGACACCAGGCGTTGTTGAAGCTCTCCCGCGGCCTGGTTATCCGGTTCAACCGATGGGCAGGTGGGCGTTGGGGGCCATGGCCGCTGTCGCGAACTCACCGAGCTCCACCACTGCGACGCCCGCCGTCGTGAGCAGCTCCGTCCCCTGAGCATCCGCGACGAACAGGCTGGGCTCTCGCCATGCAGTCACGACGCGCGGAATTCCGGCAGCGAGGATGAGTTGCGTGCAAGTCCGAGGGCGGGATGCACGCTGTGCGCACGGCTCCAAGGTGCTGTAAATAGTCGCCGTCCGCAGCCGCGGGTCAGCTACCCCAATTTTCCGTAGCGCGGACTCCTCTGCGTGGACCTTCTCGTCCGTCTCACGTGAGAAGCCCCGCGAGATCTCCTCCCCATCGGCCCCGACGATCACTGCACCGACCGAGTATGCGGTCTCGCTCTGCGGGCACATGTGGGACAGGCCGATGGCCACCGCCATCCAGCGACGGTCGTCAAAGCTGCCCTGGCCCGACATTCCGGTCACGCGGTGTTCTCCTTCGTGGATCTACGTACTGGAACTGAGCGCCCGCTGCCGTCCAGCGAGCTGGTCACTCGAGCTCCAGCAACAGGTCCCCGCCCTCGACCTGCTGGACCTGCCCGATCGCGAGCCGCGCCACGGTGCCGCCCCGCTGCGCGGTGATCGAAGCCTCCATCTTCATCGCCTCGATCGTCGCCACCGTCTGGCCGACCTCGACGCTGTCGCCCTCGGCCACCGACAGCGTCACCACGCCCGCGAACGGTGCCGCGACGTGCCGGTCGTTGCCGCGGTCCGCCCGCTCCGCCGCCTTGACGTCGGATGCGATCGACTCGTCGCGCACCGAGACCGGGCGCAGCTGACCGTTCAGCGTGGTGAGCACGCTGCGGTAGCCGCGCTCGTCGGGTTCGGAGATCGCCTGCAGCCCGATGAGTAGCGTCACCCCTGGCTCGAGCTCCACGGCGTGCTCGAGGTCGGGGGCCAACCCGTAGAAGAAGTCCGTGGACGACAGCACCGAGGTGTCGCCGTATGCCTCGCGGTGCGCGTCGAAGTCCTTGGTGGGGCCAGGGAACAACAGCCGGTTCAGGGTGGCGCGGCGCTCGTCGCGCAGCCCGCGACGGTCGGCGATGGTGAGCTCGACCGCCTCCTTCTCCTTGCCGCGGCCCTCCAGCGCACGGGTCCGGAACGGCTCCGGCCAGCCGCCGGGAGGCTCCCCCAGCTCGCCGCGCAGGAAGCCGACCACCGAGTCGGGCACGTCGAAGCGCCCGGGCTCGGCCTCGAAGTCCTTCGCCTCCACCCCGGCGCCGACCAGGTGCAGTGCCAGGTCGCCGACCACCTTCGACGACGGCGTCACCTTCACCAGCCGCCCGAGCATCCGGTCGGCGGCGGCGTAGCAGTCCTCGATCAGCTCGAACCGGTCGCCGAGCCCGAGCGCGATGGCCTGCTGGCGCAGGTTGGACAGCTGGCCGCCGGGGATCTCGTGGTGGTAGACCCGGCCCGTCGGCGCCGCCAGCCCCGACTCGAACGGGGCGTAGACCTTGCGCACCGCCTCCCAGTACGGCTCCAGGTCGCCGACGGCCGCCAAGCTCAGCCCGGTCGCCCGCTCGGTGTGGTCGGTGGCCGCGACGAGCGCGGACAGCGACGGCTGGCTGGTCGTGCCGGCCATGCTGGCGACCGCCGCGTCCACCGCGTCGACGCCGGCGTCGATCGCCGCGACCAGGGTGGCGAGCTGGCCACCCGCGGTGTCATGGGTGTGCAGGTGCACCGGCAGGTCGAACCGGTCCCGCAGCGCTCGGACCAGCGTGCGGGCCGCCGGTGGGCGCAGCAGCCCGGCCATGTCCTTGATCGCCAGTATGTGCGCCCCCGCGGCGACGATCTGCTCGGCGAGGCGCAGGTAGTAGTCGAGGGTGTAGAGCCGTTCGGCCGGGTCGGCGAGGTCGGCGGTGTAGCACAGCGCGACCTCGGCAACCGCGGTCCCGGTGGCCCGCACCGCCTCGATCGCCGGGCGCATCTGCTCGACGTCGTTGAGCGCGTCGAAGATCCGGAAGATGTCCATCCCGGTGGCCGCGGCCTCCTCGACGAAGGCGTCTGTCACCTCGGTCGGGTAGGGCGTGTAGCCGACGGTGTTGCGCCCGCGCAGCAGCATCTGGGTGCAGATGTTGGGCACGGCCTCGCGCAGCGCGGCGAGCCGGTCCCACGGGTCCTCGGCGAGGAAGCGCAGCGCGACGTCGTAGGTCGCCCCGCCCCAGCACTCGAGGCTCAGCAGCCCCGGAACAGTACGCGCGACATGCGGGGCGACGGCCAGCAGGTCACGGGTCCGGACCCTGGTGGCCAGCAGTGACTGATGCGCGTCGCGGAAGGTGGTGTCGGTGACGGCGACCGAGGTCTGCTCGCGCAGCCGGGCCGCGAAGCGCTCCGGGCCGAGCTGCGCCAGGAGCTGACGGGACCCGGCGGGCGCCGCCGCGTCCAGGTCGCAGGCCGGCAGCTTCTCGGCCGGTTCGACGACCTCGGGCCGCGGACCGTTCGGCGTGTTGAGCGTGGTCGCGGCGAGATAGGTGAGTAACCGGGTGCCGCGGTCGGCGGGCTGGCGGGCCCGCAGCAGGCCAGGCCGCTCGTCGATGAAGCTCGTGGTGACCCGGCCGGCCTGGAAGTCGGGATCGGCAAGTACTGCGGCGAGGAACGGGATGTTCGTCGACACCCCGCGGATCCGGAACTCCGCCAGCGCCCGGGTGGCCCGGCGCACCGCCGTACCGAAGGTACTGCCGCGGCAGGTCAGCTTGACCAGCAGGGAGTCGAAGTGCGCGCTGACCTCCGCCCCGGTATGCGTGGTGCCGCCGTCGAGCCGCACCCCGGGGCCACCGGGTGACCGGTAGTTACCGATCACCCCGGTGTCCGGTCGGAACCCGTTGGCCGGGTCCTCGGTGGTGATCCGACACTGCAAGGCGGCCCCGTGCAGGTAGATGTCGTCCTGGGACATCCGCAACTCGGGCAGCGTCTTGCCGGACGCGATACGCAGCTGCGCGATCACCAGGTCGCGGTCGGTCACCTCCTCGGTCACCGTGTGCTCGACCTGGATCCGCGGGTTCATCTCGATGAACACGTGGTTGCCGTTCTCGTCGACGAGGAACTCCACGGTGCCCGCGTTGACGTAGCCGATGTGCCGGGCGAACGCGACGGCGTCGGCGCAGAGCCGGTCCCGCAGCCGCGGGTCGAGGTTCGGGGCCGGCGCGATCTCGATGACCTTCTGGTGGCGGCGCTGCACCGAGCAGTCCCGCTCGTAGAGGTGCACGACGTTGCCGTGGCCGTCGGCGAGGATCTGCACCTCGACGTGGTGCGGGTTGACCACCGCCTGCTCGAGGAACACCGTCGGGTCACCGAACGCCGACTCGGCCTCGCGCATCGCGGCCTCGATCGCGTCGGGCAGCTCAGCGGGCTCCGCGACCCGGCGCATGCCGCGACCGCCACCGCCCGCGACGGCCTTCACGAACACCGGGAAGTCGACGCCCTCCGCCGCCTCCAGCAGGACCGCGACGTCCGCGGAGGGCTCCGACGAGGCGAGCACGCTCACCCCGGCCTCCCGCGCCGCCTTCACGGCACGGGACTTGTTGCCCGTCAGGTGTAACACGCTCGCCGGCGGCCCGACGAACGTGATTCCCGCGGCCGCGCATGCCTCGGCGAGCTTCGGGTTCTCGGAAAGGAAGCCGTAGCCGGGGTAGACCGCGTCCGCGCCCGCCCGACGCGCTGCCTTGATCACCTCGTCGACCGAGAGGTACGCCCGTACCGGGTGCCCCGGCTCGCCGATCTGGTACGACTCGTCGGCCTTGGCCCGGTGCAACGAGTTGCGGTCCTCGTAGGGAAACACGGCGACGGTCGAGATCCCGAGTTCGTAGGCGGCCCGGAACGCCCGGATCGCGATCTCACCCCTGTTCGCCACGAGCACCTTGTGGAACACGGCGACCCCTCTCGTCCTGCTCCGAGCTGCTCCGAGTAAGCCAGCCGACCCTACCCAGCCCCCACCCCGCGAGTCGCGCTATCCGTGCGACCGAGTCGGGGCATCCGTGCGACCGGCGGCAGCCGTCCGCGTCCGGACTGATCGCACACATGGCCCGACACGCTCGCACAGATACCCCGACTCGCGGGGCTCAGGCTTTGGAGAGGTACTCGGCCTGGTCCTCGCCCACGACCTCGTCGACCAGCGCCCGCAGGCCGGGGTGGGCGGCCAGCGCCGGGTCACGGTCGACGATCTCCGCTGCGTAGCCGCGTGCGGTGGTGATGACGTCCTCGTGGCGCAGCAGCGACAGCAGCCGCAGCCCGGAGCGTCGCCCGGACTGCATCGCGCCCAGCACGTCGCCCTCCCGGCGCAGCTCCAGGTCGATCTTGGCGATCTCGAAGCCGTCGGTGGTGCCGGCCACGGCGTCGAGGCGCTCCCGGGCGGTGGTGCCCGCCGGTACGTCGGTGACGAGCAGGCACACCCCCGCCGCCGACCCCCGGCCGACCCGCCCACGCAGCTGGTGCAGCTGGGAGAGCCCGAACCGGTCGGCGTCGAGGACGACCATGGCGGTGGCGTTCGGGACGTCGACCCCGACCTCGATGACCGTGGTGGCCACCAGCACGTCGAGCTCACCGGCGTCGAAGGCCGCCATCACGGCGTCCTTCTCCTCGGACGGCAGCTTGCCGTGCAGGACGCCCAGCCGCAGCCCGGCCAGCGGCCCCTCGGCGAGCCGCGGCGCGACGTCGAGCACCGCGAGCGGTGGACGCCGCTCCGCGGAGCCGCCGGCGCCCTCGTCGGAGCCCGAGCCCGAGCCGGAATCGCCCACATCGTCGGAGTCGGGCTTGCCGGGGTCGCCCCCCACCCGCGGGCACACCACGTACACCTGGTGCCCGGCCGCGACCTCCTCGTGGATCCGCTGCCACACCCGCGCCAGCCAGGCCGGCCGTTCACCCGCCGGGACGACCGTGGTGCTGATCGGCGAGCGCCCCGCCGGCAGCTCGCGCAGTGCGGAGACCTCCAGGTCGCCGTACACGGTCATCGCGACCGTGCGCGGGATCGGTGTCGCCGTCATCACCAGCAGGTGTGGCGTCGCGGCGCCCGACGCCGAACCGCGGCCGCGCAGGGCGTCGCGCTGCTCGACACCGAACCGGTGCTGTTCGTCGACGACGACCAGGCCCAGGTCGGCGAACCCGACCTTGTCCTGGATCAGCGCGTGCGTGCCGACGACGATCCCGGCTGCGCCGGACTGCGCGTCGAGCATCGCCCGGCGCCGGGCCGCCGTGGACAGCGAGCCGGTCAGCAGGGCGACTCGGGTGCCCTGCTCGGCCGAGCCCAGCTCACCGGCGTGGGCGAGCGGACCGAGCAGCGTGCGCAGCGAGCGGGCGTGCTGCGCGGCGAGCACCTCGGTGGGGGCGAGCATCGCGGCCTGCCGCCCACCGTCGACGACCTGCAACATCGCCCGCAGCGCCACGACGGTCTTGCCGGCCCCGACGTCGCCCTGGACGAGCCGGTTCATCGGCTGCTCGCGGGCCAGGTCGTTGGCAATCTCCGCGCCGACCGCCCGTTGCCCGTCGGTGAGCACGAACGGCAGCGCGGCGTCGAACGCGTCGAGCAGCCCGCCGGGCTTCGGTGGGCTCGCCACGGCCGGCCGGCCCCGGGACTGCCGGCGGCGCAGCGCGAGCGCGAGCTGGACGCCGAGCGCCTCGTCCCAGACGAGCCGGGCCCGCGCGGCGTGGTGGTCGGCCTCGGTCTCGGGAAGGTGAACCTTGCGCAGCGCCTGGCCGAGCGAGGTGAGCCGTTGCGCGCGGCGGATCTCGCCGGGCAGCGGGTCGGTAGGGTCGTCGAGCTGGTCGAGCACGATCCGCACACAGCGCGCGATGTCCCAGGAGTGCAGCTTCGCCGCGGCCGGGTAGATCGAGACGAAGGGGCGAACGTCCGCGCCGTCGTCGAGCGGTTCGAACTCCGGGTGGGTGAGCTGCGGGACCTTCTGGTACTCCGAGACCGTGCCGGAGAACAGCGCGCGCAGGCCCGGCACGATGACGTTCCGCAGCTTCTGACCGGCGAAGAACGCGCAGCTGAGGGTGGCACCGCGGTCGTCCCGGATGACCACCGACAGCAGCTTGCCCGGCCGGTTGCGCATCTCCCGGACGGTCGCCTTCTGTACCTGCGCCACGACCGTGGCCTGCTCACCCTTCACCAGCCCGGCGATGTCGGTGAGCTCGCCGCGCGCGATGTAGCGGCGTGGGTAGTGTCGCAGCAGATCACCGACCGTGTGCAGGTCGAGCTTGCCGGCCAGCGCATCGCCTGCGGTCTTCCCGACGAGGCCCGGCAGCGGCGTGTCCATGTCGACGCTGCTCACTCCACCCCCAGCACCAGCGGACAGTCGGTCTGGCCGCCCCGGTAGACCAGCACGTCGACCTCCGGATGGGTGCGGCGCAGATCCTCGACGAGCCGCTCACCGAGCTCGTCGTCGGCGTCGACGCCCAGCAGCGCGGTGACGAGCTCACCGCCCGCGGTCAGCATGCGTTGAGCCAACCAGAGCGCCCCGACAGCCAGGTCGGACGCGATGAGCACGACCTCGCCGTCGGACAGTCCGAGCACGTCACCGGGTGCGCACCGGCCGACCCAGGTCAACGCCTCGGACTCGGCGACGATCAGCCCACCGGTGCGGGTGCCCGCGGCGGCCTCGGCCATCGCGACGACGTCGTCACCCGCGCGCCGCTCGGGGTCGTGCACGGCGAGCGCCGAGAGCCCCTGCAGCACCGACGCGGTCGGGACCACGACGACCTCCTGGCCGCCGCGGCGCGCGGCGGCGGCGGCCCGCTCGGCGTCCGCGGTGAACAGCCGGTCGTTGGGCAGCAACACGACGTGGCGGGCTCTGGTGCCGGCCAGCGCGGCGGCGAGCTCGTCCTGCGCCGGCGGGTGCTGCGCCGGGTGCTCGAACACGTCGGCGCCGGCCTCGCGGGCCAAGGTCGCGACGTCGCACCCGGTCACCGCCATCAGCACCGCCCGGTCCCGGGCGAACCGGCCCGAGCCGCCGGGTTCCTCACGCCGGTCGGCGAAGCGCAGCACCGTGATCCGGTTCGGCCGGCCGGCGTCGAGCCCGGCCTCGATCGCGGCACCGATGTCGGCGCAGTGCACGTGCACGTTCCACACCCCGCGCCCACCGGGCGCACCGTCCCCGACGACGGCCACCGAGTCACCCACGTCGAGCAGCACGCCACGCAGCGCGGCGGCCCGCGCGTCGTCGCTGCCCTCGAGCAGGTACATGACCTCGTAGTCGTACGCCGTGGAACCGCTCTCCCGCAGCGCGGTCAAGGGCTGGGTGGGCCGGGACGCCCGGGATCCGCCCCCCGCACTGTCGGGCAGCCGCGGCGTCCGCCCGGTGAGCACCTCCGCCAGCACATCGAGCAGCACGACCAGGCCCATCCCGCCCGCATCGACGACGTCGGCGCGGGTGAGCTCGGGCAGCTGCGCAGTGGTCGCGCGCAGCGCCTCCGCGGCCGCTCCGGCGGCGGCCACCGCCACGTCGGGAAGGGCCGCGGAGGCGCAGCCGCCCGCGGCCCGCGCCGCCGCGGCGAGCACGGACAGCACCGTGCCCTCCCGCGGCCGGCCCACCGCGGTACGGGCGAGCCGGTGGGCCCGCTCCAGCCCCGCGCCGAGGACCCGCCCCGGCCCGCTCCTCGGGTCGCAGGCGGCGTCGTCCGCGGGGCCCTCCGCGAGGGCCTCGGCGAGGCCGCGCAGCACCTGGGACAGGATCACCCCGGAATTGCCGCGGGCACCGACCAGCGCCCCGCGGGCCAGCGCCGCGGCCGCGGACCCGGCATCCGGCTCGTCCACCTCGCGCAACCCACGGCGCAGCTCGTCCTCCGCCGCGCGCATGGTCAGGAGGAGGTTCGTCCCGGTGTCACCGTCGGGGACCGGGAAGACGTTGATCCGGTCGATCTCCGCACAGTGCCGCTCCAACGCCGCCGTCGAGGCCGCCGCCCACCGCCTGAGCAGGGCCGCGTCGATGGTCGGGGACACGCGCCGAGGGTAGCGACCGGCCGGTGTCCGGGGCGCCGGGCGGGCTGGGTACCCTGGGACACCGGCCGGGGCGGGTGTCCCGGCATTCTCGTCTACCCGAGGAGTGACCGACGTGGCTGCCGTCTGTGACGTCTGCGGCAAGGGTCCGGGCTTCGGCATGTCCGTCTCGCACTCGCACCGCCGCACCCACCGCCGCTGGAACCCGAACATCCAAACCGTGCGCGCGCGGCAGGACGGTGGCAACCGTCACCGGCTGAACGTGTGCACGTCCTGCTTGAAGGCCGGCAAGGTCACCCGCGCCTGACCGGGCGGGAGCTCAGGGCAGCTTCCAGTCCACCGGGTCCCCGCCCAGCTCCTCGAGCAGCTCGTTCGCGCGGCTGAACGGGCGGGACCCGAAGAACCCGCGGTCGGCCGACAACGGGCTCGGATGCGCCGACTCGACGAGCGGCACGTCGACCAGCAGCGGTGCCAGCTTGCGGGCGTCGCTGCCCCACAGGATCGCGACCAGCGGCTCGCCGTCCCGGTCCACCAGCGCCCGGATCGCCTGCTCGGTGACGGCCTCCCAGCCCTTGTTCCGGTGCGAGCCGGGCACCCCGGGCGCGACGCTGAGCACCCTGTTGAGCAGCAGCACGCCCTGGCGCGTCCACGGCGTCAGGTCCCCGGTGGACGGCGCCGGATGTCCGAGGTCGGCGCTGTACTCGCGGAAGATGTTGACCAGCGAGCGCGGCAGCGGCCGGATGTCCGGGGCCACCGAGAACGACAGCCCGCACGCGTGTCCCGGCGTGGGGTACGGATCCTGCCCGACGATCAGCACCCGCACCTCGTCGAAAGGCTGGGTGAACGCGCGCAGCACGTTCGCGCCGGCCGGCAGGTAGCGCCGGCCCGCGGCCAGCTCGGCGCGCAGGAACTCACCCAGCTGGGCGATCGCCGGGGCGACCGGGGCCAGCGCCCGCGCCCACCCGGCCTCGACGACCTCGGGCAGCGGCCGTGCTCCCATCGTTCAGCCCTCCAGCAGCCGCAGCTCGGCGCGGAACCGCGCGCCGCGCGCGACGTAGGACTCCACCGCGTGGTCGACGGCACCCTCGGGCACCAGGTAGCCCTCCCGCACCCGCGCCGGGACGCCCAACACCATGCTCCGTTCGGGGATCCGCGCGTTCGGTACGACCACCGCGCCCGCGGCCACCACCGCGCCGTAGCCGATCGACGACCCGTTGAGCACCACCGATCCCGACGAGATCAGGCAGCGGTCACCGATCGTCGCACCCTCGATGTGCACGTTGTGACCCACCGTGCAGTCGGCGCCGATGATCGTCGGCTCGGTGCTGGTGCAGTGCACGACGGTGCCGTCCTGCACGCTCGTGCGGGCGCCGACCACGATGTGACCGTCGTCACCACGCAACACCGCTGTCGGCCACACCGACGCCTGCGCGCCCAGCGTCACGTTGCCGATCACCACGGCGTCCGGATGGACATAGGCGTCGGGGTGGATGTCGGGTTCGACGTCCCCCAGGGCGTAGATCGCCACTGCTGCGCACCTCCTCGACCGAGCTGTGATCACCGTAGCGGGATCGCGCACTGCGTCGAACGTGCGCTCATGGTTACAGGCCGCGCCGCTCCAGGATCCCGCGGAGCTGGTTCAGCGTCCGGGCGCGGGTCGGCCCGATGCTGCCGACCGGGATCCTGACCTCCCGCGCGATCTCGGCGTAGGGCCGCCGCTCCTCGCCGAACAGCTCACCCACCAACCGCTGCAGTCGCGGGGGGAGCTCACCGACGGCGTCGCTCAGCACCCGGCGCAGGTAGTCGTCGATCACGGCCTGCTCCGGTCCGACGCCCGGATCCGGTTCGACGGCCATGACGCCCTCCGCGGTCAGCATCCGTCCGTGGTGGCGCAGGATCCGCAGGCACTCCCGGCTCATCGTGGTGGCCAACCAGCCGGCCAGGTGTTCGGGGGTGTGGATGCGGTGCGCGTGCTCGGCGAGCCGGAGCCAGGTGACCTGCGCGGCGTCGAGCGCATCGGCCTCCTGCAGTCGGTGGCTCGCGGCCCGGGCCCGCAACAACGGGGTGTAGCGCCGGACGAGCTCGGACCACGCGGCCGGGTCGTCGGCTCCGGCGCGGCGCAGCAGCTCGGTGGTGGGAACCCCACCGGCGGCGGCGTCGTTGTCCCTGCGGGTGGCGCGACTGTCGGTGCGGATCACGGGAGCAACGGCGGTGTGCATGACCAGGCCCTTCGGCAGGTTTCCTTGACCGGTCCCACGCTCTCGGTCGCCGCGTCCCGCGCACGACGCCGTGCGCCCGGCACCGGCGGGACGTCCGCCCGAAGTCACGGGACGTCGTCCCGCCGACCCCGTAGGCTGCCGGTCCATGGCCCCGACCGCGCCGCCGCCGGTCACCGTGCTGCTCGTCGACGACCATCCCGTCCTGCGTCACGGGCTCGCCGCCCTCCTCGGGGTCGAGACCTGGGTGGGGCGGGTGCTGGAGGCCGCCACGGTCCGGGAGGGCGCCGGGGTCGGCGCCGTCGAACGCCCCGACGTCGCGGTCGTGGATCTCGGCCTGCCCGACGGGGACGGCGTCGAGCTGGTCCGGCGGCTGCGCCGGGCTCCGGGCTGCCCCGTGCTCGTGCTGACCATGTCCCGCGACGACGCCGCGGTCCGGGCCTGCCTGGCGGCGGGCGCGAACGGCTACCTGCTCAAGGACAGCCCGCCCGATGCCGTGGTGCGGGCGATCCGGGCGGTGCTCGACGGCGATCTCGTGCTCGGGCCGCAGGTGGCGGCGGCGCTGCGGCCGGGATCCGCAGGCGCGCCGTTGCCGCCGCCGCTGGACCGGCTGTCCCCCACCGAGCTGCAGCTGCTCGGGCTGGTCGCGGCAGGCCGGACGAACGCCCAGATCGCCGTCGAGTTCGGGGTCGCGGGCAAGACCGTGCGCAACCGGGTGGCCCTGCTGCTCGCAACGCTGGGCGTCGCCGATCGGGTACAGGCGGCGCTGCTGGCGCGGGACAAGGGCCTGGTCGTCCCGGACGGGCACTGAGAGCCTGTTGGCAAATGGTCACGCGGCTTGCTGATCTTGTCGGTCGGGTGCCGACGCTACGGCGCGGGGCTGGCCCCAGCGGGGATGAGGTGGCGCGCCGGACCTGTTGCGGTCCAGTTGCCGGGTCATGATCGCG
>JBBSGM010000088.1:0-16662 GCA_038254065.1 Mycobacteriales bacterium | reverse complement strand
CTGCCCGCAGGCGCCTTCGCCGGCAGCCCCCAGGACGCACTCGACTGCGCCTGCAATCTGCACCTGATCCACACCGACCCCTGAGCCAGGGGCGGACGCCACCACACCCCCGACGAACTTACGGGCGCGACCACTTAGGCTCCCGACGATTGGACCATCAGCCGAATGCGGCGGCATGCCCAGGTGCGGTGGTCCTGATCATTGACGGCTCCACCCATCTGGAGTGCTGCCTCCGCTGCCGACGTGGGGAGCCGGATGAGGACAACAGACGGGCCGGATGGGGAGCCCACCACGCCGGAGGATGTCTGCGCCCCCGATGGGGAAGCCGACCGTGGCGAGGTCGCCCGAGCTGTTCGCGAGCTGCTACGCGCGCATCGGACTGAGCACCCGGCTCGGGTCCGTGGTGTCGCATGAGATCGAGCCGGTCCGGCCCGGCGGGACTTCGATCCGTCACGGTGCCGCCCGCGCCGGCCGAATAGAGGATGCAGTCGTGGATCGAACCCGACCGAACGTGCACGAGGCCCAGCCGGTGACGCTGTCGGTGGTGCCGCCGGGTCACCCGGCCGGCCGGGCCATCGACGGGCCGGGCGAGGAGCTGGACGTGCGGCTGCACGCGCCCACGCCCGACGCCGTGATCGTGTGGGTGGCCGGCCCGCTGGACCGGTTCACCGCGCCGCAGCTGGCCCTGCGCGCCGGCCAGCAACTACACCGTGCCCCACACGTCATCCTGGACCTGTCCTCGGTGACCCGCCTGGACCCGCATGCCCTCGCCGTCCTGCTCACCCTGCGCGACCAGGCCGGCGACTGCGGCACCCAGCTGCACATCGCCGGCGTTGACCACAGCACGCTCCCCGCCTCCTTGCGTGACGTCGGGCTGGACCAGCAGCTCAGCACCGGTCCGGCCGCCGCGGTTCTCGCTGCGCTGGCCACCGGAACCACGGCCCGGCGCGCACCGACCCGAGTCCCTCCCGGCTTCCCCACGCCCGCGGACCGATCGCGGCGATCCGAACCACGGCAGGTACGACGGTGAACCCCGGATGGGCCGTCAAAGGTTCGGACGACCACCGTTCTGGTCGGCTTGACGTTCGCGTGCCAGGGCTCGCCGCCACCTCGCACCCGAGCACCGCTGGCGGTAGCCGCGTCATCCTGCACGGTTACCTCGACCTCGCCACCGCTCCGGCCCTGGCGGGATGGCTGTATGCGCTGCTGAACACCGGGTCGCCGTACATCGAGGTGGACCTCGCGCAGCTCTCCTTCCTCGGGCTGGCCGGCGTCCACGTCTTCCACGAGGTGGACCGACGATGTCGGGTCGAGGGCGGACGTCTCGTCCTCCTCGGCCCTGACCGGACGGCGCAGCGGCTGCTCGCACTCACGGCACGGGACGGCGTGCTGACCGAACTCTGAGCACCCCTCCGGCCGTGACCAGCGCTCACTCGGCCGGCCGGCGACGACCATGACGGTGCGCGATCGACTCCGACCGGACGGCAGCCGGGAGCCGGGCGCCACCTCCCCGGTGCGGCTGGGACACTGGTGGACGGTGCGGTCCGGGAGGGCCGGCCGGGAAGGGGAACGGTGACCGCGACCGAACAGGCGATAGAGATGGCTGGGGTGGCCGTAGCGGCCGCCGCGGACAAGAAGGCCAGTGACATCGTCGTCCTGGACGTCTCGGACCAGCTGGTCATCACCGACTGCTTCGTGATCGCGTCGGCGCCCAACGAACGGCAGGTGCAGGCAATCGTCGATGAGGTCGAGGAGAAACTGCGTGCGCACGGGGTCAAGCCGACCCGCCGGGAGGGGACCCGCGAGGGCCGCTGGGTGCTGCTCGACTTCACCGACGTCGTCGTGCACGTCCAGCACACCGAGGCCCGCGGGTTCTACGGCCTTGACCGGTTGTGGAAGGACTGCCCGCGGGTCCGCTTCCCGGAGCTCGAGACCGAGCGGTCCGGGTACGGGGCCGGCACACCGTCGTCGGGCACCGCCGGGTGAGCCTGCGGCAGCTGGTCCTGCTGCGACACGGACAGACCGACTACAACCTCGCCGGCCGGATGCAGGGACACCTCGACTCGCAGTTGACCGAGGAGGGCCGCGCCCAGGCGGTGCGAGCCGCTCCGGAGCTGGCCCGGTTCGCGCCGGACCGGCTGGCCAGCTCCGACTTGAGTCGTGCGGCCGACACCGCCAATGAGGTTGGCGCCGTGGTGGGGCTGCCGGTGAAACTCGACGCACGGCTGCGCGAGACGCACCTTGGCGACTGGCAGGGCCGCTCGGTCGACGAGATCGACGAGGGTTGGCCCGGCGCGATCGCGACCTGGCGTTCGGACCCGGCCTGGGCGCCTCCCGGCGGCGAGTCCCGCGTCGAGGTCGTCGCGCGGTCGATGCCGGTCGTGCACGAGCTCGACGTCGAGTTCGCCGACACCGGGGCCGCGACGGCGCTGCTCGTCGCGCACGGCGGGTTGATCGCCGGGCTGGTGTCCGAACTGCTCGAACTGCCGCGGGCGGCCTGGCCGTCGATCGGCGGGATCGGGAACGCGCGGTGGGCGGTGCTGGCCCGACGGTCCGGCCACCCCCGCTGGCGGCTCACCGGGTACAACATCGGAACAGCTGGGTGAGCCCCAACACTGCGACCCCTCGACGGGATGGGGGATGGTCCGCGCCTTCTCGTGCATCGCGCTGCACGCCTCGCGTGCTGGTCTGATGGCCTAAGCTGCGACGTCGTGCCCGTTGCCGTGGTGACCGACTCCACCGCATACCTGCCACCCGGTGTCGCCACCCAGCGGGGGATCCGGGTGGTCCCGCTCGAGGTGCGACTGGGTGAGCGCACCGGCCGCGACGGTGCGGACATCGGGCCGGCCGAGCTGTGCGCAGCGCTCGCCGACCGGCACCTCGACGTACAGACCTCCCGGCCCACGCCCGCCGCGTTCGCCACGGTGTTCCGGGCGGCGCTCGCGGGCGGGGCCTGCGGTGTCGTGTCGGTTCACCTGTCCCGCGAGCTGTCCGGGACCTGGGACGCGGCCCGGCTCGCCGCCGAGGAGGTCGACCCCGACCGGGTGCGGGTGGTCGACTCGCGCGCGATGGCGATGGGTCTGGGCTACGCCGTGCTGGCTGCCGCCGACACCGCCGACGCCGGCGCGGACGAGGCGGCCGTCGAGGAGGCCGCCGCCGATGTCGCCGCCCGTTGCCGGGTGTTCTTCTCGGTCGACAACCTGGACCGGCTGCGCCGCGGCGGGCGGATCGGCGCGGCCGCCGCATTGTTCGGGACCGCGCTCGCCGTGAAGCCGCTGCTGCACCTCGCCGAGGGACGGATCGTGCCGCTGGAGAAGGTGCGCACCACCGCTCGCGCGGCCCAGCGGCTCGTCGAGCTCGCGGTGCAGGCGGCCGGGGAGGGCGTGGCAGATCTGGCCGTCCACCATCTCGGGGCGGCCTCCCGCGCGGAGGACCTCGCCGAGCGACTTCGCGAGCGGCTGCCCCACGTTGCCCGGCTGCTGGTCTCCGAGGTCGGAGCAGTGCTCGGTGCGCATGCGGGAACCGGGCTGCTCGGCGTGGTCGTGGTGCCGGGGAGGGCCCGGCGGCGGACGTGACACCCCTGGTCCAGCATCCCGGGCAGCCGTGACAGTTCCGCTGGTCACAGAGGGCACTCGGACCTGTTGTCCCCAACCCGGGTCGGCTGTCCACAGCGCGCGATGAGCCTGCGTCGGCCCGGTCCGGTGCCCCTAGCGTCGAGGGCGTGACGTGGCGGGATGCACCCTCTGACCCGGGCCGGCGGCTGGCGGTGGTACTCGCCACACCCAGCGGGCGGCCGTACTCGACGGGCCATCGGGAGGAGGAGGACATCGGCGGGCCGCCGGGCCGCCGGCAGCCACGCGGCGGCCCGGGGGAGGCCGGTGGGTGGTCGGTCGAGGGATTCGGTGCTGTTGGCCCGGGTCCGGACCCCGCCGACCACGGCTCAGCCTCCGACGACCGCGGCTCGGTCTCCGACGACCCCGGCCCGGGCTGCGGGACTGACCCGGACACCGGGTCCGGGGTCGACCCCGACGAGGATCTCGGCATCCACGCGGGGCGGGCCCGGGCCGGGTCGGTCGGTCGGGTGGGCACCGTGCTCCGGCGTTGGGTGCCCGAGGGCTGGCGTGGTGCCCGGCTGGACCCGGGACGTCCGGGTGCCACCGCGCTCGCGCTCGTCGCGGCCGTCGCGGCGGTGCTCGCTGCCGTCGGGGTATGGGCGGATCGGCCACGGGCCGAGCCCATCGCCGCCCTGCCTGCGGTCGGGCTGAGCCCTGCCGGGCCGAGCGCGCCGGCACCCCCGAGCACCGCGGTGGGACCGCTCGTGGTCAGCGTGGTCGGGAAGGTCGCCCGGCCGGGGTTGGTCCAGGTGCCTGACGGCGCCCGAGCGGCCGACGCGATCGCGGCGGCCGGCGGTGCGCTGCCCGGCGCCGACCTGACCGGCACCAACATGGCCCGCCGGGTGGGCGACGGCGAGCAGCTGGCCGTCGGGGTACCGGCGGTCGCAGACACCGGGGGCACGGCGCCGGCCGCCCGGCCGGGTATTGCCCCCGCGCCGGGCGGGAAGATCGACCTCAACCGGGCCACCGTCGGGCAGCTCGACGCGTTACCCGGGGTCGGCCCGGTCACCGCCCAGCGCATCCTCGACTGGCGCACCCGCAACGGCCGCTTCGCCCGGGTCGACCAACTGCGGGAGGTCGAGGGCATCGGGGAACGCCATTTCGGCCAGCTCCGCGAGCTGGTGACGGTGTGATGCGGGTAGCCGCCACGACGGGGGGAGATACCGCGGGCGCGGCCACCGAACCGGGCGTCCGGCACGACCTGCGGCTCGTCCCCGCCGCGTTGGCGGTGTGGGCGGTGCTACTGGCCGGGCTGCTGGCCGGTCCGGTCGTCGCGGCGGGGGTCACGGTGACGGCCGCCGCCGGGTTCGTCGCCGCGCTGACCCCCCGATGCCGCACCCGCACCTGGGCCGGGGGTGCACTCGCGACGGCCGGGTGTGCCGCCGCCGCCGGCCTGGTGATCACCCTGAATATGTTCGAGGTCAACGCACACCCGCTGGCCGGGCCGGCCGCGCACGGTGCCTCCGCGCGGCTGCGGGTGGAGCTCACCGACGACCCGCGGCCGCTGCGCGGCACCGGTTACGGTGCGCGTCCGGGCGGTGTCAGCCAGGTGCTGGTGTCCGCCGACCTGCTGCACGTCGAGGTGGGCGGCGGCTCCTGGGCGGCGGGTGGACGGGTACTGCTGCTGGCCCCGCCGGAGGGCTGGTCGGTGCTGCTGCCCGGACAGGCCGTCACCGCCGAGGGGCTGTTGGCCCCCGCCCAGCGCCGGGACCTCACGGTCGCGGTGCTGCGGGTCCGCGGTCCGCCGCGCGCCGTCGGAGCGCCGTCGTGGATCCAGCTCGCAGCCGGTGGGCTGCGGGACGGGTTGCGCGACGCCGCTGTCGCCGCGCTGCCCGCGGCCTCGGCGGGGCTGCTGCCAGGGCTCGCGGTGGGTGACACGCGGGGCCAGTCCCTCGAGGTCGAACAGGACTTCCGGGCGGCCGGCCTCACCCACCTCACCGCGGTGTCCGGCGCCAACCTGGCGATCGTGGGCGGTGTGGTGCTCGGGTTGCTGCGGCTGTTCCGGGCCGATCCCCGGCTGGCTGCCGCGCTGAGCGGGGTGGCGGTGGCCGGGTTCGTGGTGCTGGCCCGGCCGTCGCCCAGCGTGCTGCGGGCCGCCGTGATGGCTGCGGTGGTGCTGCTGGCGCTGGTCCTGGGACGGCGGCGCTCGGCCGTTCCCGCGCTCGCCGCGGCGGTGCTGGTGCTGCTGCTGGCCGATCCACGGCTCGCGGTCGATCCGGGGTTCGCGCTGTCCGCGCTGGCCACCGCCGCCCTGGTGCTCGTGGCGCCTGGCTGGGCCATCGGACTGCGCCGGCGCGGGGTGCCGCCGGGGGTGGCCGAGGCGCTGGTCGTGCCGACCGCGGCCGGGCTCGCGACCGCGCCGCTGATCGCCGGGCTGAGCGGGCAGATCAGCCTGGTGTCGCTGGTGGCGAACCTGCTGGTGGTGCCGGCGGTGGCCCCGGTGACGGTGCTCGGCGTGCTTGCCGCGGTCGCGTCGCCGGTGGCGGCGCCGGTCGCGACAGCGTGCGCCTGGCTGGCCGGGCCCGCGGTCGGCTGGCTGATCGGGGTGGCCGACCGGGCCGCGTCGGTCCCGGGCGGGGTCGTGCCGTGGCCCGCCGGGGTGCTCGGTGCGTTGCTGCTGACCGGGCTCGTGGTGGGTCTGCTCGTGCTGACCCGCTCCCCACGGATCCGGGTGCTGCTGCTCGCCGCGCTCATCGGCCTGCTGCTGGTGCTGGTACCGACGCGGGTCGTCACGCCGGGCTGGCCGCCGCCCGGCTGGGCGTTGGTGACCTGCGACGTCGGGCAGGGCGACGCGCTGGTGTTGGCCACCGGCAGGCCGGGCTGGGCGGTGCTGGTCGACGCCGGCCCGGAGGACGGCCTCGTCGACGCCTGCCTCAACCGGCTCGGGGTGCGTGCGCTCGCCCTGGTGGTGCTCACCCACCTGCACGCGGACCACGTCGGTGGGCTGGCCGGTGCACTGCGCGGCCGTCCGGTCGGCGGTGGCGCTCGGACCGTCCAGGGGGCCGCGGTGGGCACTGGAGCAGGTCACCCGGCAGGCGGCGGCAGCGGGGGTGCCGCTGCTGGCGCTGTCGCGCGGGCAGCGGCTGGTCTGGCCCGCGCTGCGGCTGGACGTGCTCGGCCCCGTGCACCCCGCCGCGTTCGTCGATCCACAGGACGGCACCGCGGTCAACGACGGTTCGGTGGTGCTGCGCGCGGCCACTGCCGCGGGCTCGGTGCTGCTGTCCGGCGACGTCGAGCTCGCCGCCCAGGCCGACCTGCTCGCCTCGGGTGCCGACCTGCGAGCCGACGTCCTGAAGATGCCCCACCACGGTTCGCGCTACAGCTCTCCCGCCTTCCTCGCCGCCGTCGCCCCACGGGCCGTGCTGGTCAGCGTAGGTGCGGGCAACAGCTACGGGCATCCCAACCCGCAGCTCATGGACGCGCTGAGCAGGGCCGGGATCACGGTCCGGCGCACCGACCTGGCCGGGGACACCGCGTTGACCACACCGGACGCCATCGCGAGCGGCGGGTCCGGGCCCGAGGTCGTCAGCCGCGGCGACCCGCAACCGGCCCACCGGCCGCGGACCAGCCCCCCGATGATGCCGCACCGCAGGCGCCGACCACCGAGGTGGTTCCCCGGCGCCGGTCATCAGCGTGGCGCCGGGTCAGTTCCGGGTCCGCAGCGCCTCCCTGACCGCCTTGCTGGTCGCGGGCACGGTGGCGGTGGGGCCGACATGGCCGGCAACCGCGTCGAGCGTCTTGAGGCCGTCGCCGGTGATGAGCAGCACGATCTCGGCGTCCGGGTCGATCCGGCCGGCCCCGATGAGCTTCTTCGCGGTCGCGACGGTGACCCCGCCCGCGGTCTCGGCGAACACCCCCTCGGTGCGGGCGAGCAGCCGGATTCCCTCGACGACCTCCTCGTCGCTGACGTGCCCCACCGCCCCCCCGGTGCGGCGCACGGTGTCCAGGACGTAGGGCCCGTCGGCCGGGTTGCCGATGGCCAGCGAGCGCGCGATCGTGTCCGGCCGCACCGGCTGTACCACGTCGTGGCCTTCCTCGAACGCCTTGGCGACCGGCGAGCACCCGGTGGCCTGGGCGCCGAACACCCGGTACGGGGTCGGCTCGACCAGGCCGAGCGACCCCAGCTCGGTGAAGCCCTTGTCCACCTTGGTCAGCTGCGAGCCCGATGCGACGGGCACGACGATCTGCTCCGGCAGCCGCCAGCCCAGCTGCTCGGCCACCTCGTAGCCCAGCGTCTTGGAGCCCTCCGCGTAGTAGGGCCGGACGTTGACGTTCACGAACGCCCAGTCCTCGTGCTCTGCGGCCAGCTCGGTGGCCAACCGGTTCACGCCGTCGTAGTTGCCGTTCACGGCGAGCAGGGTGCCGCCGTAGACCGCGGTGGTGAGCACCTTGGCCTGCTCGAGCGAGGACGGGATCAGCACGACGGAGTCCCAGCCGGCACGCGCGGCGGCGGCCGCGACCGCGTTGGCGAGGTTGCCGGTGGACGGGCAGCAGAGCACCTGGAAACCGAGCTCGCGGGCCGCGGCGAGGGCGACCGCGACCACCCGGTCCTTGAACGAGTGGGTCGGGTTCCCGGTGTCGTCCTTGACCCACAGGGTGCGCACGCCGAGCGCGGCGGCCAGCCGGTCGGCCCGGATCAACCGGGTCAGGCCGGGCTCGGTGTTGGGGTGCGACTGCACGTCCGAGGGCACCGGCAGCAGGTTCCGGTAACGCCAGATCGACCTGGGCCCCGCCTCGATGGATTCGCGGGTGACGCCGACGAAGTCATAGGCCACCTCGAGCGGGCCGAAGCACTGCGGGCAGGCGAACTCGGGGGCGAGCGGGATCTGGTACCCGCACTCCCGGCAGGACAACGCGCGGGCGGGCCCCAGGTCATAGATGGTGGCCGGGGCGTTGGCGGTCAGGGTGGTGGAGGACAAAGCAGGATCTCCTCATCTTCCCCGCGCGGTGCGGGTCGGAATTGGCACCGTGATCGTCGACGGGTCCTGCCTGCGCGGCTGCGCAGGCCGTCGTTCGACGCCGGTTGCCGGGGCTTCGTCGGGCCGTTCCCTCTGCCCCTCTGGATGAGCCATATTCTGTTGTCTCGCGGCAACGCACAGCCGAGAGTTGCCGATCACGTTACGGCACGCGGCTCCATTCTGCCCAGCGGCGGCCCGGCATCTGGGAGCCGGACCACGGCGGCAGGTCCGGATAGGCAAGGATAGCGGGTGTGAGCCCGTCGACGGCCGCACCGTCCGCCCCCGCGCCGCTCCAGCTCGTCGTCGGCGAGGAGGAGCTCCTGGTCGATCGCGCGGTGCTGGCCGTGCTCGCCGCCGCCAGGGCGGTCGATCCGGAGACCGAGCTGCGCCGGTTCCGCGGCGCCGAGCTCACCCCGGCCCAGCTGGCCGAGCACCTGAGCCCGTCGCTGTTCGGGGAGGGCCGGGTGGTCGTGGTGGGCGGCGCGCACGAGATCGGCAAGGAGCTGGCCGCGGCGATCACCGGCTACGGCGCCGGGCCGGTGGCGGGGATCGTGCTCGTCGCGCTGCACGCCGGCGGAGCCAGGGGGAAGGCGTTCGCCGACGACCTGCGCCGGGCCGGGGCGGCGCTCATCCGGTGCGACAAGATCACCCGTTTCGAGGAGCGAGCCGACTTCGTCCGTACCGAGGTCCACCGGCTCGGCGGAAAGATCGCGCCGGACGCCGTGGGCGTGCTCGTCGAGGCGGTCGGGTCCGACCTGCGCGAGCTGGCCGCCGCCGCCGGCCAGCTGGTGGCGGACACCGGCGGCACGGTCGACGAGACCGCGGTGCGCCGCTACCACCGCGGCCGGGCGGAGTCGTCGGGCTTCGCGGTCGCGGACAAGGCGGTCGCGGGGGATCGGGCGGGTGCGCTGGAAGCGCTGCGCTGGGCACTTGTCCTCGGCGTGGCGCCGGTGCTCGTCGCCGACGCGCTCGCCGACGCCGTGCGCACGCTGGCGAAGGTCGGGGCGGCAGGTCGCGGGGACCCGAACCGGTTGGCCGGCGGCCTCGGGATGCCGCCGTGGAAGGTCCGCAAGGCGCAGTCACAGGTCCGGGCCTGGCGGCCGGAGTCCGTGGCCACCGCGTTCGCCGCGACCGCCGAGGTCAACGCCGAGGTCAAGGGAGCCGCCGCCGACCCCGGCTACGCGCTGGAGCGGGCAGTGCAGCGGATCGTTGACGCCCGCGAGGAGCGCTGAGCGGCGACACCGCGAACCCGCCACCTGTCGAGGCGGGCGGCGCGGTCGGTACCGGCTCCGGTCGTCACCCGCCGTTGAGCCGGTGGGCCATCGCCGACTTGCGGTTGGCGGCCTGGTTGCGGTGGATCACGCCCTTGCTGGTGGCCTTGTCGAGCGCCTTGGCGGCCGCCCGCTGCAGCTGGGTTGCCGTCTCGGTGTCGCCGGCCTCGACGGCCTCGCGGAAGCGGCGGACGGCTGTGCGCACGGACGACCTGACCGACTTGTTGCGTTGCCGGCGCCTCTCGTTGGTCTTGACCCGCTTGATCTGGGACTTGATGTTCGCCACGCGTATTCCTCGACTTCTTCCTGCTGGACTGCACGCCTGCTGGGCTCCCGCGACGGCCCGGACGAGCGTCGACCCGGATCGAGTGCGCACGCGGAGCACTCGGGCCACCATGTTAACAGCGCTCGCGCATCCCCCGGAGACTGCCCGGCCCAGCGGAAGAGATCTTGCCCGCGAGCCTCACCAGACCCGGTAGGGCAGGAACTTTCCGTTGAGGGTGATCCGCACCCGGTCGCCTCTCGGGTCCTCGACGCGCGCCACGTCGAGCTCGAAGTCGATCGCGCTCACGATGCCGTCGCCGAACTCCTCACGGACCAGCTCCGAGATCGTCGACCCGTAGACCTGCACGACCTCGGCGAGCCGGTAGACCAGCGGATCGGTGGTGTCCACGGCGTCGGCACCACGGGCCGGCGGCAGGGTCAGCGCGTCGACGGTGCCCTCGTCCAGGTCGAGCGCGGCACCGATCGTGGCGGCTTGTTCGACGGTCAGGCTCTGCTGGCCGAGCAGCGCGGACGTCGTCCACTCGGTGGAGCGTCCGAGTACCTCGGCCAGCTTTGCCCAGCGCAGCCCGAGCCGCTTCTTCGCGGCGAGCACGGCGGCCGCGGCCTGCGTGCGGTCGGGCGGCGGGAGCGGGGTAACACTCATCGAGGGCCTCCGGTAGTCGTTGCACAGTCGCCCCTGATCGTCGCCCAGCGCCGTGCCGCGGGCAACCGCTGCCTCGGCTGGTGGGGCCGCGGGTGCACCGGCGCACACGTGGGACGATGGCGGAACCCGCACCGGAATGGATCTGTGAGTGACGACGTACGCCGACCGCACGTTCACGCCACCGGAGCGCATCCGGAACTTCTGCGTCATCGCCCATATCGACCACGGCAAGTCGACGCTGGCCGACCGCATGCTGCAGGCCACCGGAGTCGTCGAGGGGCGCAACATGCGGGCCCAGTATCTCGACCGGATGGACATCGAGCGCGAGCGCGGCATCACGATCAAGGCCCAGAACGTGCGGCTGCCGTGGACGGTCGGGGACACCGAGCACGTCCTGCACCTGATCGACACCCCGGGCCACGTCGACTTCACCTCTGAGGTGTCCCGGGCGCTGGAGGCCTGTGAGGGCGCGATCCTGCTGGTCGACGCCGCGCAGGGAATCGAGGCACAGACGCTGGCCAACCTGTACCTGGCGCTGGAGAAGGATCTGACGATCATCCCGGTGCTCAACAAGATCGACCTGCCGGCCGCCGACCCGGAGCGGTACGCCGCCGAGCTCGCACACGTCATCGGTGGCGACCCCGCGGACGTGCTCCGGGTCAGCGCCAAGACCGGGGCGGGGGTGCGTGAGCTGCTCGACGAGGTGGTCCGGCAGGTACCGCCGCCGGTGGGCGATCCCGACGCGCCGCTGCGCGCGATGATCTTCGACTCGGTCTATGACAGCTACCGCGGCGTGATCACCTACATCCGGGTGGTGGACGGCCGGATCACCCCGCGTGAGCGGATCAGGATGATGTCCACCGGGACGACCCACGAGCTGCTCGAGGTCGGCATCGTCTCACCGGAGCCCAAGCCGTCCGACGGGCTCGGCGTCGGCGAGGTGGGCTACCTCATCACCGGGGTGAAGGACGTCCGGCAGTCCAAGGTCGGCGACACCGTCACGGCGCAGCGCAGGGGGGCCGAGGCGCCGCTGACCGGATACCGTGAGCCGCGCCCGATGGTGTACTCCGGGCTCTACCCGGTGGACGGCTCGCAGTACCCGGAGCTTCGCGAGGCGCTGGACAAGCTGCAGCTCAACGACGCCGCGCTGCACTACGAGCCGGAGACGTCGACCGCGCTGGGCTTCGGCTTCCGGTGCGGGTTCCTCGGCCTGTTGCATCTGGAGATCACCCGCGACCGCCTGGAACGGGAGGCCGGCCTTGAGCTGATCTCGACCGCGCCGAACGTCGTCTACCGGGTCGTGCGCGACGACGGCACCGAGCTGACGGTGACCAACCCGGCGGACTGGCCGACGGGCCGGGTCGCCGAGATCTACGAGCCCGTCGTCACGGTGACGATCCTCGCCCCGGCGGAGTTCATCGGCACGATCATGGAGCTGTGTCAGAGCCGGCGCGGCCGGCTCGGGGGGATGGACTACCTGTCCGAGACCCGGGTCGAGCTGCGCTACACGATGCCGCTCGGCGAGATCATCTTCGACTTCTTCGACGCGCTGAAGTCACGCACCCGCGGCTACGCCTCGCTGGACTACGAGGAGGCCGGTGAGCAGGCGGCGGATCTGGTGAAGGTCGACATCCTGCTGCAGGGGGAACCGGTGGACGCGTTCTCGGCGATCCGGCACCGCGACGCCGCGTACGCCTACGGCACGGCGATGGCCGGCAAGCTGCGTGAACTCATCCCGCGCCAGCAGTTCGAGGTGCCGATCCAAGCGGCGATCGGCGCGCGGGTCATCGCACGGGAGAACATCCGGGCGATCCGCAAGGACGTGCTCGCCAAGTGCTACGGCGGTGACATCACCCGCAAGCGCAAGCTGCTGGAGAAACAGAAGGAGGGCAAGAAGCGGATGAAGACCATCGGACGGGTCGAGGTCCCGCAGGAGGCCTTCGTCGCGGCGTTGTCCACCGACCCCGGCACGGACAAACCGAAGAAGTAAGAACGCCCCGAACCTGCGGCGACCGGTCTCTCAGCACGCCGCGTCGCCCTCGACGAGCAGCCGCGCGATCGACCCCAGCGGGATCTGCACCCAGGCCGGCCGGCTGCGGGTCTCGTACCGCACCTCGTAGACGGCCTTGTCCAGCTCGAAGGCGCGCAGCACCGCGGGCTGCTCGCGCGGGTCGGCTGCGGTGCGTGCCGCATAGCCGTCGCAGAACGCGCCGCGGTTGCGGGCGGCCCACTCCTTGGCCCGCCACACCAGCTGGGTGTCCCGGTCGCGCTCGGAGTCGTCGCCCTTGTCGGACGTCGCGAGCTGGTGGAACGCGGCGTAGTCGAACGAGCGCAGCATCGCGGCCACGTCGCGAAGCACCGAGTCGGGCCGGACCCGCAGCTCCAGCGGGGTGGCGGGCTCACCCTCGAAGTCGATCAGCAGCCAGCCGTGGATGGTGCGCAGGGTCTGCCCGAGGTGCAGGTCGCCGTGCACCCGCTGGGTCGCGATCGTGGCGTCGAGGGCGGCCAGTGTGTCGTAACACGCCTGGATTGCCCCGACGTACTCGGCCAGGGCCGGAACCTCCGCGGCGGCCGAGGTCAGCCGCGCCGACATCGACGCGGCCATCTCGGCGGGGTGGGCCTGCGCCGTGCCGAGCGCTCGGGCCAGCTCGTCGTGCACGACGGCGACGGTCTCGCCGAGCCGGCACGCCTCGGCCGCGAAGTCACCGCCTACCTCGTCGGCACGCAGGTCGGCCTCGGCGAACAGGTCCCGCACGCTGGCCTGTGCCATCGCCCAGCCCTCCGCCGAGTTCGCCGCGAAGTCCAGAAGCATGCCCAACGTGGCGGGTTCGCCGTCGAGCACGCCCTCCACGGCGCCCTGCAGTCCGGCGACCTCCCGGCTGCCCACCGAACGCAGCGCTCGGTGCAGCTCGAGGTCGGGGTTCACGCCAGGCAGCAGCCGACGGAACAGCTTGAAGATCGACTTTTCGCCGTAGGTCACCGAGGTGTTGGACTGCTCGATGCCGAGCAACCGGCCGGGCACCCCCCTGGCCAGGTCCACGCCGGGCTCCGGGACGAAGCGCAGGTCGCCGATCTGCCTCCCGTCGCGCAGCGCCGCGAGCAGCCATGCCGTCACGTCGTAGTCACCCAGCCCGTCGTAGGCGAACAGCCCGTCGACGATGCCGATCGCCGCGTGCTCGAGCACGTCCGGTAGGACGCGGCGCCGGCCCATCAACAGCTGGTAGTGCTGCACGGACGCATCGCTCTCCAGCGCGACGGCGAGCACGAGGTGGTCGAGGAGCGGTTCGCACTCCGTGAGCAGGGGTGTGCTGGCCGCGACCGACACGGAGCGCACCGCCTGACCCTTCGCGCCGAACCAGCGCTGCTGCGCCAGCCACTCCGGCAGCCGGGTCGCGAACTCCGAAAACGACCCAGTTGACCCAGCCGACGTCACGTGTCGTCCTTCCCAGCGGTGATCGAGAACCAGTAGAAGCCGTGTCCGGGCAGGGTGAGCAGGTAGGGCAACTGGCCGATCCGCGGAAACGCCACCCCGCCGGTGAGCTCGTCCGGGCAGCTGCCCTCCCAGGCGGACAGGTCCAGCTCGACCGGCTGCGGGAACCGGGACATGTTGTTCACGCAGAGCACGGTGTCCGCTCCGGCCAACCGGACGTAGGCCAGCACCGACGGGTTCGACCCGCCCAGCTCGTGGTATCCACCGAGACCGAACGCCTGGTGCCGCTTGCGGACCCCGATCATGTGCCGGGTCCAGTGCAGCAGCGACGTCGTCGAGTTCAGTTGGGCCTCGACGTTGATGGCCTGGTAGCCGTAGAGCGGGTCCATGATGACGGGTAGGTAGAGCCGGCCGGGGTCACAGGTGGAGAACCCGGCGTTGCGGTCGGGCGTCCACTGCATGGGACTGCGGACGGCGTCGCGGTCGCCGAGCCAGATGTTGTCGCCCATGCCGATCTCGTCACCGTAGTACAGGACGGGGGAGCCGGGCAGCGAGAGCAGCAGCGCGGTGAACAGCTCGAGCTGGTTGCGGTCGTTGTTGAGCAGCGGGGCCAGCCGGCGGCGGATGCCGATGTTGGCCTTCATCCGCGGGTCCTTGGCGTACTCCGCGTACATGTAGTCACGCTCTTCGTCGGTGACCATCTCCAGGGTCAGCTCGTCATGGTTGCGCAGGAAGATGCCCCACTGACAACCCGACGGGATGGCCGGGGTCTGGGCCAGGATCTCCGAGATCGGGAACCGGTTCTCCCGGCGCACGGCCATGAAGATGCGCGGCATCAGCGGGAAGTGGAACGCCATCTGGCACTCGTCGCCGCCGAACTCGGGGTCGCCGAAGTACTCCACCACGTCGGACGGCCACTGGTTGGCCTCGGCGAGCAGGACCCGGCCGGGGTACTCGTCCTCCATCACCTTGCGGCAGCGCTTGAGGAAGGCGTGGCTCTCGGCGAGGTTCTCGCAGTTGGTGCCCTCGCGCTCGAACAGGTACGGCACCGCGTCGAGCCGGAACCCGTCGATGCCCAGGTCCAGCCAGAACCGCAGCACGTCGAGCATGGCCTCCTGCACGGCCGGGTTGTCGTAGTTCAGGTCCGGCTGGTGAGAGAAGAACCGGTGCCAGTAGAACTGCCCGCGCACCGGGTCATAGGTCCAGTTCGACGTCTCGGTGTCGACGAAGATGATCCGCGCCTGCGGGTAGCGCGAGTTGTCGTTCGACCAGACGTAATAGTCGGCGTAGGGGCCGTCGGGGTGCCGCCGGGACTCCTCGAACCACGGGTGTTGGTCGGAGGTGTGGTTCATGACCAGGTCGGTGATGACCCGGATGCCGCGCTTGTGCGCCTCGTCGAGGAGGTAGACGAAGTCCTCGACGGTGCCGAACTCGGGAAGCACCGTCCGGAAGTCGCGGATGTCGTAGCCGCCGTCGCGCAGCGGCGAGTCGTAGAACGGGGGTAGCCAGAGGCAGTCGACTCCCAGCCACTCCAGATAGTCGAGCTTTCCGGTCAGGCCACGCAGGTCACCGGTGCCGTCCCGGCTGGAGTCGGCGAACGCCCGCACCAGCACCTCGTAGAACACCGCACACTTGAACCAGTCGTGATCGACATCCAGGGTCCGCGCACGGCCGTACTCGTCGGCGGAGTGGTCGGCCAGCTGGTCCTCAGCGGTGGCGGGGGCCGGGGTGTCCATCGACATGGGGGTATCGCGTTCCTCGCAAGCGGGGTGGCGGGTGGAGGGGGACCCGGGTCAGTCCTACCGGGCCCGGGGCCCGGGGGCAAAACGTGGCGCGCCCACGGTGAGGGTA
This sequence comes from Mycobacteriales bacterium, assembly GCA_038254065.1. GTDB lineage: Bacteria > Actinomycetota > Actinomycetes > Mycobacteriales > Pseudonocardiaceae > Pseudonocardia. The sequence continues at coordinate 610 of JBBSGM010000088.1, read as the reverse complement.
ACCCCCGGGGTGGTCGTGGCGGTCGCGCTCGCCGCACTGCGGGTACGAGCGCCTTGCCGGCTCGTCCTCCCAGCGTGGCGCCTGTGAGTCGAGTAGGTATGCTGGCATACGTGAAGCGCACCACGGTCAAGCTGCCGGACGACATCGACCGCGAGGTGCGGGACGAGGCCGCCAGGCGCGGGCTCACCGTGTCGGAGTGGACGCGCGAGGCGATTGCCGCGCACCTGCCACGTCAAAGCGGCCGTCGGCACCTGCGCGGCGTCGCGGCCGGGGCGAGCGGTCGGTCGGACATCTCGGAGCGAATCGAGGAGATCCTCCGCGCCGAGCTGTCGCCGTACGAGTGACGAGCACCGTCGTCGTCGATGCCGGGCCGCTCTATGCCTACGTCGACGCCGACGACGCCCACCACGCCCACTGTGCAGCATTCCTCACCGAGTACCCCGGTGGGCTCGTGGTCCCCCAGCTGGTCGTCGCGGAGGTCACCTACCTGCTTTCGTCCCGGCTCGGGACCAGGGCGGAACTGCTGTTCCTCGCCGACCTCGCCTCCGGAGCGCTGCCGATCGAGCCGGTACCCGCCGCCGACTGGCTGCGCGTCACTGAGCTCGTCGCG
>JBBSGM010000087.1:0-17212 GCA_038254065.1 Mycobacteriales bacterium | reverse complement strand
GTCACCCACGTGTTACTCACCCGTTCGCCGCTCGTGTACCCCCAAAAGGGCCTTACCGCTCGACTTGCATGTGTTAAGCACGCCGCCAGCGTTCGTCCTGAGCCAGGATCAAACTCTCCAACAAAAACTGGCCCACAAAAAGGCAACCACCACCCCGAAAGGCCACAGCCACCACAACAAACTGGCACAAAAAAACCAATCCACCAACAAACTCGACACACTGTTGAGTTCTCAAAAGACACCCGCACACCGCTGCGATCCTCGCGGAACGCTCTCGGGGCAACTTTTCCATGGTACAAGGTCATGCCCGTGGGGTCAAGCGCCCCCTCACGCCCCACCGCAGCGTCCGGCTGGATACCGAACGAGAGCGGGCAGCCACTGCGTCGTACTGCCCGCCGTGGCGACGAGGACGACGTTACGTGACGCCGCCACGGGCTGTTGCACCCGGGGTCTCCTCATGCTTCTGTGGTCAAGCCATGGTGCTGGTCACGGCGAGATGTGCAGGCCAGCGACGGTACGCTTGCCGCGACGCAGTACGACCCATCGTCCGCCGAGCAGGTCGAGGTACGAGGGTGTCCAGTCCTCGTCGGCGATCTTCGCGTTGTTCACGTACGCCCCGCCCTCCTTGACGGTGCGCCGAGCGGCACCCCGGCTCTCCGCGAGCCCGGTCTCCACCAGTAGGTCGACGATCATCTGCTGCTCGCCCAGCCGCACGTCAATGGTGGGCACCTCCGCCAGCGCCGCGTCCAACGTCCCGGCGTCGAGCTCCTGCAGGTTGCCGCGTCCGAACAGGGCCTCGCTCGCCACGATGACCTGCTGCGTGTGGTGCTCGCCGTGCACGAGGGTGGTGAGTTCCTCGGCGAGCCGCTTCTGGCCGGTGCGCAGCTGCGGCCGCTCGGCGATGTCCCGCTCGAGGCTCTGGATCTCTGCGCGCGGCAGGAACGTGAACAGCCGCAGGTATCGGCCCACGTCGGCATCGGCGACGTTCACGAAGTACTGGTACCAGGCGTAGGGCGAGGTCATCTCCGCGTCGAGCCAGATGTTGGCGCCACCGGTGGACTTGCCGAACTTGCGGCCCTCGGCGTCGGTGACCAGCGGCACCGTCAGTGCGTGTGCCGTCACCGACTCCGCCCGCCGGATGAGCTCGACGCCGCCGACGATGTTTCCCCACTGGTCCGACCCGCCGATCTGCAGCCGGCACCCGTGCCGCCGGTAGAGCTCCAGGTAGTCCTGGGACTGCAGGAGCAGATAGCTGAACTCGGTGTAGGAGAGTCCGTCCGTGTCCAGCCGTCGCCGCACGGTCTCGCGGGCGAGCATCACATTGACCGAGAAATGCTTGCCGACGTCGCGGAGGAACTCCAGCACGCCCTGCCCACCGGTCCAGTCCAGGTTGTTCTCCACGAGCGCGCCGGTCGGTGAGTCGTCGAACTCGACGAACCGCTCGAGCTGGCCGCGGAGCCGGCCCGCCCAATCCGATACGACCTCGGCGCTGTGCAGGGGTCGTTCCCCGACCTCGCGGGGGTCACCGATCAGGCCGGTCGCGCCGCCGGCGAGCACGATCGGACGGGCACCCGCCTGCTGGAACCGGCGCAGGGTGAGCAGTGGCACGAGGTGACCGGCGTGCAGACTGGGTGCCGTCGGATCGAACCCGCAGTACAACGTCAGGGGCTCGGTCCTCGACAGGGCGCGCCGCAGTGCGTCGCGGTCGGTACTCTGCGCGATCAGGCCGCGCCACTCCAGCTCACCCAGGATATCCGTACTCACGGGCGCCATCCTCGCCCATGGCAGCGTCGGTTGACCGGATCGGGTCGATCCGCGAGCGGGTGGACGGCGAGCCGACAGCATCGCGACCTGAGGTTGCCGGCCGGGCCGCCGCGCCTCTGACGACCGCGAGCAATGTGACCAGGAGCAAGAGCGGCGGCTCGTCCGCAGCAGGCAGGCCCGTCAACTCAGCGTGAGCTGCCTGCCGGTCGGGACACCGGACGGGTACGGACCTTCGCCGGCCGGTACGGGCTGACGGCCGGTGATCCGTTCATCCAGAACCGCCATGCCAGCTCGGCGGCAGCGCTCACCCCGACCCGCGGCCCGGTGCGGATGCCGACCGAATCGACCGCCTCCCCCGCACACACCCGGACCCGTGAACCGGCATCGGTCACGTCGATGCCGTTGTCCGTGCGACCCAGCCCGAGCAGGGCCGCGAGCCGCGCCGGGCCGCGGGCCAGGTCGGCGTCGCGCCGGGCGGTGGGTCGGCGCGTCCGAGCTACCGCGAGGTCAGAGACCACCTCGCCGGCCCGCAGCAATACGGCGCCGGCCTCGCCGTCGTCGAGGCAGGAGACGTTCGCGCAGAAGTGCATGCCGTAGACGAAGTAGACGTACAGATGTCCGGCCGGGCCGAACATCACCGCATTGCGTCGGGTCCGGCCACGGAAGCTGTGCGACGCCGGATCGTCGGCGCCGCGGTAGGCCTCCACCTCCACCAGCCGGACAGCGACGACACCGTCCGGGGTGTCGGCCTCGACGGTGCAGCCCAGTAGCCGCGCCGCGGCCGACAGCACGTCATGGGCGAGGTCGTCACGCGGGATCAGGCCAGCCAAGACCGGGCCTCCTCGACCGTCGCCCGGACACCCTCGAGCTGTTCGGCGACCCGCGCCCCGGCCGTCCCACCGCGCGCGTTGCGGGAGGCGATCGAGCCGGCGACGGTGAGCACCTCGCGGACCTGGGGGGTGAGCGCGGGATGCACCCCGGCCAGCTCGCCGTCGGTCAGCTCGGTGAGCCCGACGCCACGCAACTCGGCCGTCCGGACACAGCCTCCCGCCGCCTCGTGCGCGACGCGGAACGGTACATTCTGCCGGACCAGCCATTCCGCGACGTCGGTGGCCAGGGTGAACCCGGCCGGGGCCAGCTCGGCGAGCCGGTCGGTGTGGAACACCAGGGTGCCGATCATGCCGGCCACCGCGGGCAGCAGCAGCTCCAGTTGCTCGGCGGAGTCGAACAGCGGCTCCTTGTCCTCCTGCAGGTCCCGGTTGTACGCGAGTGGTTGCGCCTTGAGCGTGGCCAGCAGCCCGGTGAGGTTGCCGATCAGCCGGCCGGCCTTGCCGCGGGTGAGCTCCGCGACGTCGGGGTTCTTCTTCTGCGGCATGATCGAGCTGCCGGTCGAGTAGGCGTCGTCCAGCGTGACGTAGGAGAACTCCGCCGTGGCCCAGATGACCACTTCCTCGGCCAGCCGGGACAGGTCCACCGCGATCATGGCCAGCACGAACGCCGCCTCGGCTGCGAAGTCCCGTGACGCGGTGCCGTCGATGGAGTTCGCGGCCGACGAGTCGAAGCCCAGCTCCGCCGCGACGGCCTCCGGGTCCAACCCCAGCGAGCTCCCGGCCAGCGCCCCCGACCCGTACGGGGAGACCGCGGACCGGACGTCCCAGTCGCGCAGCCGGTCGACGTCGCGCAGCAGCGCGTGCGCGTGCGCCGCGAGGTGGTGCGCGAGCAGCACCGGCTGGGCGTGCTGCAGGTGGGTCCGCCCCGGCATCGGGGCACCGGGGTGCGTGGTGGCCTGCGCGACCAGCGCGTCGACGACGTCGAGCACGCCCGCGCCGACCCGGCGGGCCGCATCGCGCAGCCACATCCGGAACAACGTCACGACCTGGTCGTTGCGGGACCGGCCGGCACGAAGCCGGCCACCCAGCTCCGGCCCGGCCCGCTCGATCAGCCCGCGCTCCAGCGCGGTGTGCACGTCCTCGTCGTCCGGGCCGGGCCCGAACGCTCCCGAGGAGACGTCGGCTTCGAGCTTGCTGAGGGCGTCGAGCACCGCGTCGAGCTCGTCGCCGGTCAGCAGGCCGGCCCGGTGCAGCACCCGGGCGTGTGCCTTTGAGCCGCGCAGGTCGTAGGGCGCCAGCCGCCAGTCGAAGTGGGTGGACCGCGACAAGGCCGCGAGGGCGTCCGATGGTCCGCCCGCGAACCGGCCGCCCCACAGGCTCACGACCCGCCCAGCCGCTGCTGGCCCACGCGCTGGCCGCGCCGCGCCGCGATCTTGCTCGACAGCCCCCACAGCTGCACGAAACCTTTGGCCAGGGTCTGGTCGAAGGCGTCGCCCTCGTCGTAGGTGGCCAGGTTGAAGTCGTACAGCGAGGCGTCGGAGCGCCGCCCGGTCGGCACCGCGCAACCACCGCGCAGGGTCATCCGGACCTCACCGGAGACGTACTCCTGGCTCTGCGCGACGAACGCGTCGAGTGCCTGCTTGAGCGGGGAGAACCACAGTCCGTCGTAGACCAGCTCGCTCCAGCGCTGCCCGACGGTCCGCTTGAACCGGGCCAGGTCGCGTTCGACGGTGACGCTCTCCAGCTCCTGGTGCGCGGTGATCAGTGCGATCGCCCCCGGGGCCTCGTACACCTCGCGGCTCTTGATGCCGACGAGCCGGTCCTCGACCATGTCCAGGCGCCCCACGCCCTGGGCGCCGGCCCTGCGGTTGAGCTCCTGGATGGCCTGCAGCACCGAGACGGGCGTGCCGTCGACCGTGACCGGCACCCCCCTCTCGAACCGGATGACCACCTCGTCGGCGTCGCGCGGCTGCGCCGGGTCGGCGGTGTAGGAGTAGACGTCCTCGATGGGTGAGTTCCAGATGTCCTCCAGGAAACCGGTCTCGACGGCGCGGCCCCAGACGTTCTGGTCGACCGAGTACGGCGAGGACTTGGTGACGTCGATCGGCAGGTTGCGCTCCTCAGCCCAGATGATGGCCTTCGCCCTGGTCCAGGCGAAGTCACGGACCGGGGCGAGCACGGCGAGGTCCGGGGCGAGCGCGCCGATCCCGACCTCGAAGCGGACCTGGTCGTTGCCCTTGCCGGTGCAGCCGTGCGCGACCGTCGAGGCTCCATGGTATTTCGCGGCCTCGACCAGGTGCTTGACGATCAGCGGCCGGGACAGCGCGGAGACCAGCGGGTAGCGGTCCATGTACAGCGCGTTGGCCTGCAGCGCGGGCAGACAGTAGCCATCGGCGTACTCGTCGCGGGCGTCGGCCACCACGGCTTCCACCGCACCGCAGGCGAGCGCGCGCTTGCGGATCTCCTCGAGGTCCTCACCGCCCTGGCCGACGTCGACGGCCACGGCCACCACCTCGGCGCCGGTCTCCTCGGCGATCCACCCGATGCCCACCGAGGTGTCCAGCCCGCCCGAGTAGGCCAGAACGACCCGGTTCACCATCTCAGTTCTCCTTCGTCGGCAGCGCGTGCAGCCGCGTCGCGAGCTCGGCGCCGGTGCGGGGCTCGCGGGCGACCACGATGACGGTGTCGTCGCCGGCGATGGTGCCGACGACGTCGTGCAGTGCGGCCCGGTCCAGAGCACTGGCCAGGAACTGCGCGGCCCCTGGCGGGGTGCGCAGCACAGCCAGGTTCCCACTCGCGTCCGCCGACACCAGCAGCTCCCCCAGCAACCGGGCCAGCCGAGTGGTCCCACCCTCCACTCCGCGGACCGGGCTGCCGTCCTCGGGAATGACATAGGCGGGCACGCCGCCGTCCGCACCGCGCAGCTTGACGGCGCCGAGCTCGTCCAGGTCGCGGGACAGGGTGGCCTGGGTGGTCTCGATGCCCGCGGCCTCGAGCAGCGCGAGCAGCTCGGTCTGGCTGCGCACCGGCCACTGCGTGACCAGCTCGACGATCCGGGCCTGTCGCGCGACCCGGCTCGACGCGCCGTTGCGGGCGGTGCCGTCGGAACGGGTGGCCGTCATCGCCGCAACAGCCAGGCCAGCAGCGCCTTCTGCGCGTGCAGCCGGTTCTCGGCCTCGTCCCATACCGCGCTGGCCGGGCCGTCGAGCACCTCGTCGGTGATCTCGTCGCCGCGGTGCGCCGGTAGGCAGTGCAGCACGATCGCCCCCTTCGCGGCGCGGGCCAGCAGCGGCGCGTTGAGCTGCAGCGGCCGGAACGGGGCGGCCCGGTCCAGCCCGTCGTCCTCCTGCCCCATCGACACCCAGGTGTCGGTGACCACGACGTCGGCGCCGTCGACGGCCGCGTGCGGGTCGGCGACCAGCTCGACACCACCGCCGGTCTCGGCGGCGCGGGCCTTGGCGTCGCGCACCACCTCGGGGCGCGGGGTGAAGCCCTCCGGTGCGGCGATCCGCACCTGCAGGCCCGCGGTCGCCCCGCCCAGCAGCAGCGAGTGCGCCATGTTGTTGGCGCCGTCGCCGAGGTAGGTCAGGGTGAGGCCGGCGAGCCTGCCGAACCGCTCCCGGATCGTCTGCAGGTCGGCGAGCACCTGGCAGGGGTGGAACTCGTCGGTGAGTGCGTTGATCACCGGGATGGTGGCCGCGCCCGCCATCTCCTCGATCCGGGCCTGGGCGCCGGTGCGCCAGACCACGGCGTCGACGAACCGGGACAGCACCCGGGCGGTGTCGGCGATGGTCTCGCCGCGGCCGAGCTGGCTCTGCGCCGTGTCGACGATGAGCGGGTTACCGCCGAGCTCGGCGATGCCGACCTCGAACGAGATCCGGGTCCGGGTGGACGGCTTGTCGAAGATCACCGCGACGGACCGGGGACCGGCGAGCGGGCGGTGCCCGAACCGGTCGGCCTTGCCCGCGTCGGCCAGGTCGAGGACCTCGCGCTGCTCGTCGGGGGTGAGGCCGTCGTCGCGCAGCAGGTTCCTGGTCACCGCGAGGCCCGATCGAGGATCTGCGGCAGCGCGGTGCAGAACTCCTGCGCCTGTGCCTCGGTGAGCACCAGCGGCGGCGCCAACCGGACCCGGTCCGGGACCGGGTTGTTGACGAGGAACCCGGCCGCGCGGGCCGCGTTCACCACCGCGGCCGATGCGGGCTCCGTGAGGACGATCCCGATCAGCAGGCCGGCCGCGTCGACATGGTCGACCAGCGGGTGGCCCAGTGCCTCGATCCCGGTCACGATCGCTTTGCCGACCTGGGCGACGTGGGCGAGCAACCCCTCGTCGGCGATCGTGCGCAGCACCGCGAGTGCCGCGGCGCAGCTGACCGGGTTGCCGCCGAAGGTGGTGCCGTGCTGACCCGGTTCGAGCAGCCGGGCGGCCGCCCCGATCCCGACGCAGGCCCCGATCGGCAGCCCGCCGCCCAGTCCCTTGGCCAGCGTCACGACGTCCGGGACGATCCCGTCGGCCTGGTGGGCGAACCAGGCACCGGTGCGGCCGATACCGGTCTGCACCTCGTCGAGCACCAGCAGCGCGCCGCGCCGCGCGGTGATCTCCCGGGCGGCCCGCAGATACCCCTGCGGCGGAATGACCACCCCGGTCTCGCCCATGATCGGCTCGACGAACACCGCGGCCGTCTCGTCCGTGACGGCCGCGTCCAGCGCGGTGACGTCGCCGTAGGGGATGTGCGAGACACCCGGCGGCATCGGCTCGAACGGGGTGCGCTTGGCCGGCTGCCCGGTGAGCGCGAGCGCCCCCATCGTCCGGCCGTGGAAGGCGCCCTCGGCGGCGATGATCCTCGGGCGACCGGTTCGGCGGGCGATCTTGAAAGCGGCCTCGTTGGCCTCGGCACCGGAGTTGGCGAACAGAACCCGCGCATCCGGCTGGTCCAGCAGCTCCACCAGCCGCTCGGCCAGCACCAGGGCCGGCTCGTTGATGTAGAGGTTCGAGGTGTGCCCCAGGGTGGAGACCTGGCGGGTCACGGCCTCGACGACGGCCGGGTGCGCATGCCCGAGCGCGTTCACCGCGATGCCGCCGAGCAGGTCGAGGTAGCGGCGGCCGTCGGCGTCCCAGACCTGAGCGCCCTGGCCGCGCACCAACGTGAGCGGCGGGATGCCGTAGTTGTTCATCATCGCGGCCCGCCACCGCGTCGCGTGCCCGGACTCACTCACGGGATCACCATCGTTCCGACTCCCTGGCTGGTGAAGAGCTCGAGCAACACCGAATGCGGCACCCGCCCGTCGATCACGTGGGCCTGTCCCACGCCGCCGCGAACCGCGCGCAGGCAGGCCTCCATCTTCGGCGCCATCCCGCTCTCCAGGCCGGGCAGCATGGGTTCCAGCTGGGCCGCGGTCAGCTCGCTGATCACCGAGGCGGAGTCGGGATAGTTCGCGTACAGGCCCGCGACGTCGGTGAGCACCACGAGCTTCGCGGCGCCGAGGGCAGCGGCCAGCGCGGCGGCCGCACTGTCGGCGTTGATGTTGTAGACGGTGCCGTCGAGGTCGGGTGCGACCCCGGCGACGACCGGGATCCGGCCGGCCGCGACGATGTCGAGCACGGCGTCCGGGTTGACCTGCACGACCTCGCCGACCAGGCCGATGTCGACGGGATCGCCGTTCACCAGCACGGTGCGCTTCTCCGCGGTGAGCAGGTGCGCGTCCTCACCGGAAAGCCCGACGGCGTACGGGCCGTGCTGGTTGATCAGACCGACCAGCTCACGGCCCACCTGACCGACCAGCACCATCCGGATGACGTCGATGGTCTCGGCCGTGGTGACCCGCAGGCCGCCGCGGAACTCCCCGGGCAGCCCGAGCCTGCCGAGCATCGCGGTGATCTGCGGGCCACCGCCGTGCACGACGACGGGACGGATGCCCGCGAGGCGCAGGAACACCATGTCCTGCGCGAACGCCTGCTTGAGATTTTCGTCGATCATGGCGTTGCCGCCGTACTTGACGACGACGACCCGGCCGTGAAAGCGCAGCAGCCACGGCAGTGCCTCGGCCAGCACGGCGGCCTTCTCCCCCGCGCCGGTGAACCGCGCCGCGGTGGATGCCTCAGGAGGAGTAGGCACTGTTCTCCTCCACGTAGCCGTACGACAGGTCGGTGGTGCGGATCTCGGCCGCGCCCGCGCCGAGCCCGAGCTCGATCCCGACGACGATCTCCTCGCCCGAAAGGTCGGCGGCGGTGCGGTCGCCCGCAACGACCCCGCTCCGGCACAGCAGCACCCCGTTGATCGTGACGTCCAGGCGGTCGGGGTCGACGGCGGCGTCGGCGTATCCGGCGGCTGCGACGACCCGCCCCCAGTTCGGGTCCGAGCCGAAGAGCGCGGTCTTGACCAGATTGTCCCGCGCGACACTGCGGGCGACCGTCACGGCGTCGTCCTCGCTCTGCGCCCCGGTGACGCGCACGGTGATCCGCTTGGTGACGCCCTCGGCATCGGCCTGCATCTGCTGTGCCAGGTCCTGGCACAGCGTGATGAGCGCGGCGGTGAACGCTGTGGGCTCGGGGCTGACCCCGGACGCGCCGGAGGACAGCAGCAGCACCGTGTCGTTGGTGGACATCGAGCCGTCGATGTCGAGCCGGTCGAAGCTCACCCGGACGGCCGCGCGCAGCGCCGCGTCGAGCGCCGCGGGATCGAGCACGGCGTCGGTGGTGAGCACGGTGAGCATGGTGGCCATCGACGGCGCGATCATCGCGGCGCCCTTGGTGAGCCCGCCGATGCTCCAGCCGGCGGCATCGTCGTGCGCGGCCTGCTTGGCCACGGTGTCGGTGGTCATGATCGCGGTGGCGGCGGCCAGCCCGGCCCCGGCGGTGGCAGCGAGGGCGGCGGCAGCCTTCTCGACCCCGGCCAGCACGGCCTCGCGCGGAAGCTGCGCACCGATCAGTCCGGTGGAGCAGACCGCGACCTCGATCGCCCCGCAACCCAGCACCTCGGCGGCCTTCTCGGCGGTGGCGTGCGCGGTCTGGAAGCCCTCCGGGCCGGTGCAGGCGTTGGCCCCGCCGGCGTTGAGCACGACCGCGCGCAGCCGTCCGGTGGTGAGCACCCGCTGCGACCACAGCACCGGCGCGGCCTTGACCTTGTTGCGGGTGAACACGCCGGCCGCCGCCTGCTCCGGCCCGTCGTTGACGACGAGTGCGAGGTCGGCGGTCCCGCTGGCCTTGATCCCCGCGGCGGTCCCGGCCGCCCGGAAGCCCTTCGGCGTCGTGACGGTCATGGTGCCACCCCCGCGAACGGCAGCCCGACCGTCTCCGGCAGGCCCAGCACCAGGTTCATGCACTGCACGGCGCCGCCCGCGGTGCCCTTGGTCAGGTTGTCCAGGGCGGCGACGGCGACCAGCCGGTGTGCGTCGGCGTCGACCGTGACCTGCAGGTGCACGGTGTTGGAGCCCAGGGTCGCACCGGTGCCGGGCCAGCTGCCTTCGGGCAGGAGGTGCACGAACGGCTCGCCGGCATAGGCCTTCGCGTAGACCTCGCGCACATCAGCGCCGTTCCCGGTCAGCGGGGCGGAGCAGGACGCGAGGATGCCGCGTGGCAGCGGTGCGAGGACCGGGGTGAAGCTCACGGTCACAGGTGTACCGGAGACCCCCGACAAGTTCTGCGCGATCTCGGGAGTGTGCCGGTGCACACCGCCCACCCCGTAGGCCGACAGTGAGCCCATCACCTCGGAGCCGAGCAGCTGCGGGGTGAGCGACCGGCCGGCCCCGGAGGTGCCGGTCACCGCGGTGACCACGACGTCGGGGCCGACCAGACCGGCGGCGAGCGCCGGGAACAGTGCGAGCGTGACCGCGGTCGGATAGCAGCCGGGGACAGCCACCCGGGTGGTGCCGCGCAGCGCGTCGCGGGCGCCGGGCAGCTCGGGCAGCCCGTAGGGCCAGTGCCCGGCGTGCTCGCCGCCGTACCAGCGGTCCCAGGCGGCCACATCGGTGAGCCGGTGGTCGGCCCCGCAGTCGATCACGACGGTGCCGTCCCCCAGCTGCGCCGCGAGCTCCGCCGAGCGGCCGTGGGGCAGCGCGAGGAACACCACGTCATGCCCGGCGAGGTTCTCCGCCGTCGTGTCCGCCAGCACGCGGTCGGCCAGCGGCAGCAGGTGCGGCTGGTGCTCGCCCAGCGTCGCCCTCGCATTGCCGCCCGCCGTCAGCGCGCCGATCTCCACCTCGGGATGTGCGAGCAGCAACCGGAGCAGCTCCCCACCGGCGTACCCGCTCGCCCCCGCCACCGCGATTCGCACCACGTGGATGACTATGCAGGAAGATGTAACTTCATGCAACCTTGCTCGTGCCGCTCGACCAGGTCGAGCAGCCCGTCGGGGTAGAGCAGGGCATGGCCGTCCCGGAACGCCGCGCGCAGCTGCCAGCTGACCGGACTGCCCTCGTTGAGCACGAGGCCGACCACGTCGCGTTCGTAGCTCGACCGGTCACGCAGGTCGGCGGCGTGTCTCGCGGTGGGACGGAGGCCCTGCGGCGATCATGGACATATCGTGCCTTTGGCGCCGCGATCATGGGCCTGATGTCGCTCCCGGAGATCGACAAGCAACCCTTTCCTCTTGATCGCCGATGTGAGAGACGATCTCCCCATGATCGTCGCGGAGACCTCCGCGACGATCGGGTCAGCTCCGCACGGTCGCGCCGAACCGCTGCGCAGCCACCGCGACCGCAGCGTCCCGAGCAGCGTTCGCCTCCTCGTTGGTCAGCGTCCGGTCGTCGGCGCGGAAGCGCAGCGAGAACGCGAGCGATGTGGCGCCCTCGCCGACCTGCTGCCCGGTGTACACGTCGAACAACCGGATCTCCTCGAGCAGCTCCCCGCCGCCCTCGGTCAGCGCGGCGGCCAGCTCGGCCGCGGGTACGTCCCGCGCCGTCACCAGCGCGACGTCCACCGAGATCGGCGGGTAGGGCGACACCTGCGGCACCGGGCGGCAGTCGGCGAGCGGGATCGCATCCAAATCGAGCTCCATCGCACACGTGCGGGCGGGCAGCCCCAGGGCTTCGACGACCTTGGGGTGCAGCTCGCCGGCATGCCCGACGACCCAGTCACCCACCCGCAGCGCGGCGCACCGGCCGGGGTGCCACGGGGCGAGCGCGCCCTTGGTCACCCGCAGCCCGACACCGGCCGCCGCGCCGACCAGCCGGGCGGCCTCGACCGCGTCGGCCCAGCCCGCGCGGCGGCCCTCGCCCCACCAGCCGCGCGGATCGCGATCCCCGGCCAGCACCACGCCGACGTGCGTCGGTTGCACCGGCAACGCCACCTGCAGCTGCGCGATCTCGGCGTCGGAGGGACGGTTGGTGGTCGCCGGATCGGGCATCGGCACCGACTGCGTGTGCGGCAGCACGACCTGCCCGACGTGGTAGAGCGCGACGTCCTCCAGGCCGCGCGCTCGGTTGCGCACCAGCGCGTCGAGCAGCCCGGGCAGCAGTGTGGTGGCCAGCCGCGGCTTCTCGGCGTCGATCGGGTTGAGCACCGCGACGGTGCGGCGCCGGACGTCGTCGGCAGGTAGCCCGAGGGTGTCCCACACACTGTCGCCGACGAACGGGAACGGGAGCACCTCGACGTGCCCGGCCTCGGCCAGCGCCCGTGACACGGCCCGGCGCCTGCGCTGCACCGGGGTGAGCCCGCGTCCGGCGGGCGCCGTGGGCAGCGTCGACGGGATCACGTCCAGGCCCTCCAGCCGCAGCACCTCCTCGACGAGGTCGGCGGGAGCCCTCAGGTCGGGCCGCCAGCTCGGCGGGGTCGCCACGAGGACACCCTCGCCACCCGCACGGTCCACCGACATGCCGACCTGCGCGAGCCGGCGCACGGTGGTGCCCGGGGCGTACTCGACGCCGGCGATCCGATCGGGCAGGCCCAGCGGCATCCGCACGGACGCGGGCCGCGGTGCGGTGCCGACATCGGTGCGCCCTGGCTCGATCGTCCCCCCGCCGTACTCGACGAGCAGCTGGGCGGCGCGCTCGGCCGCGACCGGCGGCAGCTGCGGGTCGACCGCCCGCTCGAACCGCCTCGACGCCTCGCTGGGCAGCTTGTGCCGGCGCCCGGCGCGAGCAATGGTCGCCGGGTCGAAGTGCGCGGCCTCGATGAGCACGTCGACGGTGTCTCCGGGCTCGGGCACCGACGATATCTCCGTCGACGCCCCGCCCATCACCCCGGCCAGCGCGATCGGCCCGGAGGCGTCGGTGATGAGCAGGTCGTCGGCGTCGAGGGTGCGCTCCACGCCGTCGAGGGTCCGCAGCGTCTCCCCCGGCCGGGCCCGGCGGACCACGATGTCGCCGGTGAGCCGGGTCGCGTCGAAGGCGTGCAGCGGCTGCCCGAGCTCGAGCATCACGTAGTTGGTGACGTCGACGGTCAGCGAGATCGGCCGCATCCCGGCCGCCAGCAGCCTGCGCTGCATCCACCACGGGGTGGGTGCCGCCGGGTCGACGCCCGACACCCGGCGGGCCACGTAGCGCGGGCAGCCGGCCTCGTCGTCGAGCCGCACCGGCCACGCCGCCGGGTCGGCGCGCGGCACCTCGACCCGCGCGGCCGGGTCGGTGAAGTCCACGTCGAACGCGGCGGCCAGCTCGCGGGCCAGCCCGCGGACGGCGAAGCAGTAGCCGCGGTCCGGGGTCACCGCCAGCTCGATCACGGCGTCGTCGAGCCCGAGCAGCCCGCGCGCGTCGTCGCCGGGCTCGGCCGTCCCGGGCGGCAGCACCAGGATGCCCGCGTGCTCGGTCCCGATCCCCAGCTCGCGCGACGAGGTGATCATGCCGTCGGAGACGTGCCCGTAGGTGGTGCGCGCGGAGATGGCGAACCCGCCGGGCAGTACCGCCCCCGGCAGCGCGACGACCACGATGTCGCCCGCGACGAAGTTCCGCGCCCCGCAGACGACGCCGCGCACGCCCCCGTTCCCGGCTCCGACGTCGACCTGGCAGAACCGGATCGGCTTCGTGAACCCGGTGAGCTCCTCGATCCCGCCGACCCGGCCGACCTGCAGGGGGCCGGTCAGCTCCGGCGCGCGGTGGACGTCCTCGACCTCGAGGCCGACCCGGACGAACGCCTCGGCGACCTCGTCTGCGTCGGTCGACGGGAGGTCGAGGTGGTCGGCCAGCCAGGACACGGGAACGCGCACGATTGTTCTCCCAGGTATCTCAGACGCCGAACGCGCGGCTGAACCGCACGTCACCCTCGACCATGTCCCGCATGTCGGGCAGGCCGTTGCGGAACTGCAGGGTGCGCTCCAGGCCCATGCCGAACGCGAAGCCGGTGTGGACGTCGGGGTCGATGCCCGCAGCACACAGCACACTGGGGTTGACCATGCCGCAACCGCCCCACTCGACCCAGCCCGCGCCGCCCCTGCGCTCCGGGAACCACACGTCCACCTCGGCGGACGGCTCGGTGAACGGAAAGAACGAGGGCCGCAACCGGGTCCGGGAGCCGGCGCCGAACATCGCCCGGGCGAACGCGTCGAGGGTGCCCTTGAGGTGCGCCATCGTCAGGCCCTGGTCCACGGCGAGGCCCTCGACCTGGTGGAACACCGGGGTGTGGGTGGCGTCGAGCTCGTCGGTGCGGAACGTGCGCCCCGGGCACACCACATAGACCGGCAGCTCGCGCTCCAGCAGGGCGCGCACCTGCACCGGGGAGGTGTGGGTGCGCAGCACGGTGCCCGACGTCTCGCTCTCCCCCAAGTAGAAGGTGTCCTGCATGGTCCGCGCGGGGTGGTCCTTGCCGAAGTTCAGCGCGTCGAAGTTCAGCCAGGTCGCCTCGACCTCGGGGCCCTCGGCGACCTCGTAGCCCATCGCGACGAACACGTCGGCGATCTGCTCCGCGAGCTGGGTGATGGGGTGCCGGGCGCCACGCGGGTGCCGGTCCCAGGGCAGGGTGACGTCGACGGACTCCTCGGCCAGCACCCGGGAATCGCGTTCGGTGACGAGTACCTCACGGCGGGCGTCGAAGGCTTCCTGCGCCGCGACCCTGGCCGCGTTGACGCGCTTGCCCACGTCGGCGCGCGCGGCGCGCGGCAATGCACCCAGCTCGCGGCGGGCGAGCTGCAGCGGTGCCCGGTCACCGAGGTGGACGGGCTTGACGGCGGCGAGGGCGGCAAGGTCACGGGCCCCGGCGAACGCCTCGTCAGCGGCCTTGACCGCGGCGTCGAGCGACGCCGGGTCCAGCAGGTCGATCGGGGTCTCGTCGGGTGGGACGGTTCGCTCGCTCACGGGTCTTCACTTTCACAGCCGGTCGGAACGGGAATCCTAGAACGCCGGGCGCCGGCGCTCGCGTACAGGCAGACCGCGGCCGCGGCCGCCAGGTTGAGGCTCTCGGCCCGACCGTAGACCGGCACCCGGACACGGTGGTCAGCCCGCTGGGCCACCGGGCCGGGCAGCCCGTGCGCCTCACCACCGAATATCCAGGCAACCGGACCCGCCAGCACGTCGGCGGCCGCGGGCTCGTGCAGGTCGAGCTCGCCGTGCCCGTCGGCGGCCAGCAGCGTGAGCCCCGCGCCACGGCACGCGTCGAGGACGGCATCGACATCGCGCTCCCTGGCCAGCGGCAGGTGGAAGACGCTGCCGGTGGACGCGCGGACGGCCTTCGCGTTGTGCGGGTCGACGGTGTCTCCCGCGAAGAGCACCGCGCCGGCGCCGGCGCCGTCCGCGGTCCGGACCACGGTACCGGCGTTGCCGGGGTCGGCGACGCCCGCGAGGACCGCGACCAGTGACGGCGCATCGCCCAGCGCGGCGGCAACCGGCACGTCGAGCAGGTCACAGACGGCGACGAGGCCCTGCGGGGTGACGGTGTCCGACAGCGACGCGGCGGCCCGGTCGGTGAGCTCGCAGACGCGGACGCCCGCGGCGTGCGCGGCGTCGACCAGTTCGGCGTGATGCACCGTTGTGGACGGGGTGACGAACAGCTCGTGTACCGCAGCGTCGGCGGCCAGCGCCTCGCGCACGGCGTGCACCCCTTCGACGAGAAAGCGCCGGGCCTGGTCCCGACCTGCGCGCCGCAGCAGCTTGCGGGCCGCCACGACGCGCGGGGTTCGTTCGGTGCCGATCAGGCTGCCGGTGCCGGTCAGGCTGCGGCGCCGTTGACGGGCACCTGCGCCGGGACGTTGGCCCTGGCCAGCTCGACCAGCGCGGCGAACGCGGCCGGATCACTGATCGCGAGCTCGGAAAGGTTCTTGCGGTCGACCTCGACACCGGCGACTTTGAGTCCCTGGATGAACCTGTTGTAGGTCATGCCGTTCGCGCGGGCGGCGGCGTTGATCCGGGTGATCCACAGCTTCCGGAAGTCGCCCTTGCGGGCGCGGCGGTCGCGGTAGGCGTAGTTCAGCGAGTGGAGCATCTGCTCCTTCGCCTTGCGGTACAGCCGCGAGCGCTGCCCGCGGTAGCCGCTGGCCAGCTCCAGGGTCGTCCGGCGCTTCTTTTGTGCGTTGACCGCGCGCTTCACGCGTGCCATGGGGAAGTCCTGTCTCTCGGGCGCCTGCCGGCGACGGGCGATGCCGGCAGGTCGGGTCAGCGGGAAGGGCGTGGATCAGCGGCCGAGCATCTTCTTGACCCGCTTGACATCGGACCTGGCGACGTCGACGGTGCCGGCGAGCCGGCGGGTGCGCCTGCTGGGCTTGACCTCGAGGAGATGCCGCAGCCCCGCCTGTTGCCGGGTGAGCTTGCCTGCGCCGGTCACCTTGACCCGCTTGGCCATCCCGCTGTGCGTCTTGTTCTTGGGCATGACTGATCCGTTCGCCAGTGACATCCGGGGAAGGACGTCCGTTGCTCGTGCGCTGCTTTCCGTGCGAGGTGGACTGTCAGGCCTGCAGCTCCTGGGCCGGAACCACCGGCCGGGGCTTGGCCTGCTTCTTGTTCGGAGCGATCACCATCGTCATGTTGCGGCCGTCCTGCTTCGGCGTGGCCTCGACGGTACCCAGCTCCGCCACGTCCTCGGCGAGCCGCTGCAGCAGCCGGAACCCCAGCTCGGGGCGGGACTGCTCGCGACCACGGAACATGATCGTGACCTTGACCTTGTTGCCGCCCTCGAGGAAGCGCACGACGTTGCGCTTCTTGGTCTCGTAGTCGTGAGTGTCGATCTTCGGTCGGAGCTTCTGCTCCTTGATCGTGGTGAGCTGCTGGTTACGCCGGGACTCGCGGGCCTTCTGCGCGCTCTCGTACTTGAACTTGCCATAGTCCATGAGTTTGCAGACAGGCGGGCGGGCCTGAGCCGCGACCTCTACGAGGTCGAGATCGGCCTCCTGCGCCAGCCGCAGGGCATCCTCGATACGCACGATGCCGACCTGCTCGCCGTTCGGGCCGACGAGTCGGACCTCCGGAACGCGGATGCGGTCGTTGATGCGCGTCTCTGTGCTGATGGGGTCTCCTTGTATAGACGTCGGGTGTATGCGACGACAAGCGGAGACCCGTGATACGGCGTCGGCACAGCAAGGCTGCGCCCTGACGCCGGACCGGACCCGGCCACCTGTGCAGCGGCTTCGGGTGGGAGCGGGGCTCCACTTGATCGCCCTGACGCAAGGACAACGCGCGAAAGGGTGGTCGCATTCCGCAGGGTACCAGGTGCCCGGCGCGCTGCTGCGGGGCCCGCCGCTTCGTTACCTCCCGCACCGTGG
>JBBSGM010000086.1:0-17374 GCA_038254065.1 Mycobacteriales bacterium | reverse complement strand
GGGCGCGGTGCGGGCGCCCCCCCCCGGGCGCGGCGCGGGGGGGGGGGGGGCGGCGGCGGGGCGCCCCCCGCCCCCCCCCCCCCCCCCCCCGACCCCCTACTGGATCTTCAGCACCCGCGATCCGGAGGGGTTGATCAGGGCACTGGGCCGTTGACCGCCGCGGTTCAGGCGGCACAGTCGCGACAGATGAGCTGCGTTCCGTTCCGCTCGGCAAGCCTGCTGCGGTGGTGCACCAGGAAGCAGCTCGCGCAGGTGAACTCGTCGGCCTGCTTCGGCACGACCTTCACGGTCAGCTCCTCGCCGGACAGGTCGGCGCCGGGGAGCTCGAAGCTCTCCGCCGTGTCCGACTCGTCGACGTCGACCACGGCCGACTGCGCCTCGTTCCGACGCGCCTTCAGCTCGTCGAGCGAGTCCTCCGCCAGGTCATCGGCTTCGTTGCGCCGCGGAGCGTCGTAGTCGGTCGCCATCGTTCCTACCCCCACGTCATGCATTCAGGTCGTCTCGTGTCGCTGGACAACGTCACAGCTCCGGGATTTGTGCCCGGCGTCCGGGTGACGCCGGTCGTGACACCGACCGACGCCGGACCGACCACGCGGTCAGGTCCGGGACGGTTCGGCCCCCCCGGGGCGCGAAGGGTAGCCCAGCCGACCGCGGTGTGCTGACCGCCCCACGGATGCACCTGCTACCCGGGCGCGGCGTCCGCCACGGACCCGGTTGTGGACCTTCCGGCCACGTGGTGTCCGACCCGCCCGTTAAGGTTCCGGGCGTGGCTGCCCGCTCCGTCCCCGATCACCGGCCCGCCCACCGCCGGCCGGGCGCCGATCCGGCCGCGGTCGGCGCCTGGCTCGCCGCCGAGCTGGGCGACGCGAGGTGGCGCGATGCCACGCTCAGCCCGATCGGTGCGGGTCGGTCCAACCTCACCTACCGGGTCGAGAGCCCGGCCGGCGCGGTCGTGCTGCGCCGCCCGCCGGTGGGCGAGGTCACCGCCACCGCCCACGACATGGGCCGCGAGCAACGGGTGATCTCCGCACTCGGCCCGACGCCGGTGCCGGTGCCCGCGGTTCTGGCGGGGTCCGCGGGCGGCCCACCCGTCGACGCGCCGTGTTTCGTCATGGAGCTCGTCGACGGCGTCGTGCCGCTCGGCGAGCTGCCGGCCGGCTGGGCGGGCACCGGGGCCGAACGCAGCCGGATCGGCCAGGGGATGATCGACGTGCTGGCCGCACTGCACAGGGTCGACCCGGACGAGGTGGGGCTGTCGGACTTCGGTCGCCCGGACGGCTTCATGGTCCGCCAGGTGCGGCGCTGGGGTCAGCAGTGGGACGCCGCGCGGGCCCACGGCGGGCCCGGCACCGATGAGCACACCGTGCGCGAGCTCAACCGGCTCGCCGAGCGGCTCGACGGCGCGGTGCCCGCCGCGCAACGCAGCACGATCGTGCACGGCGACTACCGCATCGACAACTGTGTGTTCGACCGCGCCGAACCCGGCCGCATCCTGGCCGTGCTCGACTGGGAGATGTCGACCCTCGGCGATCCAATGGCCGACCTGGGGTTGCTGCTCGTCTACTGGCACCAGGCCGAGGAGAAACCGATCTGGCGGGCCGCGCAGCACCTTTCCAGTCCCACCCGGCTGCCCGGCTTCCCGTTGCGCGCCGACGTGGCCCAGGCGTACGCCCTGGCGACGGGCCTCGACCTCGAACCGCTGCCCTGGTATGCGGCGTTCGGCGCCTTCAAACTGGCGGTGGTGCTCGCCGGTGTCCTGGCCAGGGTTCGGGCCGGGTCGGTGCCCGCGGAGATGGCACACGGCATCGACGGTGCGGTCGCTCCGCTGGTCGCGCTGGGCCACCACGTGTTCGACCACGGGATCAGTTGATGGCCACGTCTGCCCGCCGCCGGCCCTACCAGCGGCGCCGTCCCCGGCCACTGATCATCATGGTGTCCGTGCTGTTCGTCCTTGCCGTGGTGACCTGGTCGGTGGTACTGGTCTCGGCCTTGAGCCGGTCGACGAACGCGGCCTGCCCGATCCCGGCGGCCGGGCCGGGCGGGAACGTGCTGCCCGTCGGCGCACTCGACGGCGTCGCCCCGGTGCCTGCCGGCACGGTGAAGGTGCGGGTGCTCAACGCGGGTGGACAGCGCGGCCAGGCCAACCTCGTCGCCGCCCAGCTCGCTGACCTGGGTTTCACCCAGGCCGCGCCGCCCGACAACGACCCGCTGTTCCCCCGCGGTGGCCTGAGCTGCCACGGTCAGCTGCGGTTCGGCCCCCCCGGTGCGGGTGCCGCCGCGACCCTCGCGCTCGTGCTGCCGTGTACCGAGCTGATGCGCGACGGGCGCGGCGACGCCACCGTCGACGTCGCGGTGGGGTCGGCATTCGCCGACGTCAACCCGGGACGTGCCGCCCGCGACGTGCTGGACCAGCTGGCCAACCCGGTGTCCGTGAGCGGCGGGGCGGGCGGCGGCCCGCCCCCGACGCCCGCTGTCGACCCGGCCGTGCTGGCCAACGCCCGCGACGCCCGCTGTTGAGGCTGAGCAGGGATGGCGTGAAGCGGTGCACAATGGAGGCCGAACGAGGTAGGGAAAGGCAGGACCATGGGTGAGCTGAGCGCCTGGCATTGGCTGATCGTCATCGGCGTGGCGGTGCTGCTGTTCGGGGCGAAACGGCTTCCGGAGGCCGCGCGCAGCCTGGGCCGGTCCGCCCGGATCCTCAAAGCGGAGCTGCGTACCGCGGAGGACCCGGCCGCCCCCTCGTCGAGTCCGCCGCCGGCCCCCGCGACGCCGACCGTCCGCACCCAACCGATGCCGACCGTCGGCGCGCAGCCGCCTGGCCGGCCGGACCTGACCTGACCGACCGCGACCGCGACCCCACCGGCCGGCCCCGCAACGCCCGTCCCCGCGACGCGGCCGGGCGGCCGCTGGCCCACGGTCTCGTCGGCGTGGACCAGGTGGCCGAGTACCGGGTGCGCACCGCGGATCAGACCGTCGTCGAGGCCCAGCGGTTGCTCGACGAGGGCCTCCCGTTCCGGGCGCACGAGGTACTGGAGGCGGCGTGGAAGGCTGCGGACGACGGCACCCGAGAGCTGTGGCGGGCACTGGCCCAGCTCGCCGTCGGTCTCACCCACGCCCAGCGTGGCAACGTCCGCGGCGCCGTGGCCCTGCTGCGCCGCGGTGCCGAGGGCGTCGAATGGTGGGTGGGCGAGGCACCGGCCGGGCTCGAGCCGGCGGCGCTGGCAGCCCACGCAGCCGAGCTGGCCCGACGCCTCGAGAAGTCCGGGTGTGCCGGGCTCGACGCCGGAGACCTGCGGCTCCGGCTGCGCCCGACCCCGCGATGACCTACCACGTGTCCCTGCTCGACCTCGTCGTCGGCACGGGCGCCGGTCAGCGCCACGCACGTCGCCCAGCTCGAGGCATGGGCCGACGCGGAAGGGGTACCCGATACCATGCCCGCACGTGATGAGTTGCCCAGCACCCTGGAGCGGTCCGGGGACAAGGCGCAGCGCACCTGGAGCAAGGCGCACGACTCGGCCGTCGAGACCTACGGCGAGGGTGAACGTGCCCACCGGACCGCGTTCGCCGCGTTGAAGCACACCCACGAGAAGGTCGGCGACCACTGGGAGCCCAAGGACGAGCCCGGGCCGTCCGACGAGCAGGCCGAACGCGGCGCGGGAGACCCCGAGCGTCCGACTGCCGGTGGGGTCGACGCGAACGCGAGCAAGGCGCACCTGCTGGGCCTCGCGCGCCGACTCGGCATCAGCGGTCGCTCGAAGATGGACAGGGGCGAGCTGGTCGCGGCCATCGAGAAGGCCAATGACCGCGAGACCGCGGCCCGGCGTCGCTGACCCCGGACCGCAGCAGCACGCCGCCCACCGTTGCCGCGGCTGCGGCGAAGATGGCTCCCACCACGAAGGCGAGATGGTAGCCGCTGGTGAGGGCGACGAGCGGGTCGGTGCCGGCGGCCCGCAGATCAGCGGTGCGCGCGCCGGCCACGCTGGCGAGGACGGCCAGACCCAGCGCTCCACCCATCATGAACGAGGTGTTCACCACTCCCGAGGCGAGGCCTGCCTCGTCCGGCTCGACCTCGCTCAGGGCGGCGAGCAGCACCGGGTTGAACCCCATCCCCATGCCGAGACCGAGCAGCAGCATGGCCGGGAGCACGTCGGGGACGAAGCTGCCACCCACCGGAGCGCGCGCGAACAGTACGAGGCCGAGGGCGACGAGCACCATGCCGGTCGCCAACGGCACCCTGGTGCCGAGGCGGAGCACGACCTTGTCGGACAGGCCGAGCGAGAAGGCGCCCATGATCAGGTTCGCGGGTAGGAAGGCAAGACCCACCTGCAGCGGGGTGTACCCGAGCACGAGCTGGAGGTAGAGGGCGGAGAGGAAGAACCACGCGAACATCGCGGCGGCCCACAGGACGCCGACGACGTTCGCCGTGGCCACGCTGCGCAACCGGAACAGCCCGAGCGGCATGAGCGGTGACGTCGCCAGGGCCTCGATGCGCAGGAACACCGCCAGCAGCGTCGCGGCGACGACGAGCAGGCCGATCGTCCGCACCGAGGTCCAGCCCGCGTCGTTGCCGCCCACGATCGCGTAGACGGCGAGCATCAACGACGCCGTGACGGTCACCGCACCGGCGACGTCGAGGCGCCCGGCGCCGGCCAGCGCATCCCCAGGCGGCAGCAGGACCAGGCAGAGCACGAAGACCACAGCTCCGATCGGGATGTTGACCAGGAAGACCCAATGCCAGCTCAGCGCATCGGTCAGGAGCCCCCCGAGGAGCACACCGATGCTCCCGCCACCGGCCAGGACGAACCCGATGACACCCATCGCCTTCGCCCGCTCGGCCGGTTCGCTGAACATGGTCATGATCAGCGACAGGGCGACGACCGACACGACCGCGCCACCGAGGCCCTGCACCGCACGCGCCCCGACCAGGAACGCCGGTGAGGTCGCGAGGCCGCAGGCGAGCGAGGCCGCCGTGAACAGGGTGAGGCCGACCAGGAACAGCCGGCGGTGGCCGAACAGGTCGCCCAACCGCCCGCCGAGCAGCAGGAACCCGCCGAAGGTCAGCAGGTAGGCGTTGACCACCCAGGCGAGCGAGGCTTCGGAGAACCCGAGGTCCGTGCGGATGGACGGGAGTGCCACGTTCACGATCGTGGTGTCCAGGATGATCATCAGGTCGCCCAGGCACAGCACGAGCAACGCCAGGCGTCGCCGTTCGAGGGTCATCGTTCTCCCGTCCCCCCGAAGCTCGACGGCCCCGGTCGCGCGGCGGCTGGTGTCGTCGTGGATGGTCATGGTCGGTGCGTCCCCTCCGAGATGGTGTCAGCAGAGCAGACCCCGGTCGACCGAGATACTCATCGTCGGGGTGCCCCGCCGCGGCTGGAAGGGGTTCCCTCCTGCGGGGGAGCCGGATCCCCACGGCGCGGGAGGTGGCCGTGGTTCGACCCGGGCAGCGTGGGCGTTATGACGACATCGTTGACAACCCCCACGCCGAGTGGTCCGGATGCCGCCGCCACGCGGTTGCGCCCGGCCCGGCCTGCCGCCGGCTGGGCCGCGATCGCCGGCACCGTGCCCTACCTCACGTTGAAGGCGCTGTGGCTGTCGGGCAGCACCATCGGCGCCCGGAAACCCGCCTTCCTGGACGACCCGTCCGTGGTCGCGTTGAACAGTGTCACCGTGGCCATGGACCTGGCCGTGGTCGTGGTCGTGCTGGCGCTCGCGCTCACCCAGCGGTGGGGACGCAGGCTCCCGGCGTGGCCGATCCTGCTCCCGGCGTGGGTCGGCGCCGGTTTCCTGCTGCCGATGGTGCTGGCGATCCTGCCGGCCACGGTGTTGACGCTGCTCAGCACGCCCGGTCCGGCCGGCGGACCGGACTACCCGCTGGAACGGTGGGTGCAGCCGATGGTGTACGGCGGGTTCGCCTGGCAGGGCGTGTTCCTGCTGCTCGCGTTCGTGCTGTACGCACGGGACCGGTGGGCGGCGGTGGTCGATCGCGTCGCGGCCTCGCCCGCGTCCACCGGACCGGCCGCTCCGTTGCTGCGGGTGGTGGCTGGCGGGGGTGGGGTGATGGCGGCGCTGAGCGCGGGACTGCACCTGCTGAACGGTGCATTCTCCGGCGTTATGATCATCGCCGGCGTCGAGATTGTTTTCGCCGGGCTGGCCGTGGCCGGTGCGGTGGGCGTGCTGATGCTCGTGCGGGGTACGGCCCGGCGCCGGTTCGCGACAGTGGCCGGGTGGAGCGGCAGCGCGGTGATCTTCTCCTGGGGGCTGTGGGCCGCCGCGACCACGATGGGCTCGACCGCGCTCTCCACCAGCGGAGCCCCGCTCGCCGGGATGGCCCAGCTCACCGGGCTGCTCGGCGGGTTCGCCCTCGCGGTTGCCGGGTTGCTGGCGCTGATCGGGCAGCCGGAGAGCTGCCGCCCTGCCATCATCGGCTCGTGACCGGCCTCGTGGCGCCGCTGTGCAGCAGGTGGACCTACCGCCGGTGGGTCCACCTGCTGCTCGGCGGCGTCCTGTTGCTTCCTTATGTGCTGCTGGCGTGGGTCTTCGTCCTCGCGCTGGGTGGCGGTGGGGTCGGCGAGGACCCGTTCGGCCTGGCCGTGCTGGCGCTGGTGACGCTGGTGGTGGCCGTGCTGATCGCCGTCGTGCCCGCGGTGCGGGTGCTGGAGGTGGCCGCGGCCCGGGCCCTGTTGGGTGTCGAGCTGCCCGAGCAGACGATCGAGGCGGCCCGGGCCTGGCCGGCGCGCCGGCGCAGCGCGGTATGGCTGCTGGCCAACCTGGTCGCCGGCGGGCTGGCCACCCTGGCCACGTTGATCGTGCTCCCCCTCACGGTGGGCCTGGCCGAGGCGCCGTTCCGGACGCTGCCGGCGGTGGCGCTGGGACGCGGGCTGCGGTGGGAGATCCGGCCGGGCTGGGAGTCGGCGTGGGTGCCGCTGGTCGGGCTCGGGCTGCTGATCGCGCTGGTCTACCTGGTCGCCGGGCTCGGTGCGCTGCTCGCCCGGTGGGCACCGGCGTTGCTCGGGCCGACCCCCGACGAGGAGCTGGCCGCGCTGCGCCGCCGCGCCACCGCGCTTGCCGAGCGCAACCGGCTGGCCCGCGAGTTGCACGACTCGGTGGGTCACGCGCTGACCATCGCCACCCTGCAGGCCGGCGCCGCCCGGCGGGTGGCGGGCAGCGACCCGCCGTTCGTCGAATCCGCGCTGGCCGCCATCGAGCAGACGAGCCGCACCGCGCTCGAGGACCTCGACCACGTGCTCGGCCTGCTCCGCGACGAGCCCGCCGCCCGCGGCCCGCAGCGCAGCCTGACCGACGTCCAGACGCTGGTCGCTGACGCCCGCGCGTCCGGGGTCCCGGTGCGCACCGATGTGGTGGGCGACCTGGCCGGCGTGCCGGCGGCGGTGTCCCAGGAGGCCTACCGGATCGTCCAGGAGGGCCTGACCAACGCACTGCGGCACGCCGGCCCGGTACCGGTGACGCTGCGGCTGGCGGTGCTACCGGACCGGCTCGAGGTCCAGCTGAGCAACCCGCTCGGCTCGGTCGGCACCGGCTCGGGCCGGATCGGTGGGGGCCGGGGACTGACCACTGGTCACCCGGCTGCGCCCGGACGTGGTGCTCATGGACGTGCGGATGCCGGCGGTGGACGGTCTGGCCGCCACCCGGCACCTGCTGACCACCCTCGCCGAGCCACCCCGGGTGTTGGTGCTCACTACGTTCGCGAACGACGACTACGTCTACGAGGCGCTCCGCGCCGGAGCCAGCGGGTTCCTGCTCAAGCGGTCCCGCCCGGAGGAGATCATCCAGGCGGTGCGGGTGATGGCCGGCGGCGAGTCGTTGCTGTTCCCAGCGGCCATCCGAGAGCTGGCCGCAGCCCATTCACGGAGCCGGGCGGACCCGCGCTTCGCCCGGCTGACCGACCGGGAGGCCCAGATCCTGCGGTTAGTGGCCCGTGGTCTGTCCAACATGGATATTGCGAACGAGCTGGTGGTCGGGGTGGAGACGGTCAAGACTCACTCGGCAACCTGCTGGCCAAGCTGGGAGCCCGGGACCGCACCCAGGCGGTGATCTTCGCCTACGAGTACGGCTTCATCCACGCCCGCTGACCCTCCCACCGCCCGCCGTCAGCGGGCTGGTGGTGGATGGCAGGACTGGCGACGGGTGGGGGGAACCGGCATCGCCAGTCCTGCCTGCTGGGGGGCGACCGCAGTGGTCCGGCTCAGCGTGCAGGGGTGCCGTGGGCGCAGTCGGTGCATCGGGCCGGGCCGACGACGACCCACGTCCGGCGGGTGCAACCGGCGCAGGTCAACCGGCGGATCCGCACCCGGCCTGGGGAGATGAGGTTCTCGCCGGGGTTCGCGGGCAGGAGTCGCCACAGGAGGTTCATGGCAGGCTCATCGCGGTGCGGTGACCCCTTGAGCATCGGTTTCTCCGGTTTCTCGAGCGCCGTGCCGGGCGGTTGGGTGTGCTTGCCCAGCAGACCAGTTCGCTCGGCGGAGTAGGGCGGATCGGGTTCTCGGGAGAACGGCTCGGGTGACGGGATGAATCGGTACCCAGTCACACGGGTCCGAGCGGGGCGCCGTCGTGTCGGTTTGTCCTGTTGCGGCCCGGGAGTCGACGCCGGAAACGATCACTGGACGCCTGCGGGGCTCGTTACTCTCGGATCGTTTGTGTTCGTTGGGCTAACTCGGAGGGCGGCCGTGGGGGTCGAGCAGCGGGGCAACGACGTACTGGGGACGTTGCTGGTGGAGCTGGACTGGTCGCCCAGCCGGCTGGCCGGGGTGGTGAACGGGGTGCTCGGGGCGGGTTATGTGGGGCGTAGCACCGTCTCGGAATGGCTGCATCAGGACCGGGTGCCGCGTCACCCGTTGCCCACCGTGGTGGCGCACCTGGTCTCCGATGCGCTGGGTCGTGAGGTGCCGGTCGAGCAGCTGTGGTCGGGCCGGGCGCGAACTGCCGAGTTCTGGGTGCCCGCCGACACTGGGCTGCGGCTTGGGTGGACCGCGGCGGGTACAGTGGAGGTCTTGGATGACTGGCTGCGCCACGCCGGAGGCATGATCGGGTTGGATCGCCGCACCTTCCTCGCGGTCAGCGGAGCCGCGTTGACCGCCTCGGGCTGGGGCTATGTCGATCACCTCGGCAGCCGGGGGGGCTCGTTCGCGGCGTTGACCGAAGAACAACGCACCATCACGGTGACGTCGGCGATGGTGGATGCGGTGGCCGCCACCACGGCCGGGATCCGGAACCTGGGGGACGTCGAGGGTGGGACCGAGGACAACCTGCGGTTCGTGCATCACCACCTGACCTGGGTGGGCCAGCTGTTGCGGCAGTCCCGGTTCAGCAGCAACGCGGTGGCCGACCGGTTGCTCGCCGAGTGGGCCCAACTGGCGCAACTGGCGGGCTGGATGGCGCACGACACGGGCAAGCACGGTCTGTCCCAGCGGTACTTCACCAGCGGGCTGCACGCCGCGCACACCGCGGGCGACCGTTCGGTGGGCACCTTCCTGCTGATCTCCATGACCCAGGCGACAGTGCACCGGGGCCAGCTTGACGACGATATCGACCTGGGCTGGGCCGCCCATGATGCGGTGGAACTGGCCAACGCCGCGCACGAGGTGGCGAAGTCGACCCCGACGGCGGTGCGGGCGCTGGCCGCCAGCCGGTTCGCGCTGGCCCAGGCCGCGGCCCGGAACGCGCGCGGTTTCCACGCCGCCGCGGACGAGGCCCGCGCGTTGCTCGACGCGCCGGGTGCGCTGGACACCCGCCCGCCCTACCTGACCTGGTTTGGACCGGATGTCCTGGAGGGCCAGCTCGCCCAGGGCGCGCTCATCCTTGCCGGAGCCACCTCCCGGGACAACCGCAGCCTGCTCGACGGCGCGGAGGTGGTCCTTGGCCGCCACGTCACCGATCCGGCCAGCACCCCCGTCTCCGCGGTGTTCTACGGGGCGGGACTGGCCCGAGGGCATATCGCGGCCGACGACCTGGACCGGGCGGCGCCCGCCGGGCACGCAGCGCTGCGCCGGCTGCCCACGGTGCGCTCGCGGCGCTGCGCGCTGGTGCTGCGCCGGCTGGAGGCCGACCTCGCCGCCCTGCCCCCGACCCGCCGCCCGGCACCCGTTCGGACCCTGCACGACCAACTCCGTGCCACCCACGCCGTCTGACCTGGTCGCTGCGAGAACAACGTTCTGGTTCCCAGGCGAGGGAAGGCCGATCAGCCAGGACTCAAGCGATCACCTCGCTGCTCACCTGGGTTCTCTACACCCGACCCGTCGATCGTGATCCGTTATAGCTACTGCCACCCACTGAGTCGCAGCCGCGCATCCTCTCGGTAGCCGACAACGGCAGCTGCGGTGTACGCGTAGGTGTTCGACGGGAGCATGTCGACGGGAAACCACTCGACCTTGGCGCACTTGTGAGGTTCGGTATTCGCGGCCTCCCCGTGGCGCTGCGGATCGTGACTGACGACGAAGACCAAGCCGATTCGCGCCAGCCCGACCGCATTGCGATGGTGGACGGTGGTGATCATTTGCGGCTCATCCGGGGCGAGGACCACCCCGATCTCCTCGCGTGCCTCACGGATCACTGCGCTCACGGCATCCTCGCCCGTCTCGAGTTTGCCGCTCGGCCCAGCACCGCCACCCGTCACCGGGTTGGTGCTGGATGGCAGGACTGGCGACGGGTGGGGAACCGGCATCGCCAGTCCTGCCTGCCGGGGAGCGACCACATCGGTCCGGGAGCCGACGCCACAAACGATCATTGGGTGCCGGCGGGACTCGTTCAGTGCGTCCCGTCAGCGGCGGGCGCGGACGATCTCGTACGTCGGGTTGTCGCCGTGCTGCTGGGTGTAGAACGCCCGCCACTCGTTGTCGGCCAGGGAAAGGAACGGCAGCCGCAGGTCGTCGAGGAACGGGAACGGGTTCGGCCGCTTCGCACCGAGTATCCCGCCGATGCCGGGGTCGCCGTCCGACACGTGCAGGCCGGTGATCTCGTTGTCGCCGTCGTTCTGGAAGCCGGGCATGCCCAAGAAGCCGGAGTCGATCGTGGCTGACGGGTCGCGGCCCTCGGCGAGGAACCGCAGCGGCTGCTGGCCGTTGGCGTAGCTCCGGGTCACGTCGAAGAGGTAGCCGGAGTCCAGGGCGTTGCGTTGGGTGTGCAGCGTGTCACCCGCGTCCTCGACGAACGCGACGCGGTTGGCGTCGACGAATGCGACGCGGTTGGCGTCGACGAATGCGACGTTGTCGAAACCGGTGTGCTCCTTGTCGCCCTTGTAGACCAGCTCCAGCCTGCCGGTGTCGGCGGTCGGGCTGGACTGGGTGAGCTTCAGGACGGAACCGAAGCCGCCGAAGTCGGCGTTGGCGGTGCTGGTGAGGTTGGTGTCGCCGGTCTCGTCGAAGAAGAACTCCCGGAAGTTGCTGCCCGGACGGAACTGGCCGTTCTCCGGCCGCTTGAACGGCGTCGCTCCCGCGGTCTTGGCGGCCGCGTTCGCGTCGAACCCCGACGGGTCGGTGGCCGTGGCCGTGTCGTGGATCGTCACCCACCTCGTGGTGAAGGAGTTCCCGAAGGTGTGCAGGGCCTTCTGGTCGGCCGAGAACGCGTTGCCCTGCGGGTGCGTGCCGTCGATCGCCTGGAACGTGATCGGCTGGCCGGTGGTGTTGGAGGAGACCTGCAGCGCCTGCAACGTGCCGCTGGTCAGGTCCCTGGGGTTGGTGGGCACGAACCGGTAGACGAAGCTGTTGGGGAGTTTGGCGTTGGTGCCGGGCACAGTGGCGCCGCCGACGTCCTCGACCACCCACAGGTTGCCGGCCGAGTCGTTCTGGATGCCCTCGTAGCCGCCCCGGCCGAGCGCGGCGGAGATGTCCTGCACCTGCGAGTTGACGTCCGGGGTGGCCTGCCAGACACCGCCCTGGTTACCTCGCTCGGCGGTGAACAGCAACCGCTGCACCCACGGGTCCCAGGTCGAGCCGTCGAAGTCCGGCAACGGCTTGCCGCCGGTCTCGGTGGTGGCCAGCAGGGTGACCCGGTGCGCGCCGTCGGCGTCGAGATTGATCCGCGTGAGGTAGCCGGGGCTACCGCCCTCGTGGCCCTGGAAGAGGAAGCGGGTGCCGTAGTCGTAGTTCGGGTCCGCCCCGCGCTGGCCCTTCAGCCGCAGGTAGGTGTTCTTGTCCGGCTCGGTCTTGGTGGCTTCGACCGGCTGCGTGGTCGCGCCGGGGATGGGGAGCAACGTGCCGTTGCCCTCGTAGCCGTAGTAGGGCACGGCCGCGGTGCCGTTCTCCAGCTTGGTCGAACCCTGCGCGAGCACGATCTGCGAGAGCTCCGGCGAGAGCACGCTGGGCGAGGTGACGCCGGGCGCCTTGGTGTTGGCGGTGGGCACGTTGGTCAGCGGAGAACCGAGCGGGCTGGGACCCGCCTGCGCGACGCCGGTCAGCAAAAGCGTGCTGACTGCGCCGAGGACGACGGTGGTGGCTACGGCGAGCCTGGCGCGCCGGTTTCGAAACGTCATGGACCTCTCCTTCTCGATCGGTCGGGCAGACTCGACACGATCGGGTGATAATTACGTCTACGAATGAACAGCGGGTGACGACCGAAGGTAGTGAACGCGTGCGAGGGACACACGGCTCGGCGCCTCGCTGCCCTCACCAGCACCGTCCTGGCCCGGGCCGCGACTTACCACGAGCCCCGGCTCGGTTCCCTCGACGCCATCCATCTCGCCAGTGCGGACCCGTTCCGGGCTGAGCTGACGGAGTTCGTGACCTACGACCATGAACTGGGCAGGACCGCGGCAGACCTCGGGTTCCTCGTAGCGGCGCCGTCATGATGGTTCCGGCGCAGCCACTCCAGCGCGGAGAGCAACTTGGATGCTGATCACCGCCCCAATGGACTAAACAATCACGATCAGGCGTAACTCGACGCAACATCCCGGTCACAAACAGCACTTAGCGTCATGACGTTCCCGATTCTCTCACCACCGGGTGGGAGTACCCAGGAGGTCGCCATGACGCAGACCATCGATCCCGCGGTCGCCGGGTCGGACGGTGGGAAGCGGGGGTTCCGCCGGTGGGCCGCGACCGAGTCGATCGAGGACTACTCGCTGCGCTACGCGCCGACCACCTTCCGGAAGTGGGCGCCGCTCATGGTGGCCTCCACCGCGCTCGGCGGCATCGCCTACCTCGCGGACTACGCGATCGGCGCGTCGATCGTGCTCACCAACGGCACCCCGAGCGCGCTGGTGGGGATACTGCTGGCCGCGGTCACCATCTTCGTCACCGGCATCCCGATCTCGTACTACTCCGCGCGGTACGGGATCGACATGGACCTGCTGACCCGCGGCGCCGGGTTCGGCTACCTCGGCTCGACGCTGACCTCGCTCATCTACGCGAGCTTCACGTTCATCTTCTTCGCCCTCGAGGGCTCGATCATGGCGCAGGCGTTCACGCTCGGGCTGGGGATCCCGCTGCCGGTCGGGTACCTGATCGCCGCGCTGATGGTGATCCCGATCGTCATCTACGGGATGAAGGCGCTGACGAAGCTGCAGGCGTGGACCCAGCCCTTCTGGCTGCTCGTCTTCGCGGCGCCACTCATCGCGTTGGCCGTGCAGCAGCCCCACGCGTACGGCAGCTTCTTCTCCTTCGCCGGGCCCACCGGCTCCGGGGTGCACCTGCTCGGTGTCGGGCTCGCGGCGGGTGTCGCGCTCTCGCTCATCGCGCAGATCGGCGAACAGGTCGACTACCTACGGTTCATGCCGCCACTGACCCCGGCCAACCGGTTCGGGTGGTGGGCCGCGGTGCTCTGCGCCGGACCGGGCTGGGTGATCCTCGGTGCGGTCAAGCAGCTCGCAGGTGGCCTGCTCGCGGTGTGGATCCTGGACCGGGTGGGCGCGGTCGCCGCGGTCGAGCCCATCCGGCAGTTCACCGCGGGCCTCGGCCTGGTGCTCCCGGTCTGGGCGGTGTTG
This sequence comes from Mycobacteriales bacterium, assembly GCA_038254065.1. Lineage (GTDB taxonomy): Bacteria > Actinomycetota > Actinomycetes > Mycobacteriales > Pseudonocardiaceae > Pseudonocardia. The sequence continues at coordinate 3,438 of JBBSGM010000086.1, read as the reverse complement.
CCGGTGGCCGTGCTCTTCGTGGTCGTCTCCCAGATCAAGATCAATGTGACGAATGCCTACGCCGGTTCGCTGGCCTGGTCGAACTTCTTCTCCCGGGTACTGCACGCGCACCCCGGCCGGGTTGTGTGGATCTTCCTCAATGTGGGTGTCGCGCTGGCCCTGATGGAGCTGGGTGTGTTCGGTTTCCTCAACGCCGTGCTCGGCTTCTACTCCAACGTCGCCATCGCCTGGATCGGGGCCGTGGTGGCCGACCTCCTGGTCAACAAGCCGATCCTCAAGCTGAGCCCGTCCTACATCGAGTTCAAGCGGGCCCACCTGCGCGCGGTGAACCCGGTGGGTTTCGGCGCGATGGTGATCGCCTCGGTGGTGTCGATCCTCGCCTTCTTCGGGGCGTTCGGGCCGCTGCTCGCGGCCTTCTCCCCCTTCCTTGCGCTGGCGATCGCGTTCGTGCTCTCCCCGGTCTTCTGCCTCGCGACCCGTGGTCGGTACTACCTCGCCCGCACCGACGAGCTCCAGCCGCCGCTGGAGGACGCCGAGGGGAACCTGTCCACCGTGCTGCTGCGCTGCGGGGCGTGCGAGGTCGAGTACGAACGCCCGGACATGGCGGGGTGCCCGTTCCACGGTGACACGGTGTGCTCGCTGTGCTGCAGCCTGGAGACGCGCTGCGCGGAGATGTGCAAGCCGGCCGGCACCAAGGCCGACCTGCCGATGCCGAGCCTCGGGGTCTGACCGGCGCCGTAAGCTGGCCGAGACCGACCGACAGTGAGGTCGCGACCTGAGGAGGCGCGCATGCTGTTGTCGCCGCACGAGCAGGAGCGGCTGCTGCTGCACGTCGCCGCAGGGCTGGCGCACCAGCGCCGCGACCGCGGGCTCGCGCTGAACTATCCGGAGGCCGTCGCGCTGCTCAGCGCCTGGGTGCTGGAGGGCGCCCGGGACGGCCGCCCGGTGGCGGAGCTGATGTCCGGCGGGCAACAGGTGCTCACCCGCGACGACGTCATGGCGGGCGTGGCGGAGATGGTCACCTCGGTACAGGTCGAGGCCACGTTCCCGGACGGCACGAAGCTCGTCACCGTGCACCGGCCGATCCAGTGACCCCGGGCGAGTATGTGCTGGCCGACGAGCCGGTGGTCGTCGACCGGGAGCGGACGGCGCTGGTCGTGGTGAGCTCCGGGGACCGGCCGGTGCAGGTCGGGTCGCACTACCACTTCGCGGCGGCCAACCCGGCCTTGCTGTTCGACCGGGACGCGGCGCGCGGGAAGCGGCTCGCGGTCCCGGCGGGGACGGCCGTGCGGTTCGAACCGGGCGTGGAGAAGGTGGTGGAGCTGGTCGAGCTGGGCGGGACCGCGACCGTCCCGGGGCTGAGGCTGCCGTGAGCGCGCGACGCCTGCTCGTCACGGTGGCGCCGTGACCGACGGCCCCTGGGTGATCGACCGCGGCCGCTACGCCGAGCTCTACGGCCCCACCACCGGCGACCGGGTACGGCTGGCCGACACCGACCTGCTCGTCGAGGTCACCGAGGACCGCTGCCGTGGCCCGCGCGGCGGCGACGAGGTGGTGTTCGGCGGCGGCAAGGTGATCCGCGAGTCGATGGGCCAGGCCCGGACGACACGTGGCGAGGGAACCCCCGACCTGGTGATCACCGGCGCGCTGGTGCTCGACCACTGGGGGGTGGTCAAGGCCGACCTCGGCGTGCGCGAGGGGCGGATCGTCGCGCTGGGCAAAGCCGGTAACCCCGACATCATGGACGGCGTCGACGCACGCCTGGTCATCGGGCCGTCGACGGAGGTCATCGCCGGCAACGGGCTGATCCTCACCGCGGGCGGCGTCGACTGCCACGTCCACCTCATCTCCCCCACCCAGATCCCCGAGGCGCTGGGGTCGGGGATCACCACCTGGATCGGCGGTGGCACCGGCCCGGCCGAAGGCACCAAGGCGACCACGGTGACGCCCGGCGCCTGGTACGTGGCGCGGATGCTGGAGTCGCTCGACTCCTGGCCCCTCAATGTCGCGCTGCTCGGCAAGGGCAACACGGTGGGGATCCCGGCGCTGCGCGAGCAGGTGGATGGCGGGATCTCCGGGTTCAAGCTCCACGAGGACTGGGGCTCGACGCCGGCAGCGATCGACGCCTGCCTGCGGGTGGCCGACGAGTCCGGCATCCAGGTCGCGATCCACACCGACACGCTGAACGAGGCCGGGTACGTGGCCGACACACTCGCGGCGATCGCCGGGCGGTGCATCCACGCCTACCACACCGAGGGGGCGGGCGGCGGCCACGCACCGGACATCATCACCGTCGCCGGGCAACCACACGTGTTGCCGAGCTCGACCAACCCGACCCGGCCACACACGGTGAACACCGTCGACGAGCACCTCGACATGCTCATGGTCTGCCACCACCTCAAGTCGACCGTGCCTGAGGACCTGGCGTTCGCGCAGAGCCGGATCCGGCCCTCGACGATCGCGGCGGAGGACCTGCTGCACGACCTCGGCGCGATCTCGATGATCGGCTCGGACTCCCAGGCCATGGGCCGGGTCGGTGAGGTCGTACTGCGTACCTGGCAGACCGCGCACGTCGGGAAGAAGCGATGGGGGTCGCTGCCCGGTGACGGACCGGCGGACAACATGCGGGCCCGGCGGTACGTCGCGAAGTACACGATCTGTCCGGCGGTGGCCCACGGTCTGGACGGCGAGGTCGGCTCGGTGGAGCCCGGCAAGCTGGCCGACCTGGTGCTGTGGCAGCCGGCGTTCTTCGGGGTGCGCCCGGCGCTGGTCCTCAAGGGCGGGGTGATCGCGTGGGCCGCGATGGGGGACGCCAACGCGTCGATTCCGACCCCGCAGCCGGTGTTGCCGCGGCCGATGTTCGGGGCGTCGCCGGTGACGGCCGCCGCCACCTCGGTGCACTTCGTGGCGCCCGCGGCGCTGGAGAGCGGGTTGGCCGATCGGCTGGCGGTGCGGCGCCGGCTCGTCGCCGTGCGTGACACCCGGTCGCTGACCAAGGCCGACCTGCCCGGCAACGACGCACTGCCCCGGATCGAGGTGGAGCCCGACACGTTCACCGTGCGGATCGACGGTGCGGTCGTCGAGGCCGCGCCCGCCGTCGAGCTGCCCATGGCGCAGCGGTACTTCCTGTTCTGATGCCGGGTCTGTCGATGATGGGTCTGCTGCTGCTCGCCGACTCCCGGCTGCCGGCCGGGGGCCACGCGCATTCGGGCGGGGTGGAGGCGCTGGTCGACCGCGGGCTCGTGCGGTCGGTGGACGACCTCGCGCTCGTCCTCGAGGGTCGGCTGCGAACGGGCGGCCGGGTCCCGGCGGCCGCCGCCGCGGCGGCCTGTGCGCTGGCGGGCGCGCCCATTCCCCTGCTCGGTAGCCCCAGTCGCGGAACGTCGGTGGGGGGGATGGTGGGTTCCGGCACCGGGGGGGGGGGGGGGGCCGCCGCGG
>JBBSGM010000085.1:0-17938 GCA_038254065.1 Mycobacteriales bacterium | reverse complement strand
GGCCCCGAACATCCCGGAATCCCGCCCACCCGAGGCGACACTCGGGCCCTCGGTGTGCAACAAACCCGGAAACCGCCACCGGAAGATCAACAAACCCCGACGGAGATCAACTCATCACCTACTCGCGGATTCGGGTCTGACATGCGCATACGCAACGGCTTGATCGTCGAACCGACGCAAAAGTACTGGTCAGAGCTCTGATCTTGTGTCCGAGGGGGGACTCGGACACGGTTCCGTGGCAGCCCTGCGCAAGGCAGGGGTTCATGCGCTGAACGGTAGCGAGCATCCGCGAAGAGGGCCAGATCGCCGGGACGAGTTTCCGCTGCCGGTGCACGTAGAGATTTCATCGGGTGTCGAAGACCCGGACGCCGGCACGGGTGACGCTGGCGAGCCACGGTGATGGGTGCGCTGCGACGAGGTCCTCGATGTCGTCCCAGTACCGCAGCCATAGTCGGAGTTGCTCGAAGAGGTTGATGCTGCCGCCGCTGGTGAGGAAGCAGGCGCGGACGTCGTGGTCGAGTAGGGCTTGGCGTTCCAGCGGGCGGCGGCGGATGCGTTTGTCGCGGTGAGGACGACGAGTCCTGCCTGGCCGACGACAGGTAGCCAGGCGGTGTCGGCGGCGCCTGCGGGTACGGGGCCGTTGGGCGCTCCGGGCCAGGTGATGTCGCCGCGGACGTAGGTGAGGGCCTTGGCGACGCCGAGGCTGTTCTCGTCGACGAACCACCGGGCGGGTTGGGCAGGTGCGGGCATGTGGTCAGGCGGCGCGGTTGTTCTCGTACTGCACCGCGGCGTCGACGTCGTCGACGGTGATGTCGTAGACGGCTGCGACTCGTTCGCGTGGTTCACCGGCTGCGATGAGCTCGGCTACGGCTTCGGTGCGGGCTCCGGTGGTGAGGGTGGGTTCGCCGAAGCCGTGGTCGGGGTCGAGGACAACCGGGACGGTTCGGCCGAGGGGGTAGAGACGGCGGGCGTCGCGGCTGCCGTCGTCGTCGAAGTCCACCTTCTCGAGGAATGCCTCGGCGGTGTCGGTGAGCTGCAGCGACCCATCGCGTCCGAGGACGACGATGTTGAACGAGGGGTCGAGGCCGACCTGCTTCTGGACCTTGAGCACGAGGCTCCGCCCGGAGGTGTAGGGCTTGAGTGTGGCGAGCGGGTACCGGACGCCGAGCTCTTCGCGGAGGATCGCGATCACCGGTCGCAGGTACTGGAGGCTGACCTGTTTCGCGCGGTACTCGCGGAGGTAGCCGGCTTCGACGAATTCGCCCCAGGTGACGGTGTCGGAGCCGCTGCGTTCCTCGCGGATGACCGGGGCGTAGGTGGTTCCGGCGCGTTCGTAGCCGTCGATCCAGCGGCGGAGCGCGTCGGTGCGCAGGCCGAGGAGGCGTGCGGCCTGGCTCATGCCGTAGACCGGGCGCTCCAGGGTCGTCGGGGTGCTCACGATGGCAGTGTGCCCTGCCAGGTTGCGGCCGTGCCAGTCGTCTGTGTCGGCGACCGGTGGATACGGTGATCTCGTTGGTGGTCGTCGAGGAGTGGTCCGTTGAGTGAGCATCAGTTCTACGAGTTCGCGGCGGTCGACCGGCCGCTGGTCGACCGTGAGCTCGACACGTTGCGCGGCTTGTCGACACAGGCGCACATCACGCCGACGTCGTTCGTGAACACCTACGCGTGGGGGAGCTTTCAGGGGGACCTCCGTCGGCTGGTGGAGCGGTACTTCGATGCGTTCCTCTATCTCGCCAACTGGGGGACCAGGGAGCTGATCCTGCGGTTCCCGGCCCGGCTGATCGATCTGGACACCGCGCAGCGCTACTGCATGGGCGACTGCGTCTCCGCGTGGAGCCAGGGCAACCACGTGATCGTTGCCGCGGTGTCGGAGGACGAGGAGGGAGACTTCGAATGGGGCGGCGAGTGGCGCTGGCGTTGATCCTGCCGGTTCGCGCCGAGATCCTGGCCGGTGACGAGCGGGCGCTGTACGTGTAGTGGTCGCTTGGCGTGCAGGCCGGCGAGGTCGACGAGGACGCGGTGGAGCCGCCGGTGCCGGAGTGCCTCGATGCGTTGACCGGTTCGGAGGCCGCGCTGGCCGAGTTCCTGCGGATCGATCGTGACCTGGTCGACGTGGCCGCGGCCGGTCACCGCAGCGGGGACGGCCGGCAGACGAGGTGGAACGGGGGGGCTGCCGGCTCGCGGAGGTCGACAGAGACGCGCTCCTCGTCGGACTGTTGAGGGGAGATGAATGCGACCTCCCGCCACCCGGCCCCGGTCCGTCACGACGGGCCGGGCTCAACCGGGAATCGGCTGCAGCAGCGACCGGGGCCGGCTCAGCGCCACGCTGACCGGGTCGGCGTCGGGATCGGGGTGCTCGAACCCTGGCCCGGGAGCCGACACCGTCTCGGAGACCGACACCGGTTTCCCGCAGCGCCCGCAGCGGCCCGCGGCGTCGACGTCGCCCCCGCACCCGCCGTGGGTGAAGACCCGGCGCAGCCCACTCGGGGAGTAGTGACCGTCGCCCCAGTCTGTGAGCGACCGGACGACCGGCCACAGCGCGAGGCCCTTGTCCGTCAGCCGGTACTCGCGACGGCGGCCGGGTCCCGGCGTCCGCGCGAGCACCCCCTGCGCCACCAGGAACTCCAGGCGCTCGGTGAGCACGGCGCGCGGGATGCGCAGGTGGCGGTGGAAGTCGCTGAACCGCCGCACGCCGAAGAACGCGTCACGCACGATCAGTAGCGACCACCGCTCGCCGACCACCTCCAGGGCGCGCGCCATCGAGCACCGCTGGGCGGCGTACTCGCGAGGCAGCGCCATCGGCCCATACTCCCACAAGAGTTCGGTCACCGAACCACCTCGTGTTACCGTGCGGCCTCCACGATCAGGGGTGGCGGATGGACAGCACGGTCAGCACGCTGACGGGGCCCAGCCTCGCCGTCACCGCCGGGCCACGCTGCTGTCGATGACGGCGTTCACCGCGCCGCTGTCGATCGTTCCCTCCATTACGCGGGATCTCGATGCCGGGCCGGTCGCGACCTCGTGGGTCCTGAGCTCGATGAGCCTCGGCCTGGCCGTCGCCCTGCTCACCTCCGGCGCGATCGGCGACGACATCGGCAGGCACCGGGTCTTCGTGACCGGTGCCGGGCTGCTCGCGCTGGGGTCCGCGGCGGCCGCGGCGGCCCTGGATGCGTGGGTGTTCGTCCTCGGCCGGGTCGTCGAGGGGATCGGTGCGGCCGCGGTGATCGCCTGTGGGCTCGCCGTGGTCAGCCACACCTTCCCCGCCGGACCGGGCCGGGCCCGCGCCACCGGCATCTGGGGAGCCTGCCTGGGGGCGGGCCCCGCGGTCGGTCCCCTGCTCGGGTCGGTCCTCGACGCCACCACGGGCTGGCGCTGGGCGTATGTGGTGATCACCGTGTTCGCGGTGGCGCTGGCCGTCGCCGGGCGGACCCGGCTCGCCGAGTCGCGATCGGGCCGCGACCGGCGGGTCGACGTCGTCGGGGCCCTGCTGCTCGCCGTCGGCACCGGGTGCCTGCTGGCCGCGCTGACGCAGGGCCGTCAGGGCTGGACGAGCCCGCTCGTGGTCGCCCTGCTCGTCGGTGCCGGGGCACTGCTGGCCGGGTTCCTCGTACACCAGTGGCGGGCCCGCGAACCGATGCTCGACCTCGCGTTGTTCCGGCGCCCCGCGCTGGTGTCGGCAACGTTCGCGGCGTTCGTGACCGGCGCCGGGATCATCGCGCTGATGTCGTTCCTGTCCACCGTCCTGGAGAGCGGCACCTCGCGCCCGGCGGTGGCGGCCGCGGCGATCCTGCTGGCCTGGTCGGGGGTCAGTGTCGGGTCCGCGCTGCTCGCCCGCCGGATCCCGCTGCGGTTCTCCGGTGCGGCGCGGTTGGCCGGGGGGCTCCTGACGATCGCGGTCGGTCTCGCGCCGCTGGCCGTGCTGACCACCCGGACCGCCGTCGGGCAGCTCGTCGCCGGGCTGCTCGTCGCAGGTGCCGGATCCGGGCTGGTCAACGCCACCCTCGCCCGCGAGGCGGTCGCGAGCGTGCCCCCGGCCAGCGCGGGTGCCGGGAGCGGGATCAACAACGCCAGCCGCTACGTCGGTGCGGCGTTCGGGGTCACCGTCGTCACGGCCGTGGCGGTGCGGCCGGACAGAGCGGCGGCCGGTCTCGTCGCCGGGTGGAACGTCGCCGTGCTGATCGGGATCGCGCTGTGCGTCGTCGGGGCGGTGGTCGTGCTGGCCCTGCGGCGGGCCGAGGACGCCTGGAGCGCCGCATCGCCCGCGGGCTCCCCGCCCCGAGCCGGGTGAGCGGGTGGCCACGCGATCACGGCCGATCATGCGGCTCATGACCGGTTCCTGGTCGCATCCACTCTCCTCGTTCGGGGCCTGTTCGTGATGGACAGAAGCGGTGGCCGGAGAGCGTTCCGGAACGCCGGTCAGAAGGGCCAGCGGTCCCCCGAACCGGGCGGCGGACCTCGAGGTCGAGCGACCCAGGTGACCGGCAACGGCGGTGGCCGGCGCCGGTACCGTCACGATCGAGCGCGGACCGGTGACCGGCAACACCGCATCCAACGAGGGCGGCGGCCTGTGGAACTCCGAGCCGGGCACGCTGACCGTGACTCGCGCGCAGATCCGCAACGACCCCGCCCCGGTTGGTCCGAACGTGTTCCAGGACGGCAACGGGACCGGCTTCACGATCGACGGCCAGACCGTGCCTCCCGGCGGCGCGTGACCAACCGGCACCGGTCGGCCGACCGTCCGAGCTCCGAGCCGAGGCCGTCGGCCGGCAGCCCCGGTTCCGGTGCCGGTCAGCCGGTGATCGCCAGCGCGCGTCCCAGTGCGGCCGCACCGACCACGCCGGCGTCGTCACCGAGGATCGACGACACGAAGGCCAGGTCCGGGTTGGGCCGCAACATCCACGGCGCGGCCGCCGCGGCGATCCGGTCTGCGAGGCTCTGGCCCAGCTTCTCCGCCAGCCCGCCGCCGACCACGACCAGTTCCAGGTCGAGCAGGTTGATCGTCGATCCGACCGCGACGCCGAGCATCTCGACGGCCATGTCGAACAGCTCACCCGCGGGCTCGTCGTCCTCCGACAACGCCTGCGCCCACACCTTCGAGGTCAACTTGGTCTTGCCCTCGTCGTCGCGGATCCGGAACAGCGATGTGCTGCGGCCGGCTTCGACCATCGCCGCGGCCACCCCGGCCATCGACCGCCTCCCCGCGTACCCCTCGGCGCAGCCGCGACGCCCGCAGGTACACAGTGCCCCGCCGGCGTCGACGACGACGTGACCGACCTCCCCGGCCGCCCCGCGGGATCCGGTGAACGGGCGCCCGCCCAGGATCAGCCCGCCGCCGATCCCGGTTCCCCATCCACAGACCCAGCACGTCGTGGGCGCCCCGCGCCGCGCCGGCCAGCCACTCCCCGAGCAGCCCGGCGATCACCTCGAGCACGGCGCCCGGCCCACCCGTCGGGGTGTTCGCCTTGGCCCGATCGCGTGCCGTGCGGTCCCCCCGACCAGCCCGACCTCGATGTTGGTGCCTCCGACGTCCACGCCCGCGACCAGCGGACCATCCACACCCACGGCCCGATCCTCTCACGGCGACCCGGAGCCGTTCGCCGAGCGCACCGGGGCACGCCGGCCTCGTCGCCGGCGCGCCCGCCCCGGAAGCGTCCTGCCCGGCGAGCACGCCAAGGCTGACCGGGTAACCAGGCCAGGGACGGGCGAACGGCATTGCGAGCGCGCCGAACCGCGACACCGCTTGCCATGGTCGGTTCTCGCCCGGCGGGCCGCATTCCAGCATCATCACTGCATGGAACTTCGCACGCTCAATCCCGCCCACCGGCCCCGGTGGTCGTGGGGACGCCCGGTCGGCGGACACCGGTCCCGGCCCGGTGATGCAACCCCCCTCGCGCAACCGGTCCCCACAGAGGCCCGCTCACTCCGGGTCCCTGAGCATGAGGTGGGCGTGTCGATCACCGGCACCGACGATGACCCGCGCGTCGGGCCCGGACGGTCGCTGGACCTGCGCTCCCCGTTCCTGATCGTGCCGGTTGCCTTTGCGCCCCGTCTCGACGAGACCTGAGGTGCCGATGCGAAGGGTCGCGTTCACGCGCCTGCGAGACCGCATCCGGTCGAGCTTCTGGCTGGTACCGACGGTGTGCGTGGTGGTGTCGATCGTACTGGCGGTCGGCCTCGTCAAGGTCGACCAGCTGATCGGCGACGTGCAGTCGGCGGTCCTTTTCCCGGGCCCGCCGGCGGGGGCAACCAGCTTCCTGAGCTCCATCATCACCTCGATGATCTCGGTCACCGGCCTGGTGTTCTCGATCACCGTGGTCGTGCTGGTCCTGACCAGCGGTCAGTTCTCCCCCCGGGTGCTGCGCGGGTTCCTGCGCGACCGCACCATCCAGTGGTCGCTCGGGGTCTTCATCGCCACGTTCGTCTACGCGATGACGGTGATCCGCGACGTGCAGGGCTCCACCGACACCTTCTCCGCGTTCGTCCCGCGGATCGCGGTCACCTTCGCGTTCCTGCTGGTCCTGGCGAGCGTGGCGCTGTTCATCGCCTACATCAACCACATCGCGAACATGATCCGCGTCTCGTCGATCATCACCCGGGTGGGCGACGAGGCCCGGGCGCTGCTCGAACGCCGCTGTCCGGCCGACCCGCCACGACCCCCGCCGACCCCGCAGCCGGCTGCGGCGCCCGCGGTCGTGGTGGTGCCCAGCCCGACCCTGGGTGTGATCGTGTCGGTGAACGAGGCCGACATCGTGGAGCGGGCCCGCCGCGACGCCGCGGTGGTGGAACTGGTGCCGCGGGTGGGCGACTTCGTGCCCGCGGGCGGGCCGCTGCTGCGGGTCCACGGCGGCGACGACGGCGGCCGCGGATACGCCGACCTGATCGCCCTCGACAGCGACCGGACCATGGAACAGGACCTCGCGTTCGGCTTCCGCCAGCTCGTTGACATCGCGGAGAAGGCCCTGTCACCCGGCATCAACGACCCCACCACCGCCTGCCAGGCCATCGACATCCTGCATGACCTGCTGCGCCGCCTCGCGACCCGGGAGCTGCCGACGGGGCGCCACCCCGATCGCGACGGGACGGTCCGGCTGATCGTGCCGCAGTACGACTTCGCCGACTTCCTGCGGGTCGCCGTCGCCGAGATCTGGCATTACGGCGCCGACGGGATGCAGATCGGGCCCCGGCTGGAGACCATGCTCCGCGACCTGCAGTCGGCCGCGCTGCCCCGGCACCGGGTCGCCGTCGAGCACTGGCTGGCGGTCGTCACCCGCCGGTACCCGACGGGGGACGACCAGGTGTGAGCGGGGCCACCTGGTCGTCGGGGGACTGGCCGAGCGCTCCGGCCACCGCGACGTCGGTGGCGCTGTGCAAGGTGATCGACACCGTGACGGTGGCGACGATCAGCGCGAAGACGTGCTCCGCGTCCGGTATCCCGGACTCGAGGACGATCAACCCGTAGACGACGCTGGCGAACCCCTTGGGCCCGAACCAGGCGGCGGCGAGTCGCTGATGGAGACCGAGCCGGCCGCCGAGCAGCGCGATCATGACCGGCACCGGCCGACCGACCGCCAGGGCCAGCGCGGCCAGCGCCCACCCGGCGACGCCGACCTGGCCGAGAAGCGCGGCGGTGACCAGGGTGCCGAACGCCAGCAGCGCGAAGCTCTTCGCCAACTCACCGGTCAGCTCCCCGACGTGGGCGAAGGCGTCAGAGCCGCGCGGGCTGACCGTAGACAGCGTGATGCCGGCGGCGAACGCTGCGAGGTAGAGGTTCGCATGGGTGGCATGGCAGGCCGCGAACAGCAGCACCGCCACCGCCAGCGGGCCCAGCGGGCCCAGTCGCGGCTCGATCCCGATCACCGGCAGGCGCAGCAGCGCGGCACCGGCCAGCGGGAGCGCGATCCCCAGCACCAGCCCGAGCAGCACCTCCAGCAGCAGGGGTCCGAGCTCGGTGCTCTCCCCGACGGGCCGGCCGCCGAGGGTACCGAGGATGACCAGCACCACCGGAAGCGCGAGACCGTCGTTGAGGCCACTCTCGATGTTGAGCAGGCTGCGCAGCCGGGCCGGGACGTCGTCGCGGCCGACCAGCGCCGCCGCGAAGACCGGGTCGGTCGGGGCCAGCACGGCGCCGAGCAGCAACGACGGGATCCAGTCCAGCCCGACGAGGAAGTGGGCGAGGAGGCCGACGAGCCCGAAGGTCAGCGGCATCGCGATCAGCAACGCCCGGGTGGGCTCCCGCCACCGGCTGCGCAGCACCGAGAGCGGGGCGCGCTGCCCGTCGGCGAACAGCACCGCGAACAGCGTGACGCTGGCGATCTCGCGCACCGTCGTGGCGTCCAGCCGGTTCACGCCGAGGCCCAGCGGCCCGGCCACCAGCCCGGCGACCAGGAACACCAGTGACGTCGACAGCGGGCTGCGCGCCGCGAGCGCCGAGAACAGCACGGCGACCAGCAGCGCCAGCCCGAAGGTCACCAGCAGGGCCACGCGACACCGCCTTCCAGCCGCGCAGCAGATCGCTCGCCGCCGAGGAGCACGCGGGTGCGGTGGGCTACGGCCCGAATCTATCCTGGGTGGAGTTCTCGGCACGGAGGGAGGGGGCCGTGGTGGCGCCGGAGATCCGGGTCTCGGATGCCGACCGTGAGGGCGTGGTTCGTCGGCTGGGCCGCGCCGTCGGGGACGGGCGGCTGACCGTCGCCGAGTTCGAGGAGCGCGCTGTCGCGGCCTACTCGGCACGAACTCGCGCCGACCTCGACGTTCTGGTCCATGACCTGCCCCGCGACCTGTGGTGACGTGGCGGCCGGGAACCGCCGGTGAGCCTCATCGTGCGGTGGGATCGGTCCGCCCGCCCGGCGGGAGTGGTCGCGGCGGTTCCGCGGCATCCGGTGGTGGGTGGTCCGCGGGCGTCGTCGCGGTCGCGCCCCCGGCGCTCTCGAAGAAGCGCAGCAGCTCGATCGGGAACGGCATCACCAGGGTGCTGTTCTGTCCGAGGCGACGTCGGCGACGGTCTGCAGCAGTCGCAGCTGCAGGGCGCCAGGGGTCTCACCCATCACGCGAGCGGCCTCGGAGAGCTTCGCGGACGCCTCGAACTCGCCGGCGGCGGTGATGACGCGGGCCCGGCGGTCGCGCTCGGCCTCGGCCTGGCGCGACATGGACCGGCGCATCCCTTCGGGCAGCGCGATGTCCTTGATCTCCACCCGGTCGACACTGACCCCCCAGTCCTCGGTCGGGGTGTCGATCACGGCGCGCAGTTCGGCGTTGACCTGCTCCCGGTCCGACAGCATGGTGTCCAGGTCGGCCCGGCCGATGACCGAACGCAGGGACGTCTGCGAGACCTGCGACACCGCCCCGAGGTAGTTCTCGACGTTGATCACGGCCTTGACCGGATCGGTGACCCGGAAGTACACGACGGCGTCGACGCTGAGCGTGACGTTGTCGCGGGTGATCGCACCCTGCGCGGGCACGTCCATGACGATCGTCTGGATCGGGACCTTGGCCATCCGGTCGACGAACGGGACGATGAACCGCAGGCCCGGGTCACGGACTGCGGACAGGAGCCGTCCGAAGCGCAGGACCACCCCGCGCTCGTACTGCTGCACCTGCCGCACACCGGCGGCCACAGCGGCGAGCAGGGCCACGACGACGACCACGACGACGACGAATGCGACGGACACGTGACCTCCTGTGTTCGGTGAGACCGGAGCGCTGCGGACCGGCGGAGCTACGCGAGACGGTTGCAGAACCGGACAACGGGCCCGGAAGATGAAGGCAGCTGTGCCGCCGGCGAGGGTCAGGAGGGCGACGACTGCGGCCTCGCCGACCGAGACCGGCGGACAGGTGAGGACGCAGCTGCGTGTGCGGTCCCGCTGGGGACGGTACTGCCACGGCGGATGCCCTCCAGACGCCTGGTAGCGACTGCCGACCAGACTTCCCGGCGCACCCGAGACCCACTGTACGCGCGGCGCGTCAGGATCGGCACAACAGCGGGTTCGGGAACCGGCGCCCAGGCAATGACTCCTGGCCCACCTGGCCCGGGCGATCCGGGTCGGGTCATGCTGCACCACGTGCACACCGAGGCGAGTGCGACCGTCCGCCCGACACCGTGGTGAGCCCGTGACACCCGCGCTGGCCCAGGTCATGCAGGCCACGATGGGCGTGCGCATCTTCGGGGTGACCCTCGTGGGGGTCAATGCCACGAACGCGGTGAAGCTGGCGTTCACCCTCGGGCTGGTGCTCGTCGTCCTCGCGGTGCGTCGACTGGTGCTCGTCGTGATCCGGTGGTTGCTCGGCGGCACGGTCGGGGATCCCCGCCGGTTCTGGGCGCGCCAAGGCGTGCAGCTGGTGATGGCCGTCGTGCTGCTGCTGGGCACCGTGTCGATCTGGGTCACCCCCGGCACCGACCTCACCACCGGAGTGGGACTGGTCAGCGCCGGGCTGGCGTTCGCGCTGCAGCGGGTCATCCTCGCGCTGGCCGGCTACTTCGTGATCCTGCGCGGGGACACCTTCGGGGTCGGGGACCGGATCACGCTCGGTGGGGTCCGGGGCGACGTGGTCCGGTTGGGCTTCATCAAGACCACGATCATGGAGATGGGGCAGCCGCCGTCGGTCAACGGCGCCGACCCGGCCGTGTGGGTCAACTCCCGCCAGTACACCGGCCGGCTCGTCACGGTCACCAACGGCGTGATCTTCGACGAGCCCGTCTACAACTACAGCCGCGAGTTCCCCTACCTGTGGGAGGAGATCGTGCTGCCGGTCGGCTACGACGCCGACCGGGCCCGCGTCGAGGCGATCCTGCTCGCGGCCGCCCGGGCGCACGCGGTGGTCGACGAGCCGGCCGCCGAGCGGGCCCTGGCCGCCATGCGGTCGCGCTACGCCATGGCCGACGCCGCCCTCGACCCCGCGGTCTACTGGCGGATCACCGACAACTGGCTGGAGCTGTCGCTGCGGTTCCTCGTGCCCCACCGTGGGGTCCGTGAGGTCAAGGACCGGATCAGCCGCGACGTGCTCGCCGGCCTGGACGCGGCCGGCGTCGCCATCGCGTCGGCGACCTACGACATCGTCGGCCTCCCGCCGGTCGACCTGGCCGTCCGGCGCGTCGGCGACGACGGGCGCGACGGCCACGGGGAACGCGACAGCGCTGGCGGCCGGGACCGGTGATCGCCGGTGTGCTCGACGGTCGGCCGCGGGTCACCGTGGGAGGATCACGCCATGGCGAGGACGGGTCCGTTGGTCGCGGGTGTGGACGTCGGTGGTACCAACATCGAGGTCGGGCTGGTCGGCGGTGACCACACGGTGCACGACCGGGCCAAGGCGAGCACCCCGACCGGTGGCCGGGCGCCGTGCTCGACGTGATCGCCGGGCTGGTCGACGACCTCGACGAGGCCCCCATCGCGGTGGGCGTCGGGATTCCCGGGGTCGTGCACGAAGGTCGGGTGCTGACGGTGCCCAACCTGGCGGGCTGGCACGAGCCGATCGACCTGGGCGAGGAGCTGGCCGAGCGGACGGGCCTGCCGGTCGCGCTGGGCAACGACGCCAACGTCGGGCTGCTCGGGGAATGGCTGGCCGGGGCGGCGCAGGGGGCCCACAACGTGCTGGGTCTGTGGATGGGAACCGGGATCGGCGGCGGGCTGATCCTCGGCGGGCGACCGTTCACCGGATCCCGCGGGGCGGCCGGGGAGATCGGTCACGTCGTCGTCGCCGCAGGCGGGGCACTGTGCACGTGCGGGCGCCGCGGCTGCGTCGAGGGGTACGCGGGGCGGCGGTCGATGGGGTCGACGCCGGCCGCAGCACGTCGCTGTTCTCGATCCGCGACGACGAGGGCAAGTCCAGGTTGACCTCCAAGGTGTGGGCCCGGGCGCTGTCGGAGGGCGACGAGCTCGCGGGTGAGCTGTTCGACATGGCCGTGGAGACACTCGGCGTCGCGATCGGTCGGCGATCAACCTGCTCGACCTGGAACTGGTCGGCGGCGGGCTGGCGGAGAAGCTGGGCCAGAGCCTGGCCGACCGGCTCGCCGCGGCGGCGCACCGTGGATGTTGCGGCCCGACCCGGACCTGGCCTTCGTGGCGTCGAGCCTCGGCGACGACGCCGGCGTGGTCGGTGCGGCGTCGCTGGGACGCGCGCTGGCGATCACGGGCTGATCGCGGCACCGGAAGACGGGGCTACCCGGCCGGGGTTCCCACCGTCGACCCGGTTTCGGCTCTCGACGGTGGGGGCATCCGGCCGGTGAGCAGCCCCCGCGACGCCCTGGCACGTCGGGCCGCCGAGGCCGGCAACCGAACCGACGACAGAGAGCTGGACCATGGCAGTACACGTGCAAGCCGCCCGGTACGACATGTTCGACCGGTTCGACGCGTTCCGGACCTATGCCGAACAGCGCGCGGACGGCGCCGTCCAGGTGCCCCCGCTGCAGTTGCTGCCGCACGAGCGGCGGCAGCACGTGCGGCAGACGCTGCTCGAGGACCACCGCAAGCGCATCGAGAACAGACCCGAGGGCGCGCAGCTCAAGTTCGACACCCTCGCCGAGGACGTGTTCTCGTTCTTCCGCGGGACCGCCCTGCTCTACTACCGCGACCACGGCGGCTCCGATGCGCACCTCCCGATCGTGTTCACCGTCGGCGACGTCCACCCGGAGAACTTCGGGGTCATGCCGAACTCCGACGGCGCCCCCTTCTTCGGCGTCAACGACTTCGACGAGGCCTGGGCCGCGCCGTTCTCCTACGACGTCAAGCGCGGCGCCACCGGCTTCTGGATCGTCGCCACCGAGAACGGGGTCAAGAAGAAGCACCGCTGCCGGATCGTCCGCAGCTTCGTCGAGGGATACCTCGGGGCCATGCGGTCCTACTCGCAGGACGACCGCTCCAGCACCTTCCAGTTCCGCCTCGACAACAGCCCGCCGATGATCCGCTCGCTGCTCAAGGGGGCGATGACCGAGCGCGCCGAGTTCCTCGCGAAGTACGTCGACGGGGCGACCAGCCGGTTCCGACCCAGCCGCAAGCGGGTGCCGCACTCCTCACGCATCCCGGACTTCCAGAAGGTCGTCGACCGCTACGCCAAGGCGAACGACCTGGGCGACGTGCCCCGGCCGAAGTCGTTCTTCCGGGTGCTCGACGTCGCCCGGAAGAAGGGCAGCGGAACCCAGAGCCTCGGGCTGGACCGCTTCTGGGTGCTCCTCGAGGGTTGGGACCCCGACCCCGCTCAGTCGGTCATCATCGAGCTGAAGCAGACCCGCCGCTCGGCGCTCTACGGGTTGGTCCCGGACAACGACTCGACGCCCGAGGAGAAGGACTCGGAGACCGCGCGGCGGGTCGTCACGGCCCACCAGGTACACCTCGTGGGGGGCGACCCGCTCTACGGATTCGCCGAGCTGGACGGGCGCAGCTTCCTGGTGCGCGAGCGGAGCCCGTTCAAGGACGACATCGACGTCGACGACCTCGACGCCGACGGCCTCGTCGAGTACGCGGCCATCTGCGGCCAGGCCCTGGCCCAGCCGCACGCCCGCTCCGACGCCGAGACCGGGATCATGGAGGGGAACGCCGAGCGGAGCGTGCTGGCCGCCGTCATCCCCGCCCTGTTCGCCGCCGACGTCGTGGAGTTCGCCGAAACTGCCGCACGACGCGTCTACGACGACCATGCCCTGTTCCGGCAGGACCACGCATGCGGCGCCTTCCGGTACTGGGACACGGACTGACCTGCCGGCACCGAACCGGGACTACTCGGCGGTGACGACCACGGCGTAGGAGCCGACGCCGCGAAGCCGGACACCCGCGACCTCGCCGCGGTCGAGCACGAGCAGGGTCACCGCGCCGGAGCCCGGCTCGAACTCCACGTCCTCGACCTTGCCCAGCTCGTCACCCTCGGTGGACAGCACCCGCTTGCCCACGAGCCGGTGGTCCTTGCCCAACAGGGCGGTCACCTGGTCGTCGGCCTCGGTGATCGCGTCGTCGGCCACGACGGTCACCGCGTCGACCCCGAAGGACCCCACGTCGGCCCACCGCAGGACGTCCCCGGACTCGGCCTTGTGCACCTCCAGGGCGAGTACGGTGCGCGTGCTCGGGTCGACCACGAACCCGTCGACCTTCCCGACGGTGTCGGCCGTGGAGGTGCTGACGACCTTGCGACCCATGGCCTCGGAGAACCGCATCAGTCCCGACCTCCCAGCTGCGCCCGGAACGCCTCGACGGCGGCGCCGAACCCGGCCAGATCGTCGGCCACGAAGTCGCGCGCGCTGGCCGGGACGATGAGGTGCTCGCCCGACGCCGCCAGGGTGTCGGGCAGCGGGATCATCATCCTGGTGCCCTTGTGGCCCAGCGCCTGCGAGGCCTCGATCTCGTAGCCGACGACGTCGCACTGCCCCTCGTGGGCCCCGCTGACCTCGACGATGACATCGCGCACCGTGCCGAGGTCGGTCCCGGTGTCGGTGAGCACCGCCGAGCCGAGCACGTTGCCCCCCGACCCACCCGTGGACGCCGACGCGTCGAACACCTCCTGTGCCGGCTCCAAGGCGTCCTCGTCTGCGATCATCACCGCGTCGCTGCCCAGGGCCAGCACCGAGCGCCAGGGCAGGGCCTGCTTGAGCGGCCCGGCGAACAGCCCGCGCCCGGCGAGGGTGAAACCGCCGACCGCCCCGCCGCCGGCGGAGTAGACGATGTCCTTGATCTGCCCGACGTCCTCGCCGCCGAGGGTGACCACCGGTCGCTTGGCGATCTCGCTGGTCCGCATCAACCGGCTCACGACCCACCACCGCGGCCCGGGTCCGATCCGGCCGGCCCGGACGGGTCGACGATCACCCCGCCGCGGCGTCGGCGGGCCTGTACGGCGAGCACCGCGCCCACGAGCGCGACGATCACCACCACCACCACGATCAGCCAACCCCACCACTGCATGGCACACCTTCCGGCGACTGAGAACCCGACCCGGACGGCCTCTGACAGCTGGCCACCGGCGACGTCCGGGAAGGGATCAGCCAGTGTGGATCCGGGTTGTGATCGTACCAGTCGCTGTCACCGACGACCTTCATCTGTCCGGCTCGCCACGGTCGTCGGGGGACTCGCCGAGGGTGCCGGCCACCGCGACGTCGGTGGCGCTGTGCAGGGTGATCGACACCGTTACGGTGGCCACGATCAGCACGAAGACGTACTCCGCGTCGGGTATCCCGGACTCGAGGACGATCAGCGCGTAGACCACGCTGGCGAACCCCTTGGGTCCGAACCAGGCGGCTGCGAGCCGCTGCCGGGTGTCGAGCCGGCTGCCGAGCAGCGCGATCATGATCGGCAGCGGGCGGCCGAGCGCCAGGGCCAGCGCGGCGAGGGCCCAGCCGGCGATGCCGATCTGTCCGAGGAGCGCGGCGGTGACCAGCGTGCCGAACGCCAGCAGCGCGAAGCTCTTCGCCAGCTCGCTGGTCAGCTCCCCGACGTGGGCGAAGGCGTCGGAGCCGCGCGGGCTGACGGTGGACAGCGTGATGCCGGCGGCGAACGCTGCGATGTAGAGGTTCGCGTGGGTGGCCTGGCAGGCCGCGAACAGCAGCACCGCCACCGCCAGCGGGCCCAGCGGCCCCAGCCTCGGTTCGATCCCGATCACGGGCAGGCGCAGCAGCGCGGCACCGATGAGAGGGAAACCGATCCCCAGGACCAGCCCGATCAGCACCTCCAGCAGCAGGGGTCCGAGCTCGGTGCTCTCGCCGTCCGGCCGGCCGCCGAGGATGCCGATCAACACCAGCACCACCGGGAGCGCGAGACCGTCGTTGAGACCGCTTTCGATGTTGAGCAGGCTGCGCAGCCGGGCCGGGACGTCGTCGCGGCCGACCAGCGCGGCGGCGAAGACCGGATCGGTCGGGGCCAGTACCGCGCCGAGCAGCAACGACGTGGTCCAGTCCAGCCCGAGCAGGAGATGGGCGAGGCCGCCGACGAGCACGAAGGTCAGCGGCATCGCGATCAGCAAGGCGCGGGTGGGCTCGCGCCAGCGGCTGCGCAGCACCGAGAGCGGAGCCCGCTGGCCGTCGGTGAACAGCACCGCGAACAGCGTGGCGCTGGCGATGCCGCGCACCGTCGCGGCGTCGAGCCGGTCCACCCCGAGGACCAGCGGCCCGGCCACCAGCCCGGCGGCCAGGAACACCAGCGATGTCGACAGCGGACTGCGAGTCGAGACCCGCCGAGAACAGCACGGCGACGAGCAGGGCCACCCCGAAGGTCACCAGCAGCGCCACGAGTCACCACCGTTCGGCTGCACGGGGGCGGTGCGGACAGCGGCAGGCTGCTCGGCTCGGCGCGGCCGCACCGGCTCGTACCCGCCGGCCCGACGGGGAGCAGGTCGCCTGCGGTCGAGGAGCATGCCCGTACGCTACCTACAGCTCGGTCCTGGACCCTCGGCCCGAGCAGTGCGGGGCAGGTCGGAACCGGACGCGGACACCGAGACGGCGTCCACCACCGCGACCGGACAACGGATCGCCGAGCTCCGTCGGCCTGGCGTGCGGACCAAGGCTCGTCGTGACATTCCGGCCACGAGCTGTCGTCGCCATGACCGGATCCGTAACGATTCGAAAACGGCGGATCGGGACGGGGAGTGCCGGGGTTTCCGGAACACATATCCGTACACCCCGGTCCCGGGCACTGATCCTCTGATCGCTGTCCGATACCAGCCAACAGATCAGGTACGGTCGAGCTTGAGTCTGAGGTCCGCGGCTGGCTCGAAGCACTGTCGATGCAGCAGTTCGCGACGGCAGCGTTCTATGTCGACCTCGTCGCGGACCGGGGCCCGTTGCTGGGGGAGCCGTACACGCGTCAGCTTGACGGGAAGCTTCGGGAGCTGCGGTTTCATCTGGATGGTCGGGCTGTACGGGTGACCTGCTGGATCGCGTCCGGCCGGCGGATCGTGTTGTTGACGGTGTTCGCGAAGACGCGGATGCGGGAGACGGGCGAGGTCGAGCGGGCTCGACGGGCAATGGTGCGGTGCATGGCGGAGGAACACACGGTGGAGGACGGCGATGGCTGACACAGCGGGCGCTGGGAGGGAGTCATGGTCGGGGCTGCGGGATCGGCGGATGGTCGAGCCGGGCGCGGCTGAGGCGTACGAGGCGGCGCGGCTGGCGTTCGAGCTGGGGGCTGCGGTGCGTGAGTTGCGGTTGGTGCGGGGGTGGAGCCAGGTGGAGCTGGCGGCGGCTTCGGGGATGGCTCAGTCGGCGGTGGCGCGATTCGAGGCGGGGGGCAGTGCCGACGTTGCCGGTGCTGGGCAGGATCGCGCGGGCGCTGGATGCTGATCTCACCGTGCGGGTCGAAGCGCGTCCGCATGTTGCATAGCTGGGCTGAGTGCGCTGAGTGCCGGGTCTGAGCCCTTTGGGGTTGAAGATGGCGTGGCTCCGGGAGTGGTTCTGCTACTCGGATGGACACTCTGTTCGAGATCGACGACGGGACATTCTTCATGGGTGGGCGGAAACCCGCGGCCGGCGTCAACGCGGTGCTCAGCAGCAGTCCGGTTCGGCTATCCCCGGGGCTGCGGGCGTCGGGTACCGCTGCCGTCACGGCCACAACAGCGCGCGGCCCACGCCCCCGGGCCGGCCCCGGAAACCTCTACGTCCGCGAGGACAAACTGCTCATCGAGCTCGCCCAGCGCTTGATGGTCGACGGGGACGCCTGCGCTTCACGTGCGTTGGAGGTGGTGGCACACCTGCGGTCGGACGTAGACCAGCCGTAACGAGTAGGCCACATCATCCAGCATGAACGTGTCGTCGAACGCCATGCCCGCGACAGCGGCGTCGGCGAGTCGGCACTCCTCATCGAACCGGGCGAAGTCGTCTTGGGCGAGCGCCGGGTCTAGGGCGTGTCTGGTGGATCTTCCTTGGTTGGGGTGCGGAGCCAGATCTTGATGGAGGCGACGTCGACGGTGCCGCGGAAGACGAACTCGCGCTTGTCGGTGCGCATGGCCACCGCGCGGAAGCCTTTGAGCCTGTTGT
>JBBSGM010000084.1:0-18012 GCA_038254065.1 Mycobacteriales bacterium | reverse complement strand
GCGCCCACCCGCCCTCGCCCCGACCTGAGCCCGAAACCCCGACACCCCCTCACCGCCGAACCATCACGGCGGCCCCGATCATGCCCCGACCAGGGCCGGAACCGGCACCTGAATGTTTACGCCCGCGGCCCTCCGGAAGGAGGCCAGCCGCTCCCCCAGCTCCCGACGAAACCCAGTGATCTCGGCTACCTCTCGCGCCACGCTCGCCCCCTACCGACGCCCCCCGTGCCCATCGCTGTGGTCAGCGTAGCCGCAGGTGAGAACCATGGTGACTACTCGCTGCACATTGTTCCGCACACACAGTCCTCCAGCATTGGCTAGGTGTCCCACACACCAGTCGAAAGAACCGGGACAAGTCGTGCAGCCACAAGCTCGCCACCGCCGCCAGCTACCCATCCAGATCCAGCCAGTACCGCGGTCCAGCCGACGTCAGCGTCGGCGCGCGCAGCGACTGGGCCGCATCACCTTCCGCGACCACGTCGCATACCTGCGGGCGCGCTGGTCAGGACGAGGCGGCGGGCGATGACACGCGGCGAGAAGCGCTCCGACGGAGAAGCTGCCGACGTCGAACATGGCCATGGCTCTTCGGACTGGGACCTGCGCCACCAGAGGCACGGCCTCGTCAGGGCTGCTCTCGGTCGGGGCGTCGCGCTGAGGCGCCACTGCATCGGTCCGGTAGAGATCATCGCTCGGTTGCAATGGCTTCTTCGAGGCCGTAGGCGCCGGCCTCCGATAGCCTGTCGATGATGTCGAGGCATCGCACGCGCATCGACTTGTCACCCTGTCGGTACAGCCGCAGCACGACTGCGACGATGTTGTTGCTAGTAGCAGCGTGGTGGGTTCGGATATCGCCCAGCTCGTGGCCGGCGATCTCGACGGCTCGCTCGCAGGCCGTTATCGACGCCTTGGGCAGCAGCCGCGTGCTGTCGTCGAGGGCAAAGAACAGCTCGTCGAAGTGCGCCTCGTAGGCGGCACTCGCCGTGAACGACGCTACGAGCATCTCCGCCGTTGCCGCATCGGCATCGTTGAGCACCCGCACCGCGGAGGCTGCGGCCTTGCGCACGGCAGGATCCTCGTCGTCGAATAGACGGATCAGCTGCTCAGCCGCGACCGTTGGGTCGGTGGCGAATGCGGCAGCTGCGCCCAGCCGGGCGGGCGTGCTCAGGCGAGCCAAGTCGGTGGGCACCAAGTCGCCGAGCGAGTCGTGGGCAAACGCGACGGCCCAGACCGATCCGGCACGCTCGGCGACGGTGTCGGGTCCGTCGAGTGCCCGGCGCAGGTGGGGAGCGAACCTCTCCGGATCCCGGAGCAGAGCAACACGCAGCAGACGGCAGGCGGTGACAGAGTCGAACACGGCTACCGGTGCGTCCCCGAACAGATCGTCCGCGATTCCCAGCCCCACTTCGGGCCGCGAGTTCATCAACGCCACCACGGCGTCGGCCGCCCACGTCCGTACCGCGAGGATTGGATCCGCCGCGAGCGCAGTGACGGTAGGTATCAGGCGTTCGGTGTGCTTAGGCTCAGTGAACAGCAGATGGGCGACCGTTTTGGCCGCAGCACCCCGGGTACAGTTCAGCCCGGCGGTGAGCAGGTCACCCCCGTAGTAGAACTGTTCCGAACCGGCCGACGTCCGGACCACCTCGTGGTCGGGGTCCTCGTCGGTGGCGCACTCCTCGAGCAGGTCAAGTAGCGTGTCGTCCACTTCGGCGCCAACCGTCTCGATCGCGGCGCAGAGCGCCTGACCCACCTCCTGTCCCGCCACGTTACGGGCGTGGCGGGAGAGCGCAGCAAGCAGCGGGACGGGAACGGCGCCCGCGACCGCTCCTATCACCTGGCTTAGATGCACCGGAGGTGTATTGGCGTCGAACGTCAGCGCCAGCCGCGCGAAGCGTTCGGGCTCTGCCTTGGCCCGAGAGCCGAGCAGCTCCGCGAGCTGCCTCGCGCCACCGACGGGCAGCTCATGGGACCTGTCGGTCTCGTCGCTGCGGTACTTGTGGATCGCCCGGATCCAGTCCTCGTCGGTGAGGAACTCCGCCGCAGCGACGGGGATCGGCGGCCCCACGTAGTGGAATTCCACAGCCCGCGGTGCCGTAGGCGGTACGTCTGCGAACTTCCTCTCCAACTCGCCGATCCGCAGAACAACCGCGGCGCTGCGACGTGCGGCCTCGACCGCCGTCAGCAGCTCATATTGTGCGCGGCCACGCAGCTGCCGGTTTTCAGCTGTGGTCTCCCGCGCCGGGTAGTAACCGAGGAGCAGGCTGGTGAGCGCGTTCAAGTGCTCGTCGTCGCAGTACCGGGTGGCGACCTCGATGAGCTCCCGTGAGGCCCAGCGCCGGCTGTCCGCCCAGCCAAGGTCGAGGTTGCGCTCGTCGGAGAGCAACCAGTCGACGGCCTCGTCACCGGACGCCGCGGCTGCCAGAGCACGGCAGGCCAGGAACCGCAGCTCCCGGACGTCGCCGTCGGCGAATGGCGATACCAGCGTAAGGGTCTCCTCCGGCTGGTCCTTCGCGAGCAGGCGCAAGGCCTCCTCGACGCCTGCGAACACCGCGCCGTCGATCCCATGGTGGTCACCGACATACTGCCACCCCCAACGGGCACTCCGGAGTGCGTCCGGATCCGTTGTGGAAGCAGTGGCTTCCGCGACGCAGACGACGAACGGCAGGACCTCGTTGACGAATGCCGCCGGCGCCGCCGCCGCGACCTCGCTGATAGTCGAGTCCCCTACGGCCGAGTGCGTGCCGAGGTGCTCGGAGACGAACGGGTCGCAGCTACCGTCGGCGTTGGTACGTGCCAGTGAACGACGGAGGTGCGCGCCGATCAGCCGCGCGGCGGATGCCGGGTCGTCGTCGCGGAGACCGTAGAGGATCGACCAGAAGTCGCTGTTGACCGCAATCGGCCCGCGGGCGTCGTCGAGGTCGCCGCGGGCCATCAGTTCCACCGCGAGGTCGACCAGTGCGGGTCCCAGCGACCACTGTACGAGGGCGCGCAGGCGGAGCCGCCATGCGTCCGACGTACCGACATGTGGGCGGACGAGCGTGGCCACCCGTTCGCCGCGCTGCCGGGCGGCGATCACGAGTTGGTGTGCGGCTGCGTCCACCTTTAACGGGTCGGCCAGCAGTGTTTCCCACCGCCCGGCAGTGTCGGCGGCGTCGAACCAGTGCGGTGAGGAAAGCAAGGCGACAATGCGTTGCCCGCGGGTGTTGTCACCGAACGCCAGCGGCTCGATCGCCCGCCAGTCGTCCGCATCAGCGTCGAGCTGCCGCAGCACCATGACGACCACGGCCTGCAGGTGAGTCCGGACGGCGTTGCTTGTCAGCAGCCGAACCACGGTGTTGCGGAAGGCGTCGCGGTCGTTGGCGGCGAGGTATTCGAGCACCTGTCGAGCCTGCGTCCGCCGAAACAAGTGCTGGCTCGAGGCGACGAGAAAATCATGCAGGTCTCGCCCCTCAGCGACGAACGTACGTGCGAACAGGAAGTCGAAGTAGGTCTCGTGGAAGAACCCGACGCCGCCGGCATCAGTGACGAGCATCCCGTCGGAGTGAAGCGCCTTGACCTCGCCCGTCGACACCGAGTCGAGCAGCGCGGCCGGGGCTTGCAGCCTCTCGTTGTCGCTCATGTACCGCACAAGGGTCTGGCTGATCGTGCTCCAGTCGAGCTGGCCGATCCGGCGCTCGACGTCGCTGCGGACCTCGGCGGTGAACTGCTCGTAGAGGTCCGACAGTGTGCGGTAGGTAGTGCGCTGGCTGTCGGACGACAGTCGGCTGAAAACCGATAGGTGTAGAGGCACCCGTAGCAACTGCAGGGTGGTTTCGGCGAGTGCTGCGGTGTCGACGCCGGATTTCTCCAGCGCGGTCCGGACGTCGGCGGACTCTAGGTCCCCGACCGTGAGCGTTTCGACGCGCGTCTCGTCGGACAGCAGAGACCGCATCCGCGGGTCGGCCGTCAGGTCGACGGTCCGCACGACGAGCAGCACCTTGATGTTCGGCATCGACGCGGTCTGATCGAGTAGTTCCGCGACCGCGTCGTAGGAATCCGGCATGCGGCCGCTGTAGGTGCTGACCGCGTCGAGCTGGTCGATGAGCAGGACGCCGGCGGAACCGTCGGTGACACCGTCGAGCAACACTGCGGGTGATCCCGGTAGATCGAATGATCGTCCCAGCGCTGCGGCGGTTTGCGTCCCCGGATTGGTCGCGTCCATCCGGACGACGCCCGCGAACCAACCCGCTGTTGTGAGGCGCCGCAAGGCGTCCGCGGCGATGGTCGACTTCCCTGACCCAGCGCGGCCGTGAAGCACATCACCTGTCGGGTATCCGGAGCAGACAGCCGCTCCACCAGCTGAGTTACATAAGGTTGCGCGACGGCCTCCATGGCAGGGCGCGACGAATCGATGCGGCGATGGTGCCGCTCCACGGTTGCCGCGAGGGCGTCCACCGTGGTCGAGTCACCAACGAGGAGTCGTCGGGCGAAGCCCTTCGTGGACAGATGCCCCCAGACCCTCGGCGCGGTGAGGGTCTGGTGGAGTATGTCGTCCAGCCAGCTACGGAGTTCGTTGACGACGACCTCCGGGTCGCCCTGCACGAGTCGCTCGTAGGTGACATGCACAAGGCGGCGGAGGTGCTCAGCCGGTTGGTGCTCAACATATACGCGTTTTAGGTGGGTCCAGGCCGTCGCCTCAGTGACGCCCCAGGTCCCTGCGAGCGATTCGAAGCCCGGCCGCTGGTTCTCGGTGAGGATCTCGCGGTACTCGTCGAGGGTGTCTGCGGCTCGCGCCCGGTCAGAGAGGTTTGCAAGCTCCGTTGCCGGCGTGGACAGCACGAGGCGGACGTGGTGTCCGGCCGAGAGGTGGCTGGCCAGCGAGGGCAGAACCGCCTCGGTGGTGAGGCGCCGCAGGGTCCAACTTCCCTTAGCGGGTGCGTCCTTGACCTGCTCGCACCATCGCCCACTGGGCTCGTCGACCCAGAACTCGACGCCGACGCCCTGGCTCCCGGGCGGCTCGAGCCGCAGGCGTGAGGCGCACCCGAGGAGGACGTCGGCAAGGCGGTATAGTGTCCACCAGCCCTCGTAGCGGTTGCCGAGCTTGTCGGCCGCACCGCCCGGCAGTGACGACACTCCGCTCTCCTTCCGCGTACCACGTGAGTATGCGGTCTTGATACGACAGCGTCGCC
Source organism: Mycobacteriales bacterium (assembly GCA_038254065.1). Taxonomy (GTDB): domain Bacteria; phylum Actinomycetota; class Actinomycetes; order Mycobacteriales; family Pseudonocardiaceae; genus Pseudonocardia. The sequence continues at coordinate 12,847 of JBBSGM010000084.1, read as the reverse complement.
GTGGGCACATCTCCATCGTGCCGTGTCGGAGTGCAGACGGTCTGGTCCCAGCCGGGGGCGCCGCCCGTCGGTCTCCATCATCGCGGCCTTTCCCGCCGTCGCGCTAGGGCTCCTTGGGGGTTGAAACCTTGACACTTGTCCAAAGTTCTCGGACCGCCTACGGTGGCGGATGCCCGCTCCAATCTCTGCAGACAGTAGGTCTGACCAGCCACTTTGGGTGGCACGGCCGGTCATCACGGTGATCGGACTTCGGCGCAGCGGGTGGCGGCGGTCTGTCGATCATGACCGCAGGTCCCTGCGAGAGCCTGACCAAATCGGAGCCAGCGCTGAATCGGCACCTCGACCACCACCTCGGCGGTCCGAGGCGGAGCCTCCCTGGCATAAGAGGCGCAATGCTGTGTCCGGCTCCGGAACCTCCGGTAGCTCCGGTGCCGGGTCGGCGTCGATGACGTGTTACGCACCGCGTCCGGATCGAGTGGTTGGCCGACGACGACGCCGTGCAGCATCCACCTGACCCAGCCCGGCTGCCAAGTTCTTGTACGTAGTGGTCAAGTCCCCCTCGGACACAATCCCAACTCGCTGACCACGCCTTTCCCAGTGCCACTCCTTCCGATGGTTGAGAAAGCGCTGGTCAGCGCCGTGGGAGTTCAAGTCCCCCTCCGACACATTCTTCGGCGGCCAGTGCATGATCAGGCTCTCCAAGATCTGCCGCGCCTGGCTGAGGAGAGAAGCCAGCACCGCTCCGTCGCTCGGCCCTCCAGGAATCGATCATGTGAGCCGGACTGGTGAGCTCGGGGATGTCGGCGTCGGCGCAGTAGGCCAGGCACCGATAGAGCGCCTACTCAGCACGAGCCCGGTCTCCGGCGTGGATCAGCCGCAGGTCCTGCACGACAACCGAGGTGCGGGCGAGTTGTTCGTCGTCGGTGTCGCCGGCTTCCAGCCCGGTGAGCCGCCACCCCAGACATCGGGCGCAGACCGCTCTCCCGAGACGTCATCAGGGTGGGCTGATGACGACCATAGCCCGTTCAGCCGGGTGACCGCGTTCACCTGCGCGGTTACGCTTGGAGGCTCGCCCAGGGGTGGTGGGCGCCGGGTATGGAGCCGGCTGTCGCATGGCAGAGGGGACGCCGACCGTGCTCACCGGCAGACTGGATCTCGTTCGTCGGAAAGCCGAGCAGTGGGCGCGCGAGCTCACCGACTTCGGACCGGGCAATACGCTCTTGCACTACAAGGACACCAGGACCCTGACCGTGGATCTCACCGGCGCCGACTCGGGCGAGTTGACGCGGCTACTCGTCGGTCGCCGGTCCCGGCTGTCGGTGCTGATGCCGAACCCGGAGGAACAACGCGCCGCGTGCATCCGGATGCGCACCCTCCGGCGGCGGATCGTGCTGGTGGCCGAGGAGCAGGGTGTCGAGATCGGCCGGCTCGCGCGCGGCCTGCTACGCGTGTCACCACCCTCGGGCGCCCGCGGGGCCGCTGCTCTCCGGCCACTGCGTGCGCCCCTGCTGCTGCAGCCGGTGCGGATCGAACCGCGGACGGCCGCGGAGACCGACTACACCGTCGAGCTCGATCCTGAGGTGGAGGTCAACCCGGTGCTGCTGGTGGCACTGCGCGACCACCACGGCGTCGACCTGGACATCGAGGTAGTGGCGGGTCAGCTCGCGACGGCGGTCGAGCGGTCGAGCAACCCCGACGAGCAGGTCGACGCGGTGTTCGACGTGCTGCACGAAGTGCTCACCGCGCAGGGGCGGACAGCAGAGCTGGAGCGGCGCGCCGTAGTCGGCAGCTTCGTCTTCGACAAGCTCCCGATGGTGGAGGACCTGCGCAGTTCGGCCGAGCTGCTCGCTCAGCACGACGTCATCGCGGCGGCCGCCGGCGACGCGGCGGCCCGGGAGGCGCTGCGGGACGCGGCGGGCGCCCACCGCTTCCGGAATGCCGACGAGGTGCCACCAGCTGACGAGTTCCTGGTGCTCGACGCCGATTCCTCGCAGCACCGGGCCGCGCACGCCGTGCTCGACGGCCAGCACGTGGTGATTCAGGGCCCGCCGGGTACCGGCAAGAGCCAGACGATCGCCAACATCATCGCGTCGGCAGCCGCCACCGGTAAACGCGTGCTGTTCGTTGCTGAGAAGCGCGCCGCGATCGAGGCGGTGACCGACCGGCTGGCCGAGGTGGACCTCGCCGAGCTGGTGTTCGACCTGCACGGCCAGCAGCGCACCCGGCGCGAAGTGGCTAGCCAGGTCGCCGCCTCGCTCGACCGGTTGAGTACCGCCATGCCCCCGGACGTCGACAGGGTGCACCGCAGGCTCACCGAAGCTCGCCGCGCGCTCATCCAGCACACCGAGGAGATGCGCGCCCCGCGAGCCCCGTGGGGCCCGTCCGCGTACCAGGTGCACCAGGCGCTGATCGGCCTGCCCGAGCGGGCCCGCACGGCGCTCCGCATCCGGCGGGTCGCGATGCAACGCCTCGACCATGGCGCCGTCGAGTCTCTGTGCGGGGACCTGTCAGCGTTCGTGCGCATGGGCGGCCTCCCGGTGCGGCGCGGCGAGTCGGCCTGGTCGCACGCGGACGTGCGCGACCGTGAGTCTGCGGAGCGCATGCTGTTGCGGCTCGACGCCGTCACCGGACGCGCATGGCGGGACAGCCAGGACGCCCTGCAGGCACTGGTGGAGCGGGCCGGCCTGCGCCGGCCGAGTGACCTCGCCGGCTGGCAGCGCGTGCTCGGACTGCTTTCTGATGTCGAACGCAGCACGCAGGCGCACGGCGCGGAGATCTACGGCGAGGACCTGAACGCGCTGTGCGCGGCGGCATGCCAAGGGCCGCTGCGCGCAGCACACCCAACCACGGACGGATGGTGGCGCCGGTACCGGCTGCGCCGGCAGGCATGGGCGCGACGCCGAGACGGGCGCTGTCCCCGCGACGTACTCCTCGCCGAGCTGCGCGCCGCCGTATCCGAGCGGGCGGCGTGGCGGGAGCTGGTCGCCGATCCCGCTGCGAGGCCTCGCCTGATCGGACTGGGCGGCGAGCCCGAGCGGTTCTCGGCTCTGCGCGACGAGATCGCCGCGGTTGCGCTGACCGCTCGGCTCGACGAGCCCGAGAGCCTCCCCGTCGAGCAGCTGGCCTCGACGCTGGAACAGCTACGCGCCGAGGAGCAGACGCTGTACAAGCTGCCCGAGTTCGCGCGAATCACCGAACGGCTCGCGGCACACGGTCTGGGTGAGCTGCTCGACGAGCTGGTCCGCCGCGACGCCGGCGCGGACGAGGCTCAGCAGGTTCTCTCGTACGCCTGGTACCACTCGCTGTTCGACCTGTACCAGCTCGACTCGCCCGTACTCGCATCGTTCAATGCCCCCCAGCACGACGCGACGGTGTCGCAGTTCCGCGAACTCGATGCACAGCACCTGCGGCTCAACGCCGTCCGGATCCGACGCCGCGTGGCCGAGCGACTGCGCGATGCTCGCGATGCGTTTCCCGATCAGAACGCGACGGTGCTTGCCGAGGCCAAGCGGAGGCGGGGGCACATGCCAGTGCGCAGGCTGGTGACGGCCGCGCCGGACGTGCTGCTCGCGGCCCGGCCGTGCTGGGCGATGTCACCGATCGTGGTGAGTCGGCTGCTGCCCGCGCAGCGGCTGTTCGACATCGTGATCTTCGACGAGGCCAGCCAGGTGGAGCCGGTCGACGCGATGACCTCGATCATGCGCGGCGCCCAGCTCGTCGTGGCCGGCGACGATCAGCAGCTGCCGCCCAGCGCGTACTTCCGCACGCTCGCCGGCGGCGGCATCGCCGAGGACGACGAACTCGACGACGAGGAAGCGCCCCCGCCACCCCGGGTGGGCGACTTCGAGTCCGTGCTCACCTGCCTGACCACGTTCGTGCCGCACACCTTCCGGCTCCGCTGGCACTACCGCAGCGAGGACGAACGGCTGATCGCCTTCTCCAACGAGGAGTTCTACGACCGCGACCTCGTCACCTTCCCCGGCCGCGCCACCGAGACGCCACTACGCCTGCACGTCGTCGGCGGGAGCGCCGCGCCGGGCACGGGCGGACTGGTCGACGAGGAGGTCGATCGGGTCGTCGGGCTCGTCGTCGAGCACTCGACCGAGCACCCGCACGACTCACTGGGGATCATCACGGCGAACGTCCGGCACATGGACCGCATCGAGGCTGCCGTGCGGCAGGCCGCCGCTCACCATCCGGAGCTCGAGGAGTTCCGCACCCGCATGAACGGGCCGCGCCGGCGCCTGTTCGTCAAGAGCCTGGAGATGGTGCAAGGCGACGAGCGCGACGTCATCATCCTCAGCATCGGGCGGGCGAAGGGAGCCGACGGCCGGCTCCAGATGAAGTTCGGCCCCATCAACCACGAGGGCGGTGAGCGCCGCCTCAACGTCGCAGTGACCCGGGCGCGGCGCCGCATGCACGTGGTCAGCTCGTTCACCCACGAGGACATGACCCCGAACTGGCCGACAAAGGGGCCGGCGGCGCTCCGCCGGTTCCTGGAGGTGGCCGCCACCGGGGCACGCCCACGCGAGGTCGGCCGGGCCGGAGACGTGCCGCCGAACCCGCTGGAGCAGGACGTGCTCGACGCGCTGGAGAAGCGCGGCATTCCCGTGACACCGCAATGGGGTGTGTCCGGGTACCGCATCGACTTCGCTCTCGCCGATCCCCACCGGGATGGCCGGATGGTGCTCGCGCTGGAGGTCGACGGCGACAGCTACCACCGCCTGACCAGCGTGCGGGATCGTGACCGGCTGCGCCAAGGGCACCTGGAGCGAATGGGGTGGCAGTTTCACAGGGTCTGGGCCAGCGCATGGTTCGCCGATCCGGGCGGAGAGGCCGACCGTATCGAGCAGCGGTGGCGCCAGGCCATCGCCGCACCGCAGGATGACCGGCCCGCACCCGCGCCCGCCGTCCCCGAGCCGGCACCCGCACGGCACCGCCGGCCACGCCCGCCCGTCCCGCCCGGGCAGCGCATCGACCAGCACACCGACCACGACCTCGACCGCATCGCCCGCTGGCTGCTGTCCGACGACCTGCCGCTCGACCACGAGACCCGATTGCGGCAGATGCGCGAAGCTCTTGGCTTCGCGCGGTCGGGCTCCCGCATCGACGCGCGATGCGGGACCGCCCTGAACCGCGTCCGCGACGCCGCGAACGGGGACTACTGATGCGCCGACTCGATCCTCGCACGTTGGAACGCGTCGCCGAAGTGATCTGCGACCGGGACGGTAACCACGAACGCCACGGCTGGCAGCTGGAGCGTCTGCTCCGCGATGCCGGCTGGGCCGACCCGCCCGAGTACGACGGGTCGGGGCGGATCGCGTGGCTGCGCGACGCCCTTGTCGACCGCGCCGACCAGCCCGTCGACGTCGCGCGGTTGCTGCGCCGGGCCTGTGATCCGCTCGAACACGACGGCAGCTGGCCGGTGGCCGAGTCGTTCCGGACCGCGCTCAACGCGACGCTCGAGCCTGAGGGGGTGGCGATTACCTACGTCGGTGGCCGACCGGTGGTCGGGGACGTCGGGTCGGGGCTCGGCGCGGTGCCGGTCTTCGGCATGCCCGACGACCTCCAAGCCCGACTGACCCGCCTGCTCGACGACGCAGACATGATTGCCCTCCTCGTGGACCGCGCGGAGCAGAGTCACATGGCCCAAGGATCGGGCGCACACCTACTCGCTCTGTTCGGGATCGGCAGCCTGGTAGAGGGCTTGCTGCTCGCCGTCCTGCTTCACCGCGACCCCGCGCTCGAGTTGCGCAACCGTCGTGGTCAGCCGGTGACCGCGGACCACGCGGGACTGGAGATGCTGCTCGACGCGGCACACGAGCGAGGCCACATCGAGCTCGACGCCAAAGCGTTCATGACCCCGGTACGCAACTTCCGCAACTACATCCACCCGCGCCGTCAGGCAGCCGAAGCGTTCAGCCCCGACCACGAGACAGTGTCGCTGTCCTGGGGTCCGGTCCACGCGGTGCTGAACGACCTGGAGCAGTCCGCGCCCGCTTGAGTGCATGCCAGATTTTCACCCAGGTCGCCGGCGCCGGCGGCGGCCAGCAGGGCATCGCTCGCGCGTTGCACGAGCTCTCCGGGTTTCCGGCGGCCGTCGAGGACCGGCACGGCAACCTGCTGGCCTGGGCGGGTCCCGAACCGCCGCGCCCCCGACCGAAGGCCTCGCCCGCCAGACGTGAGCACGTCCTGGAGCGGGCCCTGCGCGCCGGACGGCCCATTCGTGCCGACGGCCGGCTGCTCACGGTGGCGCGGTCCCGCGAGGACGTGGTCGGCGTGCTGCTGCTCATCGACCCGGACGGGCTCGCTGGGAAGCACGAGACCGTCGCGCTCCAGCACGGCGCGACCGTGCTGGCCATGGAGCTCGCCCGGCTGCAGAGTGTGGCCGACACCGAACTCCGGCTCGGCCGCGGCATCGTCGCCGATCTGATCGGCGACGATGCCGAGGACGTCGCACTGGCCAGGGCCAGGGCACTGGGCTACGCCCTCGAACGGCCGCACCCTGTCGTGGTCGTCGAGCAGCCCGACCACCGATGCGACTCCGACGCCTTGCTGAACGCGGTCCGCCACGCGGTCAGCGGTAGCGGGCCGGGCTTGCTGCTGATGCCCCGCAGGCATCGTCATCGTCCTCGTCGCGTCCGTCCCCAGCGGTGGCGAGCGGTGGGAACGGTTCCGCGAGGCGGTACTCGCCGAACTGGGCAAGCACCGATGGCGGTTGGGCGTCGGTGGCGTCTGCCACCGCCCCGCGGACTTCCCCCGATCCTACCACGAAGCCGAGCTCGCGCTGCGTCTGGCCGGCTCGGCCGGCGGCCCGGATCGCGCGGTCACCTACGACGGCCTCGGCGTCCACCAGCTGCTGTCGGAGGTGGCCGACACCGAAGGTGTCGAGCGGTTCGTCCGGTGCTGGCTGGGAGCCCTGCTCGACTATGACGCGCGGAAGGGGTCCGAGCTGACCAGGACGTTGAGCAGGTACCTCGAGTGCAGCGGAACCTACGACGCCACCGCGCAGGCGCTCGCCCTGGGGCGGAGCACGCTCAAGTACCGGCTGCAGCGCATCCGGCAGATCTTCGGCCATGACCTCTCGAATCCCGACACCCGGTTCAACCTGCACCTGGCCACCCGGGCCTGGTGCACGCTGCTCGCATTGTGAGGCGAAGGCCGGGATGTGCGAGGCCGGGGGTGGTTCATGGTCGCGAGCAGTCGCTTCCGCCTGCTCGGCATCCACCGGATCAGCTGGCAACAGACGATGGCGTTGTGGAACAGCGTCTTATCGACCCCGGGCGGTTGAGCGAACTCCAGTTGTCCTCCCGTCCCGGGTCAGGTGGGCGACGTACCGTGGCTGGTGTGAAGGCCCTGTCGATCCGTCGTGAGTCCCCTGATGTCATGCTTGATCACCTTCGTGGAATCGCCGATCAGGTCGAACGTATCGAGGCGACCAGAGCGGCGGTTCAGGATTACGCCGCCATGCTTGCCGAGTTCGACCACGTCACTCGTGAGGCGGTGGGGGAGCTGCTCGACCTTGGCTTGAGTCATCGTGAGATTGCTCGAGAGCTCGACCGTAGGCGGTGACCCGGTCTCGCTCAGCTGCGCATGCCCCGGCGACGGCACCGCACTCCCCGGCCTGGTCGTGGACCAGATGGAGAATATTGCGCCGCGTACGCTGCGAGCAGCTGCTGGTCCAGGTACTTGTTGTCGACCTCTTCAGGGGACCTCGCGGGGTCAGGGGCCGGTGGCGGGTGAGCTGACCATCGAGCTGGGCGCCGGTGGGGGCCGGATGGGTCGGAGGTGGTTCGCAGATGGTGGTACGCAAGCCGGTGCGGGCTGCGGCGGCCGCTGTGGTGCTGGGCTGCGCTGGCGTGCTGGCCTGGTCGATCTGGCCGCACCCCGCCGGACCGCGGTCCGGCGCCGGAGCTCCCGTCGCGGTCGCCAGCACGGTCGCCGGGCCCGGCGCGCCGTGGTCCGGGTCACCCACCGTCGCGCTGCCGTCGCCGACCATGTTTCCCGCCGCGGGCGCCCTGTTCGACGGTGACCTCGATGACTTCGGCGCTCATTTCTGCAGCGGTGCGGTCATCGACAGCCCGACGGGAGATGTCGTGCTGACCGCCGCGCACTGCGTCTCGGGCGGTGACGGCTCCCCGGTTCGTACCGGCATGGTCTTCGTCCCGGGCTACCACGACGGGGTCGCGCCGTTCGGGGCGTGGACGGTCTCCGCCGCCGTGATCGACCCGCGCTGGCAGGCCACCGGCGACCCCGACCGCGACGTGGCGTTCCTGACCGTCACCCGCGCCGGCGCCGGGCCGGTCCAGGCGCTGACCGGCGGCTACCGGCTCGTCACCGACCCCGGCTCGGTCAACGACGTGCGGGCGCTCGGGTATCCGGTCTTCTCCGATGCCCCCTTGGTGCGCTCGGGCGCGACCACCCGGGCCTCACCCACCCAGCTCGAGCTCGATGCCCCGGGACTCTACGACGGCACGAGCGGCGGTCCGTGGGTGCGCGACGGTGACGAGGTCATCGGGGTCACCGGCGGGTTCGAGCAGGGCGGCCTGACCCCGGACGTGTCCTACGCCAGCTACCTCGATGACAGCGCCGGTGCGCTGCTCGATCAGCTGCCGCACTCGACTCCACCCTGAGAATGGGTTTCGGTCTCAGCCGGCGAGGCAGAGTTCTTGGGCGACATGAGTGGCGTCAACAGCTGAGCAGGCGTTGTGCCGGGAGCGCAAGGGTCGGGTGGCAGAGCCGGGGTGGCTGGTGTGCGAGCCGGGGACGCGGGCTGTCAGAGTGTCGTCAGCGCCAAGGAGGCTCGTGATGACCTGCACGGTCCCGGTGAACGCCGATCCGGTCGGACTTACCGATACCGGGGAGCGTCCGTCGCCCGCCCTGCGGCTGCTCCGCCGGGCGCCGCTGACCGTCGGGTTCGTGACGCTGTTCTGGGTGCTCGGTGCGGCCACCGGAAGCGTGCTGCGCGGCCCGTCGCCCACGCTGCGCGGCGCCGTCGGGGCCGGGGTCGGGCCGTTGCGCGAGGGGCACTGGTGGAGCCTGCTCAGCTCGGCGTTGTGGTGCCCGGGCCTGGTGTCCTACCTGGTCAACACGGTCGCGGTCATCGCGCTGCTGCCCGTCGCCGAGCGTCGCCTCGGCAGCCTGCGCGCCGGGGGGCTGCTGGTGGCAGTTCAGGTCGCCGGCACGCTGGTCGGGCTGGGGCTGGCGGCATCCGTGGGACTGGGCGGGGGCCGCTGGGCCGACCAGCTGCAGGCCTCGGTCGCCGTCGGGCCCGGTGCCGCGCTGGTCGGCACCGTGCTCGCGACGAGTGCCGGGCTCGCCGCGTTGTGGCGACGGCGGCTGCGCCTGGTACTGCTCACCGCGCTGGTGATGTTGGTGCTGTACTCCGGGCTGCTCGGCGATGTCCTACGGCTCGCGGCCGGGCTGGTCGGGCTCACTGCGGGGATGGCGACGCTCGGACGGGCGCGCCGCCGCGAGGTCGTGCTCGGTGCCCCGTCACGCCCCGAGGCCCGGGTGCTCATCGCGTTGCTCGTGGCGGCGTCGGCGCTGGGGCCGCTGATCGCGGCGTGGGCGCAGACCCGGGTGGGCCCGCTGTCGGTGCTGCGCTTCGTGTTCGCCTCACCACCGCCCGACGCGCTGACCGTCGGGCAGATCTGCGCCGATGCGGGCGGCAGTCCCGGCGCGGCCCGGGAGTGTGCAGAGCTGCAGGCCCGGCTGCGGTTCTCCGGTCTCGGCCCCGGATTGATGTCGATCATGCCGGTGGTGCTGCTGCTCGTCTGCGCGGAGGGGCTGCGTCGGGGCAGGCGGGCGGCGTGGCGGGTGACGCTCGGACTCAACCTGGGGTTGGCCGGGCTCGGGCTGACATTTGCTGCGTACACCGCCGCCACCCCGATGGAACAGCGGGTCATCCTCGGCTCGGGGACGCACCTGCACGCCTGGCTGCTGCTGGCACTGCCCGCCCTGCAGCCCCTCGCGATCGCGGTGGTGTTGGTCATGGTTCGCCACCAGTTCGACGTCCGGGCACCGCTGGGCACCTACCGCGCAGCCGGTCGCATCTCCGGGGTCACCTTCGTCGCCGTCTCGGTGGTGTACATCGGGGGCAGTCTGCTCGTCGGAAACGGCTACGACCGGCCGCCCGGGCTGCTCGCGCTGCTCACCGACCTGCCGACCCGGTTCCTTCCGCCGGGCTACCTCGGCGAGGTCGAGCCGGCGTTCCTGCCGGTCTCGGCTGCGACGACCTGGCTGTTCGAATGGACCGGTCCGGTGTTCTGGCTCGTCGTCGGCACCCTGGCACTACGCAGCTTCACCCACAGCGGGCTGCGCACGTCCCAGCCCGACCTGGCCAGGGTGCGCGCGCTGCTCGCGCGGACCGGGGGATCGTCGCTGGCACACATCGCGACCTGGCCGGGACACACCTACTGGTTCACCCCCGGTGACGAGGCGGTCGTCGCCTACCGGGTGATCGGCGGGGTCGCGCTGACCACCGGCGACCCGGTCGGCGCCCCCGAGGCGCGCGAGGCGGCGGTACGCGGCTTCGTCGGGCACTGCCACACCCACGGCTGGACGCCGTGTCTGTACAGCGTCGGTGTCGAGGTGGAGGCGATCGCGGGCTCGATGGGATGGAGCACCGTGCAGGTCGCCGAGGAGACCGTGCTGATGCTGTCCGAACTCGCGTTCACCGGCAAGAAGTGGCAGGACGTCCGGACGGCGCTGAACAAGGCGGACAAAGCCGGCGTCGTCGCCGAATGGTGTCACTTCCGGACCGCACCGCTCGCCGTCACCGAGCAGATCAGGGCCATCTCCGAGGAGTGGGTGGCCGACAAGGGCATGCCTGAGATGGGCTTCACCCTCGGTGGCCTCGACGAGCTCGATGACGACGAGGTGCGGTTGCTCATCGCCGTCGACGCCGACCGCATCGTGCACGGGGTCACCAGCTGGCTGCCGGTACGCCGCGACGGAGCGGTCGTCGGCTGGACGCTGGATTTCATGCGCCGCCGCGCCGGCGGGTTCAACGGCGTCATGGATTTCCTGATCGCCTCCGCGGCGCTGCGCTGCAAGGAGGAGGGCGCGGAGGTGCTGTCGCTGTCCGGGGCGCCGCTGGCCCGGCTCGACCGCGGCGAGCCGATCGGCGGGCTGCAGAAGCTGCTCGACGCGGCCGGGCGCAGGCTGGAGCCGGTGTACGGGTTCGGATCGTTGCTGGCCTTCAAGACCAAGTTCCAGCCGGTCTACCGACCGCTGTACCTGGCCTACCCGGACCCGGCCGCGCTGCCCGCGATCGGCAACGCGATCGGGCGTGCCTACCTACCGCACCTGTCGGCCCGCCACGCCACCCGCCTCGTCCGCGCCGTGCTGCGCTGAGCCGGCCTTTGTCGTCGCTGGGCTGTCGTCGCCGGGCGCCACGGTCGCGGTGCTCCCGAGGGCCATTGGGTGGCTCAGCGGCTGGCCGGTCGGAGGCGATGTGCATCGTCGGGGTGTGTCGATGTCGGTCATGGGAAGGGGAGCTCCGGTGTGGGGCTGGCTGCTCGACGCTCCGTTGATCTTCGGGATGCTGCCCGCGGTCGTGACACTCACGGGGGCAGCGGGGATGGGGTTCCTGCTCGTGCGCCGCGGCAGGTCCTGGTGGCGCCGGGTGGTTCCGGCTGCCTTGGCCGGTGCCGCGCTGGGCGTGCTGGGCGTGGTGCTGGCCGTCGAGGGGTTCAAGCCGTTCCCGGATTCGTTGCCCGCCCGGGTTCTGATCTGGGTCGGGGTGGCCCTGTTCGCGGTGGCGCTGGCCGCCGGTCACTGCTGGTCCACGCGCTGGTGGCGGTCCGCGGTGGCGGTACCGGCGCTGCTGCTGGTGGTCGCGTTATCCATCATGAAGATCAACGCCTTCTACCAGTACCAGCCCACCCTCGGCGCGGCGCTCGGTCTCCCCGCAGCCAATGAGATCGAGTTCTCCGCTATTGCCCGGGTGGAGCCGACGTTGACCGCTCCCCCGGGCCGGTCGGTGTCGCAGGTGTGGCACGCCCCAGCGGACCTCCCGAACACCGGGCGGGTGACCCGGGTCGAGATCCCCGGGACCCGGTCGGGTTTCCGGGCGCGGCAGGCATTGGTGTACCTGCCACCGGCCTATCTCACCTCCCCGCGGCCGCTGCTACCGGTCGTGGTGCTGATAGCAGGCCAGCCGGGTGGCCCGCAGGACTGGCTGACTGCCGGCACCCTCGCTGAGATCATGGACCATTTCGCCGCCGCACATGCCGGGTTGGCGCCGGTGGTGGTGCTGCCCGATGCCACCGGGTCCGCGTTGGCCAACCCGCTGTGCATGGACTCCCGCCTGGGCAACGCCGAGACCTACCTGGTGCGCGACGTCCCGGAATGGATCACGGCCAACTTGCAGACAGATCCGGATCCGCGGCACTGGGCGATCGGTGGCTTCTCCTACGGCGGCACCTGCGCGCTGCAGCTCGCCGTCCGGGCCCCTCAGGTCTACCCGACTTTCCTGGACGGCTCCGGGCAGGACGAACCGTCACTGGGCAGCCACGACGAGACGGTGGCGGAGACCTTCGGCGGTGACGAGACGAAGTTCCGCGCGGTCAATCCGCTGGACCTGCTCGCCGCCTCCCGGTTCCCCGCCAGCGCCGGCGTCGTCACGGTCGGCCGCGACGACCCGGTCTACGGGCCAGAAGCACGGCGGGTGGTCGACGCCGCCCAGGGGGCCGGAATGTCCGTCCAGCTCGCCAGAGTCCCCGGTGGACACACCTGGGCGGTCGCCATCACCGCCCTCCAGACGCAGTTGCCCTGGCTCGCGGCACGCCTCGGGCTGATCACCACCAGCGCCGGCCCGGCGTACCTCGACCAACACTGAGCT
>JBBSGM010000083.1:0-18200 GCA_038254065.1 Mycobacteriales bacterium | reverse complement strand
CGCGATCATGACCCGGCAACTGGACCGCAACAGGTCCGGCGCGCCACCTCATCCCCGCTGGGGCCAGCCCCGCGCCGTAGCGTCGGCACCCGACCGACAAGATCAGCAAGCCGCGTGACCATTTGCCAACAGGCTCTAAGGCATCAGCGCCTGCGCCAGCTGTCGCCATTGCGTGAGGGGAGCCGAGTCTTCGTCGGTAGGCGCCACGGTGAGGGCGACCTGATCAGCTCCCGCGGCGTGGTGCTCGGCGACCCGCTCGCGGATGGAGTCCAGGTCGCCCCACACCACCAGCGCGTCGACGAGCCGATCGGTGAGCTGTGCAACGTCGTCGTCGGTGAAGCCCATCCGTTGGAAGTGCCTCGGATAGCCGCCCTCGACGTCGCGCAGGAATCTGATCACCCCACGTGCGGCGACCCGAGCCCGGTCGGGGTCATCACTGAGGACGACGAACTGCTGAGTGACCAGCAGGGTGTCGGCTCCCAGCCGGTCTCGCGCCTGCGCGGTGTAGTTGGAGGTCGCGAGCACGGGAAGCGCCCCGGCTGTTCGCTCCCGCGCGAGATCGAGCATGCGAGGCCCCAGGGCGGACAGGACGCGGGCGCCGGGTGGCACTGGCGGCGCAGCGTCGTCGAGGCGGTTCAGGTACTCACCCAGGGTGCGTAGCGGCCTCGGCCCGTGTGCGCCGCCAAGTCCCACGACGAAGCGGCCCGGATGGGTCGCTTCCAACTCGGTGAAGGTGCGGACCACGGCATCGGAGTCGAACTGGTCGACCGCGATGATGGCCGTGCCGACACCGACCGCGCAAATCCCTCGTAGGACGTCGGCGACGCGGTCGAAGCCGTCCAACTGCGCGCCGGACACCCAGATCGTCGAGTATCCCAAGACTTCGAGCTCGCCGACCGAGGCGAGCGACGTCTCCCAGCTCCCGGCGCCCAAGACGATCCCGAGTGGCCCCATCTCACGTCTGCTACCGCGTCCGGTCTCACCCACAGCCGCACACTATCGGGCCGCACCCGTGTCGTGAACGAGATTCGGTGACCGTTGCACGCCCGGTACACGCCGCATCGCGCAATCACCGATCAGTTCGGGCCCCCCGGCGGATCCAATTGCTCACTACCTCGCGGGGTGCGTGAGCGTCGTGGAACAGGCCCGCCTCGCGCCCGGCTGCCTGGACTTCACCGCCACTCGGGGCGATCTTGGTGCGGACAGGTAGGACGCTTCCCGCGCTCGTCAGGCGTGGTCCTCCTCGCCGAGCCGGTGCACCAGGATTAGATTGGTCGATCCGACGGTGCCTGGCGGCGACCCGGCCACGATGACGACGAGGTCACCGGGCTGGAACCGTTCGATCGACAGCATCGCGTGGTCGACCTGGCGGACCATCGCGTCGGTGCTCTCCGCGAAGTCGACGAGGAACGTCTCCACCCCCCAGGCCATCGCGAGCTGGTTGCGCACCTCCGGGGTCGGGGTGAAGGCCAGCAGCGGCAGCCGGGTGTGCAACCGGGCCAGCCTGCGCACCGTGTCACCGGACTGGGTGAACGCCACCAGCGCACGAGCCGAGAGCCGCTCGCCGATGTCGCGGGCGGCGTAGGACAGCACGCCGCGTTTGGTCCGCGGCAGGTGGTTGAGCGGCGGAACGGTGGCCGGGCTCGTCTCCACGGCCTCGACGATCTGCGCCATCGTGCGCACCGACTTGATCGGGTAACGCCCGACGCTGGTCTCGCCGGAGAGCATCAGCGCGTCGGTGCCGTCGAGCACAGCGTTGGCGACGTCGGAGGCCTCCGCGCGGGTCGGCCGCGAGTTGGTGATCATCGAATCGAGGATCTGGGTGGCGACGATGACCGGCTTGGCGTTCTCCCTGGCGATCTGGATCGCCCGCTTCTGCACCAGCGGCACGTTCTCCAGCGGCACCTCGACGCCGAGGTCGCCACGGGCGACCATGATCGCGTCGAAGGCGAGCACGATGGCCTCGAGATTGTCGACGGCCTCGGGCTTCTCCAGCTTGGCGATCACCGGCAGCCGGACCCCCCTCTCGTCCATGATCTTGTGGATCTGGTCGATGTCGGCCGGGCTGCGCACGAACGACATCGCCACCACGTCGACACGCAGGTCCAGGGCGAACCTCAGGTCGGCGGCGTCCTTGTCGCTCACCGCGGGTACCGAGACGTTCATCCCGGGCAGCGAGATGCCCTTGTTGTCGCTGACCGGGCCGCCCTCGGTGACCCTGCACACCACGTCGAGACCCTCGACGGCGACGACCCGCAGGCAGAGCTTGCCGTCGTCGACGAGCAACCGGTCGTCCGGTCTGGCGTCGTCGGCCAGCCCGGCGTAGGTGGTGGAGACCCGGTCGTGGGTGCCCGCCACGTCCTCGACGGTGATCCGCACCTCCTCCCCGGTGCGCCACTCCGTCGGGCCGCCGGCGAAGCGACCGAGACGGATCTTGGGGCCCTGCAGGTCGGCGAGGATCCCCACGGCACGTCCGGTGTCGTCGGAGACCTGGCGGACCGTCTCGTAGACCCGTTTGTGGTCGTCGCGGTTTCCGTGGCTGAAGTTCAGCCGTGCGACGTCCATGCCGGCCACGACGAGGTCCCGGATCCGGTCCGGGGTCGCGGTGGCCGGGCCGATGGTACAAACGATCTTTGTTCGGCGGCTCACTGCTCAAGGGTAGCGCGACGTCTGGAACGATCAGGCCAGAGGAAGGCCAACACGACCTGAACTTGACGACGCCCGCACCGGACGCCGCCGACCTCTCTCACGGCGCCCCGTCCCGGGCGCTACCGGAGACGGTCTCGCTCTCGGCGTCCCCGTCGTCGTGCACCCGCTCGCCCTCCGGGTGGGCCGGCTGCTCGCGCGGCGTGCGCACCCTCAGCACATAGATCACCGCACCCGCGAACACGACGGCGGAGACGACCACGTTGATCCGGATGTCGCCGAACACCCGGGTGGCCGGGTCGGTGCGCATGAGCTCGATGAAGAACCGGCCGAAGGTGTAGCCGGCCACGTAGAGGGCGAACACCCGACCGTGGCCGAGCCGGAACCGGCGATCGGCCCAGACGAGGAGCGCGGCCACGAGCAGGTCCCAGATCAGCTCGTACAGGAACGTCGGGTGCACGATCGCGACCGGGGTCGGGTCGAGGGCGACGCCACCGAGCGGGTCGGGGAATCCGGTGGCCGGGTCGACCCGGCGGTAGATCTCCAGGCCCCACGGCAGCGTCGTCGGACCGCCGTAGAGCTCCTGGTTGAAGTAGTTGCCCAGCCGCCCGATCGCCTGTGCCACCACGATCCCCGGCGCCACGGCATCGGCGAACAACGCCAACGAGACGCCGTGGCGGCGGCAGCCGATCCAGGCACCGACCGCACCGAGCGCGACGGCGCCCCAGATCCCGAGCCCGCCCTGCCAGATCTTCAACGCGTCGATCGGGTCGCCGCCCGGGCCGAAGTAGGTCCGCCAGTCGGTGGCCACGTGGTAGAGCCGACCGCCGACGAGTCCGAACGGCACCGCGAACACCGCGACGTCGACGACGGTCCCCGGCTCCCCGCCGCGGGCGACGAACCGACGCTCGCTCCAGATCACGGCCACGATGATGCCCACGATGATGCACAGCGCGTAGGCCCGGATCGGGATCGGACCGAGGTGCCAGACGCCGCGGTCCGGACTCGGGAGGTACGCCAGCAGCGCGGTGGTCACGATGTCACGGTAGCGCTCCCCCGCCGGACCGCCCCGGCCCGTGCCACCCCGGCGGCGAGCTCCGCCGCGAGGTCGCGGACTCCGCGCTCGCCACCCCGCTCGGCCGCGGTCACGAACGCCGAGCCGACGACCACGCCGTCGGCGAACGCCGCGACCTCGGCCGCCTGCTCCCCCGACCGGACGCCGAGCCCGACCCCGATCGGCAACGAGGTGTGCGGGCGGGTCCGGGCCACGAGATCCGGGGCGGCGCTTGCCACGCTGTCCCTGGCCCCGGTCACGCCCATGATCGAGGTGGCGTACACGAAACCGGTGCTCGCGGCCGCGGTGGACGCGATCCGCGCCGCGGTGGACGACGGTGCGACGAGGAAGATCCGGTCGAGGTCGTGCGCGGTCGAGGCGGCCAGCCACTCCTGCGCCTCGTCGGGGATGAGGTCGGGGGTGATCACGCCGAGCCCGCCCGCGGCGGCCAGGTCGCGCGCGAAGGCATCGACGCCGTAGCGCAGCACCGGGTTGTAGTACGTCATCACCACGGCCCGGCCACCCGCCGACCCGACCCGCTCGACGACCGACAGCACGTCGCGCAGCCGGGTGCCACCCCGCAGCGCGGTCTGGGCGGCGGCCTGGATCGTCGGCCCGTCCAGCACCGGGTCGGAGTAGGCCACTCCGACCTCCACCAGGTCGCAACCGCCGTCGACCATCGCGCGCAGCAGCCCCACCGACTTCTCGACGGTCGGATAGCCCGCCGGCAGATACCCGATCAGCGCACCCCGGTCCCGGGCCCGGCAGCGCTCGAACACGTCCTCGACGCCGCTCACGCCGGTTCCCCTGAGCTCGGGCCCGCGAGCGACCCCGCGGTGCCACCGCTCGGGCCCGCGAGCGACCCCTCGGCGATCGCCGTACCGTCCGTCTCCGCGGCACTCTCCCCCTGCGCGACCATGCCGAACCACTTGGCTGCGGTGTCGACGTCCTTGTCCCCGCGACCGGACAGGTTCACGAGCACGATGGCGTCCGGGCCGAGCGCGCGGCCCAGCCGCAGCGCCCCCGCGACCGCGTGCGCCGACTCGATGGCCGGGATGATCCCCTCGGTGCGACAGAGCAGCGCGAACGCCGCCATCGCCTCGGCGTCGGTGACCGGCTCGTAGGTCGCCCGGCCGAAGTCCTTGAGCAGCGCGTGCTCGGGGCCGACGCCCGGGTAGTCCAGCCCCGCGGAGATCGAGTAGGACTCGCTCGTCTGACCGTCCGAGTCCTGCAGCAGGTAGGACATCGCCCCGTGCAACGCCCCCGGGGAGCCCTCGGTGAGGGTGGCGCCGTGCCGCCCGGTCTCCACCCCCTCGCCGCCGGGCTCGAAGCCGACGAGCCGCACGCCCGGGTCGTCGAGGAACGCATGGAAGATCCCGATGGCGTTCGAGCCGCCACCCACGCAGGCGGCGACGACGTCGGGCAGCCGACCGGTCCGCTCCAGCACCTGGGCCCGGGCCTCCAGGCCGATCACCCGGTGGAAGTCGCGCACGATCGTCGGGAACGGGTGCGGCCCGGCGACCGTACCGAGCAGGTAGTGCGTGTGCTCGACATTGGCGACCCAGTCCCGCAGCGCCTCGTTGATGGCGTCCTTCAGCGTCCGCGAGCCGGTCCGGACCGGGACGACCTCGGCGCCGAGCAGCCGCATCCGGGCGACGTTGAGCGCTTGGCGCCGGGTGTCGACCTCGCCCATGTAGACCAGGCAGTCCAGCCCGAGCAGTGCGCAGGCGGTGGCGGTGGCGACGCCGTGCTGGCCCGCACCGGTCTCGGCGATCACCCGGGACTTGCCCATCCGCTTGGTGAGCAGCGCCTGGCCGAGGACATTGTTGATCTTGTGAGAACCGGTGTGGTTGAGGTCCTCGCGCTTGAGCAGGATCCGGGCCCCCCCCGCGTGCTCACCCAGCTTCGGGGCGTCGGTGAGCGGCGAGGGACGGCCGGAGTAGTCCCGGTGCAGCCGGTCGAGCTCACCGAGGAACTCCGGGTCGACCCTGGCCTTCTCGTACGCCGCGGTCAGCTCGTCGAGCGCGGCGACCAGCGCCTCCGGGACGAACCGCCCGCCGTAGCGCCCGAAGTGCCCGCGCTCGTCGGGCTCGTGACCCGACGGCGTCGCGATCCCGTCGCTCGCCTTGACCCCGCCTGCCCGGACCTCCTCGACAGCGCTCACCGCACCATCCTGGAGCACGACGGGTGGGAACCCGCGGCCACCAGGCTGCGCACCGCGCCCTGCGGGTCGCCGCTGGTCACCAGGCCCTCCCCGACGAGCACGGCGTCGGCGCCCCAACCGGCGTAGGTGAGCAGGTCCCCCGGGCCGCGGATGCCGGACTCGGCCACCCGCAGCACGTCGTTGGGCAACCCGGGGGCGAGCTGGCCGAAGATCGACCGGTTCACCTCGAGGGTGTGCAGGTTGCGCGAGTTGACGCCGATCACCCTGGCGCCCGCATCCAGCGCGCGGTCGGCCTCCTCCTCGGTGTGCACCTCGACGAGCGCGGTCATGCCGAGCGACTCGACCCGGTCGAGCAGGGCGCCGAGCACGTTCTGCTCGAGCACTGCGACGATCAGCAGCACCAGGTCGGCACCGAACGCCCGCGCCTCGTGCACCTGGTAGGTGCCGACGACGAAGTCCTTGCGCAGGATCGGGACGTCCACCGCCGCGCGGACCGCAACCAGGTCGGCGAGTGACCCGCCGAACCGCCGCTCCTCGGTGAGGACACTGATCACCCGGGCACCCCCCGCGGTGTAGGACGCGGCCAGCTCGGCCGGGTCGGCGATGACCGCGAGCTCACCCTTTGCCGGGCTGCGCCGCTTGACCTCGGCGATCACCCCGATACCCGGTTCCCGCAGGGCAGCCATGACGTCGCGGGGGGGTGCCGCGGTCGTCGCCCGTCGTTTGATCTCGGCGAAGCCGACGGCGACCTCGCGGACCGCAAGGTCCTCCCTGACTCCGTCCACGATGGACTCGAGGACGCTCGGTCCGGGATGGTTCGTGCGCTCGCCCACGGGGCTGACTCCCCTTCCGGGTTCGGGCCTTCCAGGCGTTGGCCATGCTAGACACGGCCGGCCGGCGGCTCGCCGCCGGTGTCGACGCCGCTGCCGCCCGCCACGTCCGTCGGGTCACGGCCCGCGTCGAGCTCGTTCCACACCGCCCGGTCCGGGTCGGCTACTGAGCTGCCGGCGCCGGGCGCCGAGTACCGGCGGCCCAGCCGGGGCAACCCACGCTCGGCCACCAGCAGCGTCATGCCGGCAGCCAGCAGCAGCACGGTACCCGACAGCCCGAGCCATGACGCGGGGGTCCCGTCCACCGGCACCGGGCCGGTCACCCCGACCGCGACGCCCGCCGCGTCGGCCAGCTCCCCGGCCGGGGGCGGTCCGCTCAGCACCCCGGTCACGGCAGCCCCGGTCGCCACCGCGGCGAGCGCGACGACCGCCCCGAGTACCCGCCGCGCGATCCCGGACACGGCCACCGTGGCGGCCACCGCGGCCAGGGCCAGCACGGCCACTCCGCCGAGCGCGGGGAGGACCTCGGCACCGGTCGCGGCGACCGGGACCGCGCCACGGGACGGGGTGGGCACCGTCGCCGTGAACCAGGTGAGCCGCGACGAGCCCCACAGGGCCAGCGCCGCGGCGACCAGCACCACGCACAGCAGCTCGAGACGCCGTCGTCCGCTCCCGGTGGGGCTCCGCCCGGGCTCGCTCACGAGGTGCCGACTTCCTCGATGCGGGCGCGGACACCCGAATCCCCCGACTCATGCGCACCGATACCCCGACTCGCGGGGTGGGGGGTGAGGGTGGCGGCGGTCGCGACGGCGGACAGCACCGCGCGGGCCTTGTTCAGGCATTCGGTGTCCTCGGCGACCGGGTCGGAGTCGGCGACGATCCCCCCGCCGGCCTGCACGAAGGCGGTCCCGTCGCGGACCAGCGCGGTGCGGATCGCGATGGCGGTGTCGGCGTCGCCGGCGAAGTCGAGGTAGCCCACGATGCCGCCGTAGAGCCCGCGCCTGGTCGGCTCCAGCTCCTCGATGATCTGCATCGCCCGCACCTTCGGCGCCCCGGACAGCGTCCCGGCCGGGAAGCAGGCCAGCACCGCGTCGTAGGCGTTGCGGTCGGCGCGCAGGGTGCCGGTCACGGTCGAGACCAGGTGCATGACGTGGCTGTAGCGCTCGACGGAGAAGAAGTTGTGCACCGTCACCGTGCCCGGCTCGCAGACCCGGCCGAGGTCGTTGCGGCCGAGGTCGACGAGCATGACGTGCTCGGCGCGCTCCTTGTCGTCGCTGCGCAGGTCCTTCTCGAGCAGGAGGTCCTCCTCCTCGGTGACCCCGCGCCAGCGCGTCCCGGCGATCGGATGCGTGGTCGCCCGCCCGTCGTGCACGGTCACCAGGGCCTCCGGGCTGGAGCCGACGATCGCGAACGGTGGCCCGCCCCCCGCATCCTCCAGGTGCAGCAGGTACATGTACGGGCTCGGGTTGGTGGCCCGCAGCACCCGGTAGACGTCGAGCGGGTCGGCCCCGCACTCCATCTCGAAGCGCTGCGAGACGACGACCTGGAACGCCTCGCCGGCGCGGATCTGCTCCGTGGCGACCTCGACCGCCGCGTGGTGCTCGGCCGGGCTGCGGCGGCGCACGAACTCCGGCTCGCCGCCCCGGTAGGCGGCCACCGTCGAGGCTGCCGGCACGGCCAGCTGCCGGGTCATCCGGTCCAGCCGGGCCACCGCGTCGTCGTAGGCCGCGTCGAGCCCCCCACGCGGAGCCGCGAAGTCGAGCCCCCCGCGCGGAGCCGCGAAGTCGAGCCCCCCGCGCGGAGCTGCGAAGTCGAGCCCGAGCACGGCGTTGGCGAGGAGGGTGACGGTACCCTCGTGGTGGTCCAGCGCGGCCAGGTCGGTGGCCAGCAGCATCACCAGCTCGGGCAGCGCCAGGTCGTCGGTGGTGGAGTCGCCGATCCGCTCCAGGCGGCGCACCACGTCGTAGCCGAGGTACCCGACCATGCCCCCGGTCAACGGCGGCAGGCCGGGCAGCCGCTCGCTGCGCAGCTCCTCGACGACCGTGCGCAGCGCCGTCAGTGGATCACCCGCTGCGGGCATGCCGGCGGGGACGTCGCCGGTCCAGCGCAGCTCGCCGTCGACCGCGGTGAGCACCGCCGCGCTGCAGGCCCCCACGAACGACCAGCGTGACCAGGACCGTCCGTTCTCGGCCGACTCGAACAGGAACGTGCCGGGCCGCGACGCCGCCAGCTTGCGGTAGACCCCGATCGGGGTCTCGTCGTCGGCGAGCAGCCGGCGCGCGACCGGAATCACCCGGTGCGCGGCGGCCAACTCGCAGAACTCCTCGCGACTGGGGGTGACCGGGCCCAGCGCCCGGGGAGCGGGGCCGGGGGGGACCGTACTGACGGGCATCGGACCATTGTCCCAGGCGGGGCCGGGATGGCCGGCGCCGCACCGGTGTGCACCCCGCGCGCCGGCGCGCGGGGTGGCGGGGAGGATGTCGAGGTGGCTGCCATCGAGGAACCGCAAGCGGAGACCCGGCGCCGTGGCCGCCGCCGAGGCGGTGTGGACACCCGGGATGCGCTGCTCGCCGCCGCCAGGGACGAGTTCGCCGAGCGCGGGTTCGAGGGTGCGACCGTGCGCCGGATCGCCGAGCGGGCCGGGGTCGACGCGGCGATGGTCAACCACTGGTTCGGCGGCAAGGAACGGCTGTTCACCGCGTCGCTGGAGATCCCGATCGACCCGGAGGCGATCTTCGACGAGGTGTTTCCCGGTGACCCCGAAGAACTGGGTGCCCGCATCGTCGCGATGTTCGTGCAGGTCTGGGACGCCACCGGAGGCGGGGCGATGACCACCCTCATCCGCAGCGTCGCCGGGCATGAGGAGGCCGCCGCGATGATGCGGGACTTCATCACCCGGATGATCGTCGGCCGGGTGGTCGCGGCCGTCTCCCCGGACCGGCCCGAGCTGCGCGCGGCGCTGTGCGGCTCGCAGCTGATCGGCTTCGGCGTGGTCCGTTACGTGCTGGCGCTGGAGCCGCTGGCCTCAGCGGACGTCGACACCGTCGTCAGCACGCTCGCGCCGACGCTGCAGCGCTACCTGACCGGACCGCTCGGGTGAGCCGGGGGCGGCGCGCCCTCAACCCGACCGGCGACCCAGCTGCGCGCGCTCCGCGCCGAACTCCACCATCGGCATCCGCGGCCGCGGGATGACCGGGGCGCCGGTCCGCGAGCCCGGTGTGCTGAGGCCGAGGGCCTCGCGGAGCTGCTTGCGGCTCTTGATCCCGAGCTTGGTGTAGGTGTTGACCAGATGCGCCTCGACGGTGCGGATCGAGAGGACCAGCTTGTCGGCGATGGCCTGGTTGTGCAGGCCCAGCTTGGCCAGGTTCGCTATCTCCACCTCTCTCCTGGTCAGCCGCGGCAGCGCCAGCTGCTCGAGCGCAGGCGTGCGCGCCTCCTCGCATTCGCGGGCCAGCTCCGCGGCCTTCGCCGTCGAGGCCGCGGCGCGCCGCCGGTCTCCGTCGCGGGCATGAGCCGCCGCGGCGTGCGCCGCGGCGTCGGCCGCCAGCAGCGGCGCGCCCAGCTGCTCGAACTCCACCGCCACCGCGTCGAGACGCCCGCCGGCGCCGGCCGCCTGCGCCTCGGCGTGCTCGGCATACACCGCCACCAGCGGGCCGTCGACATAGGCCGTCAGGGTGCGCAGCCGGCCGGCGACCGAGCTGGAGCGGCCCAGCCGGGCGACGGTGTGCAGGGCCTGCGCCTCGACGGCCCGCTGCCCCGTCTCGGCCGCCACCGCCGCGGCGCGCAGCGCCAGCCTGGCGGCTTCGGACAGCCGTTCGTCGGCTGCCGCATACCAGGCCTGGGCGAGCAGGATCTCCGGCTCGAACACCCGGTGCGCGGGCGGCTCGACCTGCAGCTCGGTCAGCAGCGCGCCGGCCGCGCCGGTGTCGCCGAGCAGGGCATACGCGGCGGCCAGCTGGCTTCTGCACAGCGGCGCCAGGCCGGCAGGGTCGTGTCGGGCGAGACCGGCGCAGGCCTCGGTCAACCACCGCACAGCGGTGTACGGGCGCCCGGAGGCGAGTGCGGTCCATCCCATGTGCATCGCGGCGACGGCATCGCCCGCCCATTCCGGGTGGGTCGTGCTCCGCCGGTGCAGCTCGTAGGCCCTGGCCTGGAGCTCGTGGATCCGCCCGGCCAGCCGTAGCGCCAGCAGCTCGCCGTGGGCCAGCGCGAGCCGGGCGAACGTCGTCCCCGTGCCCGCCGGGTGGCTCTCGATGACCGACCATCCCGTCGCGGCCGCCGCGAGACCGTCATCGAACCGGCCGGTGACGGCCAGTGCCCCCGCCAGCGCGGCGCAGCCGCATTCCCGTGCACCCTGGTCGGCATCGCCCATGGTCATGGCGAGCCGGCCGAGCTCGATCGCCTGGGTCGGCCTGGCCGTGCGGAACGCGAGCAGGCCGCGGCTGCCGACCAGGCGGGCGCGGGCGGCATCGGTCGTGACGGCGGCCTCCGCTTCGAGCAACACGGCCTCGGCGTCGAGGTTCCGCCGCAGCCCGCAGCTCAGGTTGCCGGCACGCAGGATCGCCAGCCGGGCGACCTCGTCGTCGGATCGGACGAGCGCCGCGGCTGCCGCGGCGATCCGCTCCGCCTCGACCGCCCGACCCTGCCAGTGCACCGCCTCGAGCAGCTCCAAGGTGGCGGCCAGCCCGACACCACCGTCGACGGCGGCCACCGCGAGACGCTCGGCGAGACCGTGCGCCAGCAGCGAGTTGGCCCTGGCGGCCGCGGCGGTGAGCAGGTCGGCGTCGATCTCGGGCTCGTCACTGTCCAGCAGCAGGCGGCCGGCGCGGAGCACGTCACGGCCCTCGGCGTGGGCGCCGGCCGCCACCAGCTCGCGGCACATCCGGCGCGCGGTGCCCTCCGGGACCTGCGCGCGCACCACCTCGGCGTGCAGGGGTTGCGCCACCGAGGCCTCGGCGTGGCGCCCGTCGCGCTCCACCTGTACCAGCCGGCGGCGTTCCAGGCCGGCCACGGCGTCCCGGGTGGCTGCGCCGTCCAACAGTTCGACGTCGACGGGTCCCGCGGTGGCGAGCAGCTCGAGCACGGCCCGCTCGTCCGGGCTCAGCTCGCCGAGTTGGGCCCGGACGATCTCGGCCAGCCTCGGTGTGGGTGTGACGCCGCCCTCCCAGTGCCAGACGCCCGCGCACCGGCGCAGGCTGCCGGTGTCCCGACCGAGGTCAACGAGCTCGCGAAGGAACAGGGGGTTCCCGCCGGTCAGCCGCCACAGCAGCTGCATGGTGCGGGTGTCGACCGGGCCCTCCAATGCCTCGGTCACCAGCCCGTCGAGCTCGGCTCGGCCGAGCGGCTTCAGCTCGAGCCGGGCCGCCAACCCGTCCTTCCAGAGCGCCGAGACGGGGTCCGGGCGCGACTCGCCGCTGCGCACGGTCAGTACCATGGCCACGGTGCCGCTGAGCGCGAGCTGATGCACCAGCGTCGCGGACATCTCGTCGAGCAGGTGCGCGTCGTCGATCCCGATCACCAACCGGTTGGCGAAGCCGTTCTCCCGCAGTGCGGACATCGCATGTTGGAGCAGGGCCAGCGGACTCGATCCCGGGTCGGCCGCGGGGACCAGGTGAGCCATGGCGCCCAGCGGGATGGCCGATGCCGCCCTCGTTCCCGCCGCCCAGCAGGTGGGCCGTCCGGCTGCCGCAGCCGCCTTGAGCGCTTCCCTCGCCAGCCGCGTCTTCCCGACGCCCGCCGCGCCGGCGAGCACCACGCAGCGAACCTCCTCCGCCTTTCGGATTCCGGCGATGGCCCGCAGTTCCGATTCGCGCCCGGCGAAGGCCCACGCACCTTGTGCCATGGCCTCGGTCACCCGCTGCTCACGTTCGAACAAGCGGCTCGCGCGCATTCCCCCGACCATCTCCCACATCCCCCTGACCACAGATCCCCAACAGCCGCGACACTTCGTATCGTGCGTTGTGAAGAACACTAGTAGGTCGTCCAGCCGGGGTGAGTGGCCCATTACTCGCCGTTATTACTTTGCGTAGCTGAGCTGATGGCCCGGTCACCGAGGTTTGGGAAAATCGTTTCGAAAAATTGACCGAAACTGTTCCAGCGAGGGAACGGCGTCGCGGCAGCATGCACCGTGCGCGCCTGATCTTCACCTTAATGGACCAACAGAGGACGCTCCAGTGCTCTGTCGACGCACAGTGCGTGGGCTT
Source organism: Mycobacteriales bacterium (assembly GCA_038254065.1). Taxonomy (GTDB): domain Bacteria; phylum Actinomycetota; class Actinomycetes; order Mycobacteriales; family Pseudonocardiaceae; genus Pseudonocardia. Next base: position 5,303 of record JBBSGM010000083.1, on the reverse strand, counting down.
CCATGATAACGCAGCGAGGAGGCTCCACTGGCTTGGACCGTCAGCGTGTCGCGCACTGTTACCTCGGCCGTGCTGGCTCCCGCCAACCTCGCATCGAGCTCGGCGACCGCCAACCCGGCCAGCATGAGCTCGCACGCCCCCGATGCGGCCACCCCCAGCCGTCGGACCTCTCCCGACAACTCGAGCCTGCTGGCGCCCGACATACCCACCTGAACCCGCTCGATGCGTATCGGACCACAGATCTCGCTCATTCCCAGCACGCTGAGCACCAGCCCCTCACCGACCAGTTCCGAGTCGAGCCGCACCCGGCTCGCGCCACCCGCGGTGATTTGCTCGAGGTAACGAATCGTTACCTCGGCGTAGAGCGTGGCCGCCCGAACCTGCAATCTCGGTCGAAGGCCCAAGCGGAGCTGATTTCCGTCGATCCTGGCCTCGACGAGATCGACGAGATTGTCGTCGCACCGAATGACTGCCTGCTCGGGCTCGCCGAGCCGCACATGCACCAGGAAACTGGCGTCCACGAGCAGTACCGTGACTCCGGGCGCGGCGACGTGCCGAACTGCCGGCGTGCCCGAACCCGAGATCGGACCGTTCCGCGGGTGGCCGATTCCCGGCGCCGCGTCCGCGTCGTTCCCGTCCTCCCCGTTGTCCCAGGCGGCGGTCACCCCGGTCCAGGCCTGCCAGGCGACGAAGGGCAACAACCCGACGGCCACCACGACAGCGCGCAACGAACTGGTCACACATCGGATGGGGTGCATGACACGGTTCCCCTCAGGTTGGTGCCGACCGACCCGACGATGCGGCCGAGCCGCCCGACATCGGGACGAGATCGGCCGCGTCCGGGTCCCCGATGGCCGGGTCCGCTGTGGCGTGGTGGTCGGTCGCGGGATGCCCGGCGGCGGGCTGTGTGCTGGCGGCCCATCGCCTACCTGCCGTACCGGCTCCGGCTGCGGGTACGCAGCCCGATGGTGAGCGAAGCCGACATCGCGGCCAGGGTGTGAGCCGCGCCGGGACGCAACCGGCTCATGGCGTGAGCGCCCAGTGCACGAGCAGGACATCCGGCCCACGTTCGATCCGCTCGGGCCGGTAGGGCGGTTGCTGCGCGCTGAGCCACTGCGCAACGGGGTCGGTGGCGCCCGGTGTCGACGCCGGCACGCCGTCCACGCCGGTGATCAGTGCGGTGCGCCGTGGCGCGTCGGGGGCCTCGCCCGGCACCGCCGGGAACTCGGCGATCGCGAGCTGGTGCGTCGCGGTCAGCGCGGCGAGCACGGTGGCCAGGCGCTGGTCGACCGCTCCGCGGCGCAGCGCGTCGGCGGCCGGCCCGGACAGCGCGAGCCGGGGGTTGTCGGCCAGCAGCGACTCGAACTGCCCGAGGTCGGCCGGCTCGGTGCTCGGGCCCGTCCGGTAGACGGCGGTGGGCGCGCCCCCCGGTCCGTGGTCGAAGGTCGCCAGCGGGTGTGAGCCCGGGACGGCGGGCTGGGATCCACCCGACCGCTGGGTGACGACGGTCAGTGCGCCCGCCGGTGCGGCCTCGGGGTCGGTGATCAAGCGATCACCTGCGACGCCGTCATGGCTCAGCTGCGCCGCGGTGAGCGGGTCGACCACCAGTGCCGTGGCGGGATCCACCTCCCCGCGGATCCAGCCGCTGAGCTGGGTCCGGTCGGTGGGCGTCGCCTTGCCTTGGGCAAGTACGGGCGCCACCACCAGGATCGTGACCACCAGGGCCGCGGCCACCGCGGCCCGGACCGGACCGCGGCGCTCGGCGACCGCGAGGCCGTCGAACAGCGCCGCGGTCAGCACCGCGAGCGCGGGCAGGGCCACCAGCAGCGCGGTCACACCATCCTCACCGAGCACGGCCGCGCAGGCCAGCATGGCCCCGGTGGCGACGGCGAACGGCCGCAACGCCGGGGTCCGGCGCCACGACCAGGCCACCACGAGGAGACCCGCGACCACCACTCCCGCCCACACTCCCACCGGCACGGAGTTGTTACCGGTCAGCGCCCTGGCGCGCCCGCCGACGGATCCGGTGGACAGGACCGCGGCAACCATCGCGCCCACCAGCGCGGCGCCCAGCACTCGGGTGACACCCGTCGACCAGCCCCGGGCCGGAAGCCGGGTGACGACCACATAGGCGCCGAGAGCGAGCACGCCGACCGCGGCCAGCGGCGCGGTGAGCACGCCGACCGCCGCCGCGACGGCCGCCAGCACGCTCGGTACCCGGCCACGCCCGACCAGCGCGGCGGCCAACGTCAGCCAGACCGCGGCGAGCGTGCCCGCGTCGACCAAACCGTGCAACGCCACCGGCAACCCGCACAGCGCGACCGCCGCCGCCGCGGCCGGGGCACGCACCCCGAGCCTGCGGGCCACCGGCCACACCAACAGGCAACCGAGCAGGCCCACCACCAGGAAGACCACGCGGGCAGCGTCGATCACCGCGGCCCGCCCGGCGGCCGGCCAGTGGGCTTGGAGTGCCGCGACCTGGAACACGGTGAAGGAGTCGGGCCACGGGAGCGACCCACTCGGACCGCCGTGCACCGCGGCGAAGGCGGCCGCGGCGATCCTGGCCTCGCCCACGGTGGCCAGCCACCGCCCGGCAGCAACCAGCGCGACCCCGGTGAGCAGGGCCACCGGAACCGCCGCGACGAGCAACCATGCGGTCCGGCGCGTCGCAGCACCGACCGTCACCGCCCAGGCGGGCGGCCGGCCGGTGGTCTCGCCCTCGCCCCGGGCCCGCCAGATGAGCTTGCGTGCCAGCAGGCCGAGCCGCCGGGCGATACTGAAGACGATCAACCCGGTGCCGACCCACGGCACCAGGAGCAGGAACACGTTGGCGACATTCAGCGTGGCGCCCGCGGTGTCACCCGCCAGCACCGCGGTCCCGACGACGTCGAGCTCCGCCAGCAACGAGGCCCACGCCACAGGTACGATCCGCGGCAGGACGATCAGGAACTCGGCGAGCCAGAATGTCAGCACCGGGACCACCACGAGGACCCAGAGGGTCATCACCCGCCGGGTCCAGGGCTTGAGCTCCGCGACGCGGGGGTGGGTCTCGCGGCCGGGGCGCAGGCTCTTGAGCACCGGGCCGACGAGACTGAACAGGTCGGGCACCCCGACCAGGTCGGCGAGGATGTAGTAGCCGTCGAGGCGGACGTTGGGCAGGAACTGCCACGCGGTCTCCACGTGCAGCAACACCAGGGCGATCAGCATCCACGGCGCCCCGGTCTGGAGGTAGCCCAGGCTCAGCGCCACGATCGTGATGACGTTGAAGTAGACGCCGCCGAGGTCGGTGCGCAACCGCCCGCCCCGGCTGAGCCGGTAGGAGTCGGTGACCGTGCTGTACATGGCGGGCCACACCAGGTAGAGGCCGACGCCGATGGCCCCCGGCCGGGCGCCTCCGTAGCGGCAGGCCGAGACATGGCCGCTCTCGTGGAACACGGCGGAGCCGAGTGTCGAGCCGAGCACCAGCAGCACCAGCACCGGTTGGTGGACGAGTGCGGTGGCGGCGGGCCCGATCCGGCCGATCCCCCCGGCCGCCACGATCCATCCGTCGAGGCCGACGAAGGCGGCGAGCATCGCGAGCACCACCGGCAGCCAGTGCAGCGGCGCGAAGATGCCGGCGAGGACCCAGACGGCGCGGGGGGAGAGCACCGGCAGCCGGTACTTGAGCATCAGCAGGGCGTCCGGCTTGCGGGTGGCCTGCTCCGCGGCGGCGTCGCCTTCGGTACCGAGCTCCTCGGTCGTGTCGGTAGTGGAGACCGTGATTCCGGCCGGTCGCAGCTTCTCCTCGACGAGGTAGGAGACCTGCTCCGCGGTGATGTCGAGGTCGAGCTCGATGTTCACCCGGCTCGCGAGCTGTTCCAGGTCGCGCGCGCCATTGATGTTCTCGGCGAGCAGGTACAGCAGGGCCGGGAGCTGGATGACCTGTCCGTCGGCCCGGCTGAGGATGTACTTGGGCTCCTTGTACCCGGACCCCTGGTACTGACCGATCAGCTCCACTCCCTCGGCGAGCCGAGGCACGGCACGCTCAGCGGCGACCGGGACGGTCGGGCTCTCGAGCACCTGCTGCTCCATGACGATGACATCCTCCGCGCAGTCAGACCGATGGAAACGCGAAGGGAGGGGCGGCCGGGGGACGGCCGCCCCTCCCTTCAGCAGTGCTGCCGAATGATCAGCAGCGGGTAGGGCTTGCTCAGCCGCCGAACACGTTGGCCGCGCTGCCACCCATGCCACCCTGGCCGGCAGAGGCAACAACCGGGCCGGAGTTCAGGACGCCCACGGCGATGCCCGACAGGACGTTGAGGCCGCCACCGTTGCCGCCAGAGCCGCCGGTCGCGGTACCAACCGGGCCGCCGCCCGCAGTCAGCGTGGTGCGTGCCGGGAGCAGCTCAACGTGCTGGCCCTCGAGATCAATCATTCCAGTCCTCCTCGATGAACCCGAGCCGCATAGGGCCCAGGGTGTGAAGAGAGGCGGTACGCTTTTCAACGTCCCCCTCATTGAATGGTCCTCGGGTACTGATGAGGCCTCTCCTATTCTGATGCAGTGCTCACCGGGATGTCACCACCTAGATCGTCGGGAGAGTACCTAGACTCCGCTCCCACCTGGGTTGCGGAAGCTCATCAGGACTACTTAGCCTCGGGATCGCACTACGTAGGGAAGAAAATCGAGTGGGTGGGTCGACTTCGGGTGCGAGGCTTGCCCAGACACCCCGGACAACATGAACGCCCGGGAAAACGTAGGAGGGGCGACCGGTAAACCGGTCGCCCCTCCTACATCCAGCAATGCCGAAACGGTCGGCATGCGCCGATCACATGGTCGGCAGTGCGCAGATCAGCCGAACATCTGGTCGCGGCCCGCGGCCGCAGCACCGCCGCCGTCAGCGTTGCCACCGTTGCCACCACTGGCGTCGGCGAAGGCGGCGTTGGTCTGGGTCCCCCCGAAGTTGATGTTTCCAGCGTTGACGGAGACGGCGACGCCACCATCGCCACCGGGGCCACCGACGCCACCGGCGCCGCCGAAGGCACCGGTCGACATGACGGTGCGCGCGGGCAGCAGCTCGACGTTCAGGTTCTCAAAGCTCATTTCAGTTCCTCTCAGAGAAGGCCGCCACACGGCCTCGGATGGAAGAGTTCGACCCTGGTTTCGCGGAACCAGGCATTCCCCTCAATGCGGCCCATCTGGGTCTCGATGAAGCCAGCTATATCATTGCAAAGATCTTCCCAATGTCACCACTTAGTCCGAGCGAGCAGTACCTAGGTTACTCAGGGACATGGGCTACCGAGTCCGGCCGGACAACTACCTACGT
>JBBSGM010000082.1:0-18434 GCA_038254065.1 Mycobacteriales bacterium | reverse complement strand
CGCCGGCCCGATGTGCCCCGCCGGCCCGATGTCCCCCGCCGGCCCGATGTCCCCCGCCGGCCCGATGTCGCTGTGTCGTCGGACCCGGGATCCTCGGGCTCCGGGTTGTCGGATGTGCGGTCGGCAGGGCCGGGGCCGTTGCGGTCGGGGCCACCGGAGTGGGGACTGCCGGACTGGGCGACACCGACGGTCCGGCGCAGGCGTTCCCGGTTTCGACTGCATGGACCCCGCACCCGGTGGGTCCTGCCGCTGCCGCGGCGCCGTCGCCTGCTCGTCGTGCTCGGTGCGGCGGGGTTGCTCGTCGGAGGTTACGCGATCGTCGTATCGGATCCGGTCGCACCACGGGCGGCCCCGGTACAGGCAGCTCCCGTCGATCGCACGAAGGAGGACTGGGCCGCTCGTGCCCAGGTCGCGCTGGCCTCGGTGAACCGGCAGTTGGACACGATCGCGCAGACCGAGGAAACCTGGAATCGAATGCCGCTGAGCATGCGATCCGGAACCCCGCCCGTGCCGGTGCAACGGCTGGAGGAGCGCAAGTCGTTACTGCAGCGGCGCCAGGCGATGCTGCAGTCCCAACTTGCTGCGTACCGTTCGCTCGAGCAGACCGCCGACGAGCTCACCCAGGCCGAGCAGTACCTTGCGACGGTCGAGAAGGCGCTCGCCGACGTGCCGCCACCGGCGCAGCGCACCTCGGAGCAGACCGCCCTCGCCGAGCAACGCGACATGCGGGTGCGCCAGCGCGACGCGAAACGCGAGGAGCTGCGCAGCCTCGACGCCGGCGTGCAGAGCGCAACCCGGTCCCCGCTACCCGACGACGCGCCGCAGACCACGGCGGTGAGCGACGAGGTGCTCGTGCTGGTCGCGCACCAGCGCGACGGTGGCCCGCCGCCGGCCGGACCGACCACCGGCCGGCACCCGGCCGCGGTCGGTGGTCGCGACGAGGAGGTCACCCGGCCCCGGATCGACGTGGACACCAGCGGGCCGCCCGACCCGCGCGGGCAGCGCAACCAGAGCGCCGGACGCCCGGCGGCTGCGGCGAATGCCGCCACCGCAGTGACCGGAGCCGGCATTGACGACGGGACAGGTGCCGGGCGACACCTGCTGCCCGGCGGCGTGGCGGTCCCGGTCGACGCGGGTAGGACGCCCGGCCCCGGCGACGGTGTCCGTTCGGGTGGTCCGGCAGCCGAACGAGGTGCGGCCCCGCCGGTACCGCCGCTGTCCGGTCTGCCCGCCGACAGTGGGCCCGGTGCGAACGGGTCCGGGGTAAGTGGGCCGGGCATGAGTGGGCCGGCCATGACTGGGCCCGGCGCCGGACCAGGTGCGGCCCCGTCGGGATGGCCCCCGCCCGGCGGGTCCGGTGCGAGCGGGACCGGCATGGGGGCAGCTCCGGCCCAACCGGGGTGGCCGCCTTCCGGTGCGCCTGCCGGCGGCGCGACCGGTCCGAGCGGGCCCGCTGCCGCCGGCGGGGGTACTGCGGGGCCCACGTCCGGTCCCGGCGACGGGTCGACACCCGCACCGGCCCCGGACGGGATGGTCAGCTCGATGGCTGGGCCGATGGTGCTGTCGATGACACCGTCGTTCGCGGTTCCTCTCAGCGAGGCCGCGCTGCAAGAGGCCGATCGGCAGGCGGCGGCCCGGATGACCGGGCCGAGCACCACCCCGGCATAGGGCTTCCGCGTGGCGGTACCTCTCGACGGTTCCGCGCCGGGTACGGTATGGGACCGTGACCGCAGCTCCGACCGGCCCCAGTGCCCCGTCGATGGACGGCATTGCCGGGAACCCCCTGCCGCCGCACGTCCAGGTTGCCTTCGGGGTGAAGGATGCGCAGCCGCGGCTCATCGAGTGGGCGGGCCAGTGGGCGTATCAGTGCGGGGACGCACTGATACGCCACGTTGCCGACAACTCGGTGGCCGCCTGGTCGGCGGGGGTATTGGAGAGTCTCGAGGTCGACGGGGTCCGGTTGGCCAGGCCGCTGCGCTCCTCGGACGGGCGCTGGGTCGTTGCGGGCTGGGCCGCGTGCCGCAACATCGCGGGCACCTCGCAACCGCGGCACGACGACGTCGTCGGGGCCGCCATGCGGCTGCACGCGGCCACCGCCACGGTGCTGCGCCCGCGGTTGCTCGACGACCGCGACGACCTGCTCTCCCGCTCGGCCTCCGTCGCGTTCGGCGAGCGCAGGCTGATGCTGGACCCGGCCGCCGGCGGCGAGCTCTTCGCCGAGCTGGCCACCTACCTTCGCCCGGTCCGGCTGGTGCCGCAGGTGGTGCACGCCGAGCTGTTCGGCGCCGTGCTCTTCGACCCGGACGGGATCCCGGCCGTGCTCGACCTGGTGCCGTTCTGGCGTCCGGCGGAGTGGGCGGCCGCGGTCGTCGTCGTGGATGCGCTGGCCTGGGGCGGGGCCGACGAGGGCCTGCTGGAGCGCTGGGCGCACCTCGACGAGTGGCCGCAGGCGCTGTTGCGCGGCGCGCTCTACCGGCTGGCGTTGCACGCCCAGCATCCCGAGGCGTCCGCCCACTCGCTGGTTGGGCTGGAGCGCGCGGCGCGGCTGGTCGGCGCGCGGTTGTAGCGCCAGGGCCATCTCCCTGGTCCATCTCCCAGCATCATCTCACAGCCGACCCTCGGCGAGGTTGAGAGCTGGTTTTCGTCCGCGTCACACGGCGCCATGAATGGGTAACCCGCCGTATCTACCGTCGGAACTCGACATCGGGTGATCCCACTCGAATGGGCGAACAGCGGGAGGACCGGCGTGACCACGACGGCAGCAGGCTCAACGGAGACCGGCACGACGTCCCAGGGCGTCCTCGGCGGCCGGTGGCTCCACTACTGGGAGCCCGAGGACCCGCACTTCTGGGCACGCACCGGGAGGAAGATCGCAAACCGCAACCTGTGGGCGTCGATCCTCATCGAGCACGTCGGGTTCTCGGTGTGGACGATGTGGTCGGTCTTCGTCCTGTTCATGGGACCGACCTACGGGATCGACGCCGCGGACAAGTTCTTCCTGGTCTCCGCGGCGTCACTGGTGGGTGCGGTGCTGCGGGTGCCCTACACCTTCGCGGTGGCCTGGTTCGGCGGCCGGAACTGGACCGTGATCAGTGGCCTGCTGCTGCTGGTCCCGACGGTCGCGGCGGCGTTCGTGCTGCATCCGGGGACGCCGTACTCGACGTTCGTGCTGGTGGCGGTGCTGGCCGGGTTCGGTGGCGGCAACTTCGCCTCGTCGATGACCAACATCCACACCTTCTTCCCCCAGGAGCGCAAGGGTCTCGCCCTCGGGCTCAACGCGGGTGGCGGCAACATTGGCGTCGCGGTGATCCAGCTCGTCGCGCTGCTGGTGATCGCGGTGTCGGGCAGCGGCAACCCGCGGATCCTGCTGGCGATCTACATCCCGCTGGTCGTCGTCGCTGCGGTCTGCGCTGCGGTGTACATGGACAACATCGCCGGGGTCCGCAACGACACCGGGGCGGCCCGGATCGCGCTCGCCGACCGGAACACCTCGATCATGTCACTGCTCTACATCGGCACCTTCGGCTCGTTCATCGGCTACAGCTTCGCGTTCGGGCTGGTGCTGCAGACCCAGTTCGGGCGCACCCCGCTCCAGGCCGCCGCGGTGACGTTCATCGGCCCGCTGCTCGGCTCGCTGATCCGTCCGCTCGGTGGCTGGCTGGCCGACCGGGTCGGGGGCGCCCGCGTGACGTTGTGGAACTTCATCGCGATGGCGCTGTGCGCGCTGGTCTGCATCCTCGCGTCCGGCGCGGCATCGCTCGCGCTGTTCGTCGCCGGCTTCATCGGGCTGTTCATCTGCTCCGGCCTGGGCAACGGGTCGACCTACAAGATGATCCCGGCGATCTTCCACCGCCGCGCGCTCGCCGAGATCGCCGACGGTGCGCCGAAGGAGCAGACGCTGCGCACTGCGCGCCGGGTCGCGGGCGCGGCGATCGGGCTCATCTCCGCGGTGGGCGCGCTCGGTGGCCTGCTCATCAACCTGGCCTTCCGCCAGTCCTTCGCGAGTGCGCACTCCGGGGTCCCCGCGTTCTGGGCCTTCCTCGGCTTCTACCTCGTCTGCTTCGGTGTCACGTGGGCGTTCTACCTTCGGCCCGTGCCCGCGACGGCCACGGCGACCGCCCGCCTCGCGTACGCCGGGGTGTGACAGGGCGGCTCGGTATCCCGATCCCCGGCCCGTGGTGGGCGCTGCGGCGCGGGATGCCGGGCCGCCGACCGTCATCGCCCAGAAACGTGTTCGACACGCCAGGCGGCGATGCTGCGGCGGAAGCTTCGGAAAAAAGAAAAGAGGTGGCCTCCGTGCCAGACACCCCGGCCATCAACCCGAGCGTGGGGATGGACAGCGACCTCACCGACTCGTTGCTACGCCTCGGTCGGCACTTCCAGCGCGGGGAGCCCTCCGCTGACCTGCGCACTCTGCACCAGATCGGGGGCCGGTCGGCCGACGTCTTCTACCGCGACCGCTGGGCCTACGACAAGGTGGTGCGTTCGACGCACGGGGTGAACTGCACCGGCTCCTGCTCCTGGAAGATCTACGTCAAGGACGGGATCATCACCTGGGAGTCGCAGCAGACCGACTACCCCTCGATCGGCCCGGACAAGCCGGAGTACGAGCCCCGCGGCTGCCCGCGCGGTGCGTCGTTCTCCTGGTACACCTACTCGCCGGCCAGGGTGCGCTACCCCTACGTCCGCGGGGTCCTGCTCGAGCTGTACCGGGAGGCCAAGGCGCGGCTCAAGGACCCGGTGCTGGCCTGGGCGGACGTGGTGGAGGACCCCGAGAAGGCCCGCCGGTACAAGGCGGCCCGCGGCATGGGCGGCTTCGTGCGAGCCGAGTGGTGGGAGGCCGTCGAGATCGCAGCGGCCGCGCACGTGCACACGATCAAGCGCTACGGCCCCGACCGGGTCGCCGGGTTCTCGCCGATCCCGGCGATGTCGATGGTCAGCCACGCCGCCGGCGCCCGGTTCGTCTCGCTGATCGGCGGCGCGATGCTGTCGTTCTACGACTGGTACGCCGACCTTCCCGTCGCCTCCCCGCAGGTGTTCGGCGACCAGACCGACGTGCCCGAGTCCGCGGACTGGTTCGACGCCGGCTACCTGATCATGTGGGGCTCCAACGTCCCGGTCACCCGCACCCCCGACGCGCACTACATGACCGAGGCCCGGTACCGGGGTCAGAAGGTGGTGGTCGTGTCCCCGGACTACGGCGACCACACGAAGTTCGCCGACGAGTGGTTGCCGGCCCGTCCGGGAACCGACGCCGCGCTGGCGATGGCCATGGGGCACGTGATCCTCAAGGAGTTCTTCGTCGACCGGCAGACACCGCGGTTCACCGAGTACGTCACGAAGTTCACCGACCTGCCCTTCCTGGTCACCCTCGACCAGCGCGGTGACGCCTACCTGCCCGGCAAGTTCCTCACCGCGGCCGACCTGGGTGACACCGGCGAGGGCGCCGAGTCCAAGACCGTGCTGCTGGACGCGGCCACCGGAGCGCCGGTGGTCCCGAACGGTTCGCTGGGACACCGGTTCACCCGCTCCGGGGAGGGGCACTGGAACCTCGACCTCGGCAGCGTCGACCCGTTGCTGAGCATGTACGGGACCGCGAACAGCAACGGCAGCCACGACATCGGGCCGGTGAGCGTCGCGGTCGACCTCCCCCGCTTCGACACCGACGAGCCCGGCGTGCTGCGCCGCGGGGTGCCGACCCGGACGGTCGCAGGCAAGCTGGTCACGACGGTGTTCGACCTGCTGCTGGCCCAGTACGGGGTGTCCCGGCCGGGCGTGGCGGGCACCTGGCCCACCGGCTACGACGACGCCGAGCAGCCCTACACCCCGGCCTGGCAGGAACCGATCACCGGGGTGCCGGCGGCCGCGGCGGAGCGGATCGGCCGGGAGTTCGCCGACAACGCCGAGCGCTCCGGCGGCCGGTCGATGATCCTCATGGGCGCGGGCACCAACCACTGGTTCCACTCCGACCAGACCTACCGCTCGTTCCTGTCGCTGGTGATCCTCACCGGCTGCCAGGGCGTCAACGGCGGGGGCTGGGCGCACTACGTCGGGCAGGAGAAGTGCCGGCCGATCACCGGCTGGTCGACGCTCGCGTTCGGCCTGGACTGGCAGCGCCCGCCGCGCCAGATGCAGGGCACCGTGTTCTGGTACCTGGCCACCGACCAGTGGCGCTACGACCCGTTCACCGCCGACGTCATGGCCTCGCCGCTCGCGGAAGGCAAGCTCACCGGGCGTACCACGGCCGACACCATCGCGCTGGCCACCCGGCTGGGCTGGATGCCCAGCTACCCGACGTTCGACCGCAACCCGCTCGATCTGGCCGACGAGGCGCAGCGCCTCGGCAAGGACGCCGCCGAGCACGTCGTCGACGGGCTGTCCACCGGGCACCTGCGGTTCGCCTGCGAGGACCCGGACGCGCCGGAGAACTTCCCCCGGTGCCTGACGGTGTGGCGGGCCAACCTGCTCGGCAGCTCGGCCAAGGGCAACGAGTACTTCCTGCGTCACCTGCTGGGCACCGACTCCAACCTGCGGGCGTCGGACCGCGACGGGGTCCACCCGGTCGAGGTCACGTGGCGGGACGAGGCCCCGGTCGGCAAGCTCGACCTGCTGCTGTCGCTGGACTTCCGGATGACCAGCACCACGCTGTTCTCCGACATCGTGCTGCCGGCCGCCACCTGGTATGAGAAGCACGACCTCTCCAGCACCGACATGCACCCCTTCGTGCACGCCTTCTCCCCGGCGATCTCGCCGCAGTGGGAGACCAAGACCGACTTCGAGGCGTTCCACCGGATCGCCCGCGGTTTCTCCGAGCTGGCCCGCACGCATCTCGGCGTGCGCCACGACATCGTCGCGGTGCCGCTTCTGCACGACACCTCGGACGCCACCGCGCAGCCCGGCGGGCGGGTGCTGGACTGGAAGGCCGGCGAGTGCGAGCCGATACCCGGCAAGACCATGCCGCGGATCGTCGTCGTCGAACGTGACTATCCAGCGATCGCGGACAAGATGGCCGCGCTCGGCCCGCTGGTCGAGCGGGTGGGGCTGACCACCAAGGGGGTCACCACCCATCCGGACGCCGAGGTCGACCACCTCAGGGCGGTCAACGGCCCGATCCTCTCCGGGACGGCGGCCGGGCGGCCGTCGCTGGCCCGCGACACCCACGCCTGCGAGGCCATCCTGGCGCTGTCGGGCACCACGAACGGGCGGCTGGCCACCGAGGGGTTCCGGGCGCTCGAGCGGCGCACCGGCACCCCGCTCGCCGACCTCGCCGCGGAGAACGAGGGCAAGCGGGTCACCTTCGCCGACACCCAGGCCCGGCCGGTCCCGGTGATCACCTCACCGGAATGGTCGGGCAGCGAGACCGGCGGCCGGCGCTACTCCCCGTTCACCATCAACACCGAAAGGCTCAAGCCGTGGCACACGCTGACCGGGCGCCAGCACTTCTACCTCGACCACGACTGGATGTCCGAGCTCGGTGAGCAGCTGCCGATCTTCCGGCCGCCGCTGGACATGACCGCATTGTTCGGTGAGCCGAACGTCGGGGCGAACCCCGGCCTGAACGGAAGCCGGTCGATCACTGTCCGCTATCTCACCCCGCACTCGAAATGGTCCATCCATTCCTCCTACCAGGACAACCTGCACATGCTCACGCTGTCCCGCGGCGGGCAGACCATCTGGATGTCCGACGTGGACGCCGCCAAGATCGGCGTCAAGGACAACGAGTGGATCGAGGCGGTCAACCGCAACGGCGTGGTGGTCGCCCGGGTGATCGTCAGCCACCGGATGCCCGAGGGAACCGTGTTCATGTACCACGCGCAGGACCGCGCGGTGGCCGTGCCGCGCATCGAGAAGAGCGGCAAGCGCGGTGGCATCCACAATGCGCTGACCCGGCTGATGATCAAGCCGACGCATCTGATCGGCGGCTACGCCCAACAGTCGTACGCGATGAACTACCACGGCCCCACCGGCAACCAGCGCGACGAGGTCACCACCATTCGCCGGCGCAGCCAGGAGGTGATCTACTGATGAAGCTCATGGCACAGCTGGCCATGGTGATGAACCTGGACAAGTGCATCGGCTGCCACACCTGCAGTGTCACCTGCAAACAGGCCTGGACGAACCGCGACGGCGTCGAGTACGCGTGGTTCAACAACGTCGAGACGAGGCCGGGGCAGGGATATCCGCGGCAGTACCAGGACCAGGAGCGGTGGAAGGGCGGCTGGACGCTGAACAGGCGCGGCCGGCTGACGTTGCGCTCGGGCTCCCGGTTCACGCGGCTGCTCAACATCTTCGCCAACCCGGACCTGCCGACGGTGAGCGACTACTACGAGCCCTGGACCTACGACTACGACAACCTGCTGTCCTCCCCGCCGAGCGACACCACCCCGGTGGCCCGGCCGAAGTCGCTCATCACCGGCGAGGACACCGCGGTCACCTGGGGGGCCAACTGGGACGACGACCTGGGCGGCGGCCCGGAGCAGGTCGGCCGGGACCCGGTGCTGGCCAAGCTCTCCGACCAGGTGAAACTGGAGTTCGAGCAGACGTTCATGTTCTACCTGCCGCGGATCTGCGAGCACTGCCTCAACCCGTCCTGCGCGGCGTCGTGCCCGTCCGGCGCGATCTACAAGCGCAGCGAGGACGGCATCGTGCTGGTCGACCAGGACAAGTGTCGTGGGTGGCGCCAGTGCGTCACCGGGTGCCCGTACAAGAAGATCTACTTCAACCACAAGACCGGCAAGGCCGAGAAGTGCACGTTCTGCTACCCGCGGGTGGAGGTGGGCATCCCCACCGTCTGCGCGGAGACCTGCGTCGGGCGGCTGCGCTACATCGGGGTGGTGTTCTACGACGCGGACGCGGTGCTCGCCGCGGCGTCGGTGCCCGACGACAAGGACCTCTACGCCGCGCAGCTGGGCGTGTTCCTCAACCCGCACGACCCGCGGGTGGTGGCGCAGGCCGAGCGGTCCGGGATCTCCCAGGAGTGGATCGACGCGGCGCAGGCGTCGCCGGTCTACAAGCTGATCGTCGACTACCAGGTGGCGCTGCCGCTGCACCCGGAGTACCGCACGATGCCGATGGTCTGGTACGTGCCGCCGCTGTCCCCGGTGGTCGACGTGCTGGCCGGTACCGGGCACGACGGCGAGAGCGCCGACAACCTGTTCGGCGCCATCGACGCGCTGCGCATCCCGGTGGAGTACTTGGCCGAGCTGTTCACCGCGGGCGACGTCGGGCCGGTCCGGGCCTCGTTGCAGCGGCTGGCCGCGATGCGCTCGCACATGCGCCAGGTCAACCTCGGGGAGCCCGTCCGGCCCGAGATCGCCGAGTCGGTGCGCCTGAGCACGACCGAGATCGAGGCGATGTACCGGCTGCTGGCCATCGCCAAGTACGAGCACCGCTACGTCATACCCAGCGCGGCGGGCTCGGACGCGCACCGGCTGGACGCCCTGGCCACCGGGTGCAGCCTGGACTCCGACGGCGGCCCCGGCATGACCGCCTTCGACGTCATGGCCGACAAGTTCCATCTCACCGTCGCGTCGGCGTCCCAGCCGGCCGACGGCAACGGTGCCGCGGCGCCGGTGGACAAGTCGCGCCGGGTCAACCTGCTCAACTGGGACGGCAAGAGCACCGCGGGCCTGTTCGCTCCCGCGCGGGGGATACCCGACGTGGCAGCGCGCACCGACAGGGTGGGGCACACCAACGGGGCCGGGCACGCCGACGTCGCCGGGCACACCAACGGGGTTGCGCCCGTGGTGGAGCCGACCCGATGAGCGCGACCTGGCTGCGCCGCCGGAAGACCGAGGGGCCCGGTGCCGCGGCGTCCACCGCCGAAGGCGGACGTCCGCAGCTTCCTGACGACCGGGCCCAGCGAGATCAGCGCGTGGTGTGGCGGATCGCCGCGTTGTTGCTCGATTATCCCACCCAGGACACCCTGGACCTGCTCGACGAGCTGCACGCGGCGGCCGTGGCGCTGCCCGCGCCCGCGGGACCCGCGCTGGCGTCGTTCCTGGAGGAGGTCCGGCGCCGGCCACCGATGGAGCTGGCGGCGCACTACGTCGAGACCTTCGACCTGCGGCGTCGCCATTCCCTACATCTGAGCTACTACGCCTACGGGGACACGCGCAAGCGCGGGATGGCGCTGCTGCGGTTCAAGCACGCCTATCGCGAGGCGGACGTCGTCCTGGGCGAGCATGAGCTGCCCGATCATCTGGCGGTGGTGCTGGAGTTCGCCGCGACCGTCGACCCGGTCGTCGGTCGGCGGTTGCTCGTCGAGAAGCGGGCGGTGCTGGAGCTGCTCAGGCTGTCACTGCACGAGATCGAGTCGCCCTACCGTGGGGTCCTCGACGCGGTGTGCGCGACTCTCCCGGAGATCAACGTCGCTGACCGACGCCGGGTCGCCGAGCTGGCCGCACAGGGTCCACCGGAAGAAGAAGTCGGCCTGGAGGCGTACGGGGTGGACCCGATGATGCAGGAGCGGATGGAGGGGCGCCGGTGACCATGCTGTTGTGGGTGACCGTGCCGTACGTGGCGTTCACCTCGTTCGTGCTCGGTCACGTCTGGCGCTACCGGCACGACCAGTTCGGCTGGACCACCCGGTCCTCGCAGCTCTACGAGAGCAGGCTGCTCCGGCTGGGTAGCCCGCTGTTCCACTTCGGTCTGCTGGCGGTGCTCGGCGGGCACGTGCTCGGCATCGGGGTTCCGGAGAGCTGGACGGCGGCGCTCGGGGTGTCCGAGTACGCCTACCATCTGCTGTCGGTGTCCTTCGGCACGTTGTCCGGCCTGGCCACCGTCGCCGGGCTGGCGATCCTGCTGTACCGGCGGGCCACCGTGCTGGCGGTGCGAAAGGCCACCACCGGCATCGACAAGATCATGTATACGCTGTTGGTCGGCGCGATCCTGACCGGGATGCTGAACACGGTGGGTGGCAATCTGATCGGCGGCGGCTACGACTACCGGTCGACGGTGTCACCCTGGTTCCGCAGCCTGTTCACCCTCCACCCGCAACCGGAGCTGATGGCCGGTGCCCCGGCCAGTTTCCAGATCCACGCTCTGGTGGTGCTCACCCTGCTGGCGAGCTGGCCCTACACCCGCCTGGTGCACGTGTTCAGCGCGCCGCTGGGCTACCTGACCCGGCCGTACGTGGTCTACCGCAGCCGCGACGCCGCCCAGCCGGGTGCGCGCCGGTACGCGCGGGCGTGGCAGCAGTCGGCGGCGGCGGGGGAGCACCGGTAGCGCCCGCACGAGGGTGCGGCGGGGAGCGCACGAGCTGGCCGGCGGCTGTCACGTCGGGCGTCGTGGGCGATCGCCCGGCTGCTGACGTCGGACAAACGCAACATTGGCGGTGGCAGGAGACTGGTAGCATCTTCCCAATGGAGACCACCATCGATTCGGTCGGACGGATCGTCGTGCCAAAGCCGCTGCGCGACGCACTTGGCCTGCGGGCAGGGTCGACTGTCGACATCTCCCGCTACGGCGCTGGGCTCCAGTTGACCCCGACCGGGCGAACAGCGCGACTGGTCGACGAGTCCGGTGCGCTGGTCGTCACCGGGGACACCACGATCGACGACGAGGTGGTCTTCGGACTCATCGACACGGGACGTCGGTGACTCCGCCAGTAGCCCTGGACACCAGCGTCGCAATACCACTGCTCGTGCAGACGCACCGAGCGCACGACGCTGTCGTTCGCTGGTGGGACGGTCGGGAGATCGCGCTCAGTGGTCACGCGTTGCCCGAGACGTATTCCGTTCTCACTCGGCTGCCCGGCGACCTTCGGATGGCCCCCGCAGACGCCGCGCGGCTTCTCAACGAACGCTTCGCCCCACCGCTGCTCCTCGGGGCCGAGGTGGCCAAGCGACTTCCGGACGTGCTCAGCCAGCTGGGAATTGCAGGCGGCGCTGTGTACGACGCGCTCGTCGCACTGGCCGCTGCTGAGCACGGCGCAGAGCTGGCCACGCGCGACGCACGCGCCAGGGGCACCTACGAGATGGTCGGCGTTCGGATCGTCGTCGCCGGGTGAGCTGCACAGCGTGAGTCAGCTCCAGAGCGCGGCCACCGGCGCGGCGATGATCCGATCCCCCAGCAGGAAGATCCGAGAGTCGGCGACTCCAGGCGACCGCGCACCGATCCGGTGAGAGTACCTGATGTTCCCGATTTCGCCGGAGCTTGACTCCTCAAATCGCCGCCACTCTGCCTCCATCGCCGATTCCGAGCACACAGCAGTGAGGTCGGGCGACTGTGCAGTGCGACACTCCCCCCATCACACGATCACTTTCGGGGGCGCGTGGGATGTGGGCGCACAGCCGCAACATCGTCGACCGTAGGCACGGCCTGGTCGATCATCTTCGATCGACGGCTGCATTGGCCCGCCGGTTCGCCGAGCCCTTCGGAGCCGGCGGCCTCGCGGAGGCCCTGGGACTGCTGCACGACGCCGGCAAGGCCGACTGCCTCTGGCAGGAGAAGTTGCTCGCGGTCGAGGGACGGATCGGCCTGTCGGCGGGGGAGTGCATGCCCTGATCGTGCTGGCAATCTGGCCGTACACGCGTCTGGTGCACGTGTCCGGCACACCGTTGGGCTATCTGACCGGCCATACGTGGTCTACCGCAGCCGCGACATCGCGCAGCCGAGTGCGCGACGGTACGGGCGGGCGTGGGAGCAGTCGGCAGCGGCGGGCGAACGGCGGTAGCCGCTGCGCGCACCGGTTCCGAGCGGGTCGCAGGGGTGCGGTTTCGTGACCACCGTGCCGCCTCCGGCCTGCTGGGTTGATCTCGCGCCCGAGCCGTAACCCCGGCGCTGTAGACGACAAACACCATCGAGTGGGCGCCACAGCCTACGGCTGGTTGGACTCGTTGACACACCGTATCGGTGTGACGACGGAGGGCAACGATGATCAAACATGCCACGGCCCCGATGGCGTTTGTAGATCAGGGTCCACGCGTTGTGGTGCATGACCTGGTGGCAGATGTGGCGCCCCTCGACGAGCACGAGGCGCAGGACAAGGCCAGCACACTGCGCTGGGTTCGATCAGGCGCGCCGTTGTTCCGGATCGCCCGTCCGGCTACTCCCGACAAGCACCTGTGTGTCTACTTCGCCCTGTTTGACGAGGCGCGGCGCACGGTCCTGCTGGTGGACCACGTGAAAGCGGAATTGTGGCTCTTCCCCGGAGGCCACGTCGATGACGGGGAGGACCCGCGCACCACGGTGCTACGGGAGGCAGCCGAAGAACTGCGCATCGACGGCGAGTTCCACCCGCGCTTCGGTGACGATCCGCTGTTCCTGACCGTCACGACGACACGCGGCGAGCACAGCCATACGGACGTGTCGTTGTGGTTCGTGCTGGCCGCGGATCAGGGCATGCAAATCGAGGCCGACCCGCGAGAGGCCAACCAAGTCCGCTGGTTCACCCTGGACGACCCCGCGGAGTGGGCGCACGACCGGTTCGATCCGCACATGGCACGCTTCCGCGACAAACTCCTGGCCCGCCTGGGCACCCCGGCGCTGGTCGGCTAGCGGGTCACAGCGAACGCGGTCTCACCACGGGCGATGGCCGTTCATCGCCGAACCGTCGACTCGCAGCCCGATGGTGGTCAGCAAGGCGGCATGATCGCTGAGGTCGTCACTTCGGATAGTGTGGTCGTATGTGCACGTCCGGATCTCGCCCGCTTCGGCGCTGACCAAGGTGTGGTCCAGGCGTTGGCTGCCGAAGCGGGGATTGATCCAGCTGTGGTCGTCGCCCGAGGGGTTGAGTTCGCGGTAGGCGTCGCGAAGACCGAGCGCGAGCAGGCCGGTGTAGAAGGCGTAGTCGTGCTCCTCGAATGCTGGTAGGTGGGGTCGGTGGTCGGGTTCGACGACGTTGAGGTCGCCCACCACGCAGAGGGCGGGCATGTTGATCTGGGCGAGGTAGTCCAGGATGCGATGCTGGAACTCGCGGCGGCGGTGGCTGCTCTCCGAGGTCATGCCGTTGGTGGGACCGTAAATGCCCACGAGACGCACGGTGGTGTCGTTGGTGGTGACGTCGGCGGCGGCGATGCGGGGATCGAACCCCGCCGGCTGGACCGGGTTGGCCTCGACGCCTCGGGTGGCTACAACGGCGAAGTAGCGCGTGTCTTTCCAGCCAGGCGTGCAAGCAGTGATAAATCCCTCCGCTTGCAGGCACGCCAGGATATGGCGGCCCCCGTCCGAGGGTTGCATCTCGGTGAGCACCAACGTGTTGCTCTTAGTGGCCAGTAGCCAGTTGACGATTCGCTGCGCGCGACTGGGGTTGGGGCTGTTGACGTTGAGTGCGCAGACCCGAAGCTCGTCGACCGGGCCGTCCTCGACGGTCCCGTCCCCGACTGAGGTGGCGCCGAACAGCATTCCCTGCAATGCGTCGTCGTTCACGATTGTCTCTACCTTCCGTCGAGAGACGCGGATCGGCCCGCCGGATCGAGGTCCGCGATGAGGCGTTGGATGCGGGTGATGGTGTGGGCGAGCTGATCCGGGGTCAAACGTTTGCTGGCGCGCTGTTCGGGCGATTCCTCGGCTGCGCCATAGACCCAGAAGAAGGCGTCTGTGGCGGCGTCGAGGATCAGGAACCGCTGTTTGGCAGATGGGCCGCGGACGAGCAGGGAGATGGTGTCGGCCTCGGCTTGGACGGTGTGCACGCTCGTGTGGTGCAGGGCGAAGGTCGCGCCGGCTTGTTCGAGGCGTTCGTGAATGGGGAGCAGGCTGTCCGGGTCGGTGTCCTCGCCGAACTGATCGTCGCGGCCGAAGATGCGGTGGACGTAGCCGCCGCGCAGGATGTGGCTGGCAAAGCTCCACCGGTGATTGTGCGGTCGGTCGAAGAATCCCGCTCGATACACGTGCAGCCGAAGCCGCACATTGAGTTCGGTCGCGTCGTAGAGGACGAGCTTGTGCATGAAGTCGTATCCCTCGCACATCTCGGCCAGGTGGGCGTTGTCGGCAACCCCTGCGACAAGCACGGCCAGCAGCGCGGGGTCGTTGCCGAGGGCGTCGAACAGTGGGGTGCAACCACGCAGGATTGACGTGGTGTCGTCCCAGTCGACCTGACCGAGCGAGGTGAAGCTGGGATGCGGTGGGCTGGTCATGGCAAATCACCGTCCGCTGGGGTGGTCGTCGTGGGCATAAGGCGAGGCGTCAAGGAGCCGCTTGAGGTGGGGATGCAGGCGGTAGTACTGGGTTCCGGTCGTGGGTTGCGGGGTCAGGTCGGGCAGGTTGCCGATGGCGACGACGTGCACGGCCCCGGCCAGCAGAAGCCGCAGCTGAGTGGTCTTCACCCTGGCCGCCAGCGTGTGTACGGGCGCGATCGGCACGGGATGCTCGGCCACGACTTCCCCCGCGTCGACTGCGGCACAGGCCAGGTGCAGGCTGCATACGATCGGCTGGTTGTGCAGCAGAGCCCAGCCGACCGCGTCCATGCCGCGGTAGTTGGGAAGTGCACCGTTGTGGGCGTTGAGGACGCCTAGCCTTGCGGCGTCGAGCACGCGGGCCGGCACCACCGGCATACCGACCAGGAGAACAAGGTCAGCCTCAGCGGCCAGGATCGCCGCCGTTGCCTCGTCCCATGATCTAGCCGTGGTAACCGGAACGTCGCTGGGCACGCCTAGCACCGCCGCGAGGCCGGGTGGGGCAGGCGGGTACCAGGCGCTGGAGTAGTTCGACGAAACCGCGGGCCGGGCATTCGACGGCGCATACCAGCACACAGTCTCAATGGGCAGCCCGGCGGCGTTCACCGCGGTAACCAGACGTCCGGCGCTGCGTGAGCCAGAGCTGGCCAGCACGACAATCCGTGTCCGGCCCTTGCTGGCGAGTCGGCCCGTTCGGAGTGCGTCGTCGCCGGACGCGGCTGGTTCGGCAAGGAGGAGGCGGTCTGCCAGGCCCCGCTGGAGCTTCTCGGTGGCGTCGCCCAGCAGGCGCCCGAGGGCGGCGAGCTGACCGGTCAGACCCGGCTCCCACCACGCGCTACCAGCCGTGATGTCGCTGCCCGAGCGAGGGTGGTGCAGCCAGACGGCGCCGGTGAGTTTGCAGGCGGCGTTGAGGAAGCGGAGGTCGCCGCAGGATCGGGAGAGGTCGACCCAGCGGGCAGCCAGCGCCAGCCAGGTCGCGCCGACCTGGGGCGTCAGAGCAGTTACCTGCTCGCGGACGGGAGGCCGGAACAGTCCGCTGGTTTCGATCCGGTGCAGGAGGTCCGCGTCGTCCTCAGTCGGCGCGATGGGCTCGGTGACCGCGCCGGGCTGCGAGGTGGCGGCCAGTTCGGCGCCGTTGGCAGCGCCGAGTCGCAAGGGCACGGCCAGTGTCGCCTGAATGGCGTTGATCCTCCGCGCGGGAACGACGTCGGGGAGGGCGAGGAGGTCATCGAGCGCGAAGTCGCCATCAGTGTCCACCTGTACGGGGTGGCGCGCCGCCGTTCGCCCGTGTGCGCCGACACTCACAGTGGCGGGTGCGGCCGTCATCGGGCGACCACGGCGGAGACCTTGGTAAGCACGTCGAGGTAGCCGGCCACGAGCGGCTCGTCTCCCTCATAGCCCCACAGCGGGATCTTGATGAAGGTGTCCGCGAACGCGGCCACGCCAGGTAGCTCGGTGGTCCGCGGCGTGCTGGGCACCCAGGGTGCGAACGGGTCGCGGCGGGCGAACAGGGGCTCGGTGCTGATGTCGCGTGTCGAGCCTGGGGCGTCGACCTCGGTGGCGCCTTCGGCCTGGCAGAATGCCACGAACTCGTCGCGGGAGGCCGAGGCGTTCTCGTGGCGGAATCGCAGCCCGAGCACGTAAAGGCCGTGCTTGCCGTCCGCCTTGGACACGATCGCCGGGGTGATCACCGGATTGTCGGCCAAACCGGCAGCGTATCGGGCGAGGATCGCGCGACGGCGGGTCTCGATGTCGACGGCGTGGTCGAGTTGGTGGACGCCGATCGCCGCACCGAGAGTGGTGATGCGGTGTTTGAGGCCCATGCCGGTGAAGGCGTACGGGTAGTACTCGGCGCCGGGGTTGATCTCCTTCTGGCAGCGCTTGTTGTAGTGCCCGAACAGCAAAGCCAGCTCGCGGTAGCGGTCGTTCGCGGTGACCAGGACTCCGCCCTCGCCGGTGGTGATCGCCTTCTGGTTGGTGGAGAACACCGCCATGTCCCCGAACGTGCCGACCCGCTGGCCGTGCCAGGACGCGAAGTGCGCGTGGGAGCAGTCCTCCAGCAGCAATAGGTCGTGGGCGCGGCAGAACTCGACGATTTCGCCCATCGGGCACGGGTTGCCCCACATGTGCGTGACGGTGACCGCCCGGACCGTCGGCGTGAGTTTCTCGGCCAGGGTCGTCGCGGTGACGTTGCCGTAGCGGTCGGCGTCGGCGAAACGGACCTCGATGCCGTCGTAGGCGAAGGGGGTGGCCGTGGCGAAGAACGTGTAGGCCGGCGCGATGACCGCGTCACCGGGTCGTAGTTCCGCGATACGACTCATGGCGTGGATGGCCGAGGTTCCCGAGGCGAACGACACAGCGTGTGATGCGCCGACGAACCGGGCGAACGCGGCCTCGAACTCGCCGATCACCCCGGAGGCGTCCCGATCGGACAGGGACCGGTGCAGTTGCGCGCCGACCGCCTCCTCCAGCCCGGTGGTGACGGCGGGCCACCGGTAGTGCGGCTGAGGGATATCCAGAACCTTCGTCCCGCCGTGCGCGGCGAGCATGCTGGTCGCGGTCATCGCGTGACCTCTCCGTTCCTTGTCGCTCCCGCTACTGGCGCACATTCGAGCGGTGTTCGGAGCTCGGCCATGATCGGTGCGAGCCGCTCCGAGGTGGCGGGGATCGGCTCATCGGGGTCGAGCTGAGCGGTGTGCCAGCCGTGCCGGTCGGCGAACGCCTGAAGGTTGAGCGCAGTCTTGGTCTGGTAGTCGACGAAAGTGTCGCGGCCGAGGTCGTTGAGTTCGCCGTAGCTGGCGTGCATCCCCAATTCGGCAGGCCGGAAGTCACGGCGGCGGTCGTACAGCGTCCTCACGTCGGCCTGCAGCAGCATCACGGCGTCCGGCATCCGCACCCGGTCGAAGATCACGGCGAGATCGGGCTCAGTGAAACCCTGGAGCAGCAGCTTGGCGAAGAACTTATAGAGCCAGCCATCGACGACGACATCGAACCCGGCGTCGAGCAACGGTCCGACAACGGTCTCGGTGTGCGCGGTGAACCACGCCGCCTGCAGTGACACCCAGAACGCATCGGAAAGGTCTGGGGCGTCGCCGCTGTGCCAGAGCATGATGGACAGGTGCTCCATCAACGTGGCCGCGTAAGTCGAGGTTGCGGAGATCTGCCGGCGCGAGACGAAGACTAGGGCGTGTCTGCGGGATCTTGATGTTCGGGTGCGGTAGATCTTGCTCATGCATGCTCGTCATGATCTGACTGATGTTGAGTGGGCGCGTCTGGAGCCGTTGTTGCCGGATCGCACGCCGTGTCGGGGTGGGCGGT
>JBBSGM010000081.1:0-18529 GCA_038254065.1 Mycobacteriales bacterium | reverse complement strand
TCCGGGCAGACCCGGCTCAGCCAGCAGGCCGGGTCGCCGCCCTCGTCATCGGTTTCGACATCGGTACTCACCCGATCAAGCATATGAGCCCGACACGTGTTCGACGAGGTGCGGACGCCCGGTTCGGCGGGTATACCTGAGGAGTGATATCGCCGGAGTTCGAGCCCCGCCTCACCGAGAGCGAGCGGCGGCGGCTCGAGGAGCTCGAAGGCCAGCTCACCGCGCAGTTCCCCGGCCTGGCGCGGGCACTGAACCACGGCCGCCCGGCGACGCTGGCGCCCGGTGAACGGCTACCGGCGTTCCTCGCCGCCGCGGTGCTGCTCAGCCTCGCCGCACTGGTCGGGGGCGCGTTCGGGGCGGTCGCCGTCGCGATAACGCTGGTGAGCACCGCGGGTGTCTGGACGGCGCTGCAGCTCCTACGCAGTCGACCGCAACAGAGGTCCCGGACAGCGCCGCTGCCGCGGAAACCGGAGCCGCCCACCGCGGGCTGAGGCGGCCGGTCTGCTGCACCCCCGTCGACAACGACGTTCCTGCGGTTTTCGACGCTCCGAAACAGCAACAACGTCGTTGTCGACGAGGGCGGCGCAGCGTGGCGCGGGCAGTCGATGAGGGGCGAGGAAAAACTGTGACCAGCACCGAGCCGGACGACCCGAGTGCGGCCGGGATCGAGCCGGGCGATCTCGCGACCTGCCTGCGGGTGCTCGCCGAGCTCGACGCCCTGCCGGTGGAGCACCCCGACGCGATACGGGTCCGGCGGGCCACCGCCCGTGTCCACAAGACGATCAAGCAGCGACGCCGGGCCGCTGCGCGCGCGGCCGTCGCCGCGGCCGACGGCGCCGTCACCGGCTCGACCGCCACCGGCGCCCCTGGCCGGACCGACGACGAGACCCGCGGGCTGCCGCTGGTCTCGACGGCCCCCGGGGCCACCGTGGGCACCCTGCGGCGCGCCCGCGCCTGCTACACCTGCAAGTCCCGCTACGATGTCGTGGACGCGTTCTACCATCAGCTCTGCCCGCCGTGCGCGGTGCTGAACCGGGCCCGACGCGACGCACGCACCGACCTCACCGGCCGTCGGGCGCTGCTCACCGGCGGCCGGGCCAAGATCGGCATGTACATCGCGCTGCGGCTGCTGCGCGACGGCGCGCACACCACGATCACCACCCGGTTCCCCGGCGACGCCGTCCGCCGGTTCACCGCGATGGACGACAGCGCCGACTGGCTGCACCGGCTGTGCGTGGTGGGGGTCGACCTGCGCGACCCGGCCCAGGTCGTCGCGCTGGCCGACACCGTCGCCGCGCAGGGCCCGCTGGACATCCTGATCAACAATGCGGCCCAGACCGTGCGCCGCTCCGCCGGCTCCTACGCCGTGCTCGTCGAGGCGGAACGGGCCCCGCTGCCACCGGGTGAGCTGCCCGAGGTCGTCACGTTCGGTCACGCCGCCGACGTACACCCGGCCGCACTGGCCGGCGCCCTGGACCAGGCCGCGGTGCGCCCGGCCGCGCTGGGCCCGATCGACCTGCACCCGGCCGCGCCGGGCGCGGTCACCGCGCTCGCCCTCGCCGCCCGGTCCGCCTCGCCGGAACGGATCACGGCGGGCAGCGCGATCGACGCGGGCGGCCTGCTGCCCGACACCGCCGCGGCGAACAGCTGGACCCACCGGGTGCACGAGGTCGACCCGCTCGAGCTGCTCGAGGTGCAGCTGTGCAACCAGACCGCACCGTTCATCCTGGTCAGTAGGCTGCGCCCGGCACTGGCGGCGGCCGTCGCGCGGCGCAAGTACGTGGTGAACGTGTCCGCGATGGAGGGCCAGTTCGCCCGGGCCTACAAGGGGCCCGGGCACCCGCACACGAACATGGCCAAGGCCGCGTTGAACATGCTCACCCGCACCAGCGCCGCGGAGCTGCTGAGCACCGACGCCATCCTGATGACCGCCGTCGACACCGGCTGGATCACCGACGAACGCCCGTACCCGACCAGGCTGCGGCTGGCCGGCGAGGGCTTCCACGCCCCGCTCGACCTCGTCGACGGCGCTGCCAGGGTGTATGACCCGATCGTGCGCGGCGAGGCCGGCGAGGATCTGCACGGGTGCTTCCTCAAGGACTACGCGCCGTCGAGCTGGTGAGCGCGGCCGCCGCGGGAACTGTCGGTGGCCCCGGCTAGGTTCGCCGCCATGTTGCACGTCCACCGCGCCGAACGGGCCGACGCCCTCGCCGACGCGCTGGCCGAGGTCCTGCAGGTGCCCCAGGCCGACCCGTTCGCCCCGGAGGTGGTGGCTGTCCCGGAGCGCGGCATCGAGCGTTGGTTGGGGCAGCGGCTGTCGCACCGGCTGGGCACCTCGCCCGGCCGCGCCGACGGGGTGTGCGGAGGCGTCGAGTTCCCCTCCCCCGCGGCGCTGGTCTCCGGCGCGGTGTACGCGGCAACGGGCACCGACCCCGACGACGACCCGTGGCATCCCGCCCGCGCGGTGTGGCCGCTGCTGGAGATCATCGACGGAAGTGCGGGCGAGGCCTGGTGCGGGACGCTCGGCGCGCATCTGCGTGGCCCCGGCCGGGGCCGCCGCTATGCGGTGGCGCGCCGGCTGGCCGAGCTGTTCACCGGATACGCGGCGCACCGCGCCGACATGCTGGCGGCCTGGGCGGCCGGCGCCTGCACCGACGGCTCCCACCCCCTGCCCGCGGACCTGCGTTGGCAGCCGGAGCTGTGGCGGCGGCTCGGGGTCCGGCTCGACGGACCCGGCCCGGCGGAGCGGGTCGCGACCGCCGTCGAGGCACTGCGAGCCGACCCTGCGCTGGCCGACCTGCCGCCGCGGCTGTCGTTGTTCGGCCCGACCCGGCTGCCGGCCGACCAGCTCGCGGTCCTCGGTGCGCTGGCCGCGCACCGCGACGTGCACCTGTGGCTGGCGCACCCCTCACCCGCCCTCTGGGACGCGGTCCGCCCGCACCCGGGCACCGTGGTCCGCAGGCGTGGCGACCCGACCGCCGACCTCGCCGTGCATCCGCTGCTGCGCTCGCTGGCCCGCGACGTGCGCGAGCTCCAGCTGCGGCTGCCGCCGGGCACCGACCGGCACCATCCGCTGCCCGACCCGCCCGCGACCCTGCTCGGCAGGCTGCATCTCGACCTGCGCGACGACCGCGCGCCCGACGGTCGGCCGCTGCCCGGACGGCCCGAAGAGCGGCCGCTGCTGCACCCGGCCGACCGCAGCGTGCAGGTGCACGCGTGTCACGGCGCCGACCGGCAGGTCGAGGTGCTGCGTGAGGTCGTGCTCGGTCTGCTGGCGGGCGACCCGACGCTCGAACCGCGCGACGTGCTGGTGATGTGCCCGGACATCGAGGCGTTCGCGCCGCTGATCTCGGCCGCGTTCGGGCTGGTCCTCGGCGACGGCACCGCGGACGCGGGCGCCGAGCTGGTACATCCCGGGCACCGGCTCCAGGTGCGCCTCGCCGACCGCGCGCTGCGCCAGGTCAACCCGCTGCTCGACACCGCAGCCACGCTGCTGGAGCTGGCCGGTTCCCGGCTCACGTCCTCACAGGTGCTCGACTTCGCCGCGGCCGCGCCGGTGCGCCGCCGGTTCCGGTTCGACGACGACGACCTCGACCGGCTGGCGGAGCTGGTGGTGCGGTCCGGGGTGCGCTGGGGGCTCGACGCCGAGCACCGCCGCCCCTACCGGCTGGAAGCGTTTGGTCAGAACACCTGGTCGGCGGGCCTGGACCGGATGCTGCTCGGTGTCGCGGTGGCCGAGGACGACCACGAAGGCGAGGGCTGGCTGGGCACCGCGCTGCCGCTCGACGACGTCGACTCCGGCGACGTCGACCTCGTCGGGCGCTTCGCCGAGCTGGTCGACCGGCTCGGTGCGGTGCTCGACGGGCTGACCGGTGAGCGGCCGTTGCGCGGCTGGACCGACGCGCTCACCCACGGCCTCGACGTACTCACCACCACCACGACGGCCGCCGACGCCTGGCAGGTCACCAGGGCCCATGCCGAGCTCGCCGACCTCGTGCGGTGCGGGGGCCCGCAGGCCGACGCCGTTCCGCTCACGCCGGCCGACGCGCGTGGGCTGCTGGCCGACCGGCTGCGCGATCGTCCGACCAGGTCGAACTTCCGCACCGGGACGCTCACCGTCGCCACCTTGGTGCCGATGCGCTCGGTACCGCACCGGGTGATCTGCCTGCTCGGGCTCGACGACCAGGTGTTCCCCCGGACCGGTGCTCCGGACGGCGACGACGTGCTCGCCCGCGACCCACGGGTCGGCGAGCGCGACCCCCGCAGTGAGGACCGGCAGCTGCTGCTCGATGCGGTCCGGGCCGCCACCGAGCACC
This sequence comes from Mycobacteriales bacterium, assembly GCA_038254065.1. Lineage (GTDB taxonomy): Bacteria > Actinomycetota > Actinomycetes > Mycobacteriales > Pseudonocardiaceae > Pseudonocardia. Next base: position 14,213 of record JBBSGM010000081.1, on the reverse strand, counting down.
TCGTGGTGCTCTACTCGGGCGCCGACGAGCGGACCAACGCCCGCCGCCCGCCCGCGGTGCCGCTGGGGGAGCTGCTCGACACGGTCGATGCGACGGTGCGCACCACCGACGGCCGCCCGGCACGTGAGCACATCGTGGTGCGCCATCCGCTGCAGCCCTTCGACATCCGAAACTTCGCCCCGGGTGCACTCGGCGCGGCGGGCCCGTTCAGCTTCGACCGGGCCGCGCTCGCCGGCGCGCTCGCGGGGGCCGCGGAACGTCGGTCGCCGCGCAGGTTCGTGGAGCGCCCGCTGCCGCCGGCACCGGACGCTGACCCGGCTGCCGGCACCGCTGCCCCTGTCCCGGTGGTGCAGCTCGAGGACCTGGCCCGGTTCGTCGAGCACCCGGTGAAGGCGTTCCTGCGCCAGCGGATGGGGTTGACCCGGTTCGCCGAGGACGGCGACCCTGGTGACGCGCTGCCCGTGGAGCTCGACGCGCTGGCGCGGTGGGCGGTGGGTGACCGGCTGCTGCGTGACCGGCTCGCCGGGCACACCCTGGGCCGTTGCGTGTCGGCCGAGTGGCGCCGCGGCGCGCTGCCGCCCGGCGCACTGGGCACCCGGCTGCTCGACGACGTGCTGGTCGACGTCGAGCCGCTGGTCGCCGCGGCCGGGAGGTGCCGGACGGGGTCCGCGGCGGCCGCGTCCTCGGTCGACCTACGCGCCGAGTTGCCCGGCGGCGGCCCGGTGGTGACGGGCACGGTCGGCGGCGTGCACGGGGACGCGGTGGTGCGGGTCGAGTACTCCCGGCTCGGGCCCAAGCACCGGTTGCGGGCCTGGGTGCAGCTGCTCGCGCTCACCGTCGCCGATCCCGACCGGCCCTGGCGCGCGCTGACCCTGGGTCGCGGCCACGGCGGCACCGCGTGCTCGGTGCTCGGCCCGCTCGACCGGGCCATCGCCGCCAGGGTGCTCGCCGACGTCGTCGCCCTGCACCGCGCCGGACTACGCGAACCGCTGCCGATCGCGGGGCGGACGTCGCACGCCTACGCCCGTACGCGGCTCCCCCGCAGCTCTGCGGCCCGGGCCGCCGCGGCCGCGGAACGTGAGTGGTCCGGTCGCGCCGGATGCGACGGCGTCGACCCGGCACACGAGCTGGTGTGGGGTGTCGGCGCGCCGGCCTCGGTGCTGCTGGCGGCGCCGGACGGCCCGGTCCCCTTCGTGCTCGACACCGGCACCGAGCCCACCCGCTTCGGTGCGCTCGCCGTCGGGTTGTGGGCGCCGCTGCTCGCGGCCGAGACGCTGGAGGAGGGATCGTGACGAGCGCTCCCACGGTCTTCGACGTCTGCGGCGCGCTGCCCACCGGCACCACCGTGCTGGAGGCCGGCGCGGGCACCGGCAAGACGTTCACGATCGCCGCGCTGGCTGTCCGCTACATCGCAGAGGGGCACGCCGAGCTGCCCGAACTGATGCTGGTGACGTTCGGCCGGGAGGCCACCCAGGAGCTGCGCGAACGGGTCCGGGAACGGTTGGTCAGCGCCGAGCACGGGCTGGCCGACCCGGTGGCGGCCCGCGCGGGGGACGACGAGGTGCTCGCGCTGCTGGCCCGCGCCGCTCCCGAGGAGGTCGCCCTGCGCCGGCGCCGCGTCGCCCGCGCGGTGGCCCATTTCGACGCGGCCACCATCGCCACCACCCACCAGTTCTGCCAGCAGATGCTCGCCGGGCTGGGCGTGCTCGGCGACGCCGATCCGGACGCGGTGTTCACCGAGTCGATCGACGACCTGGTCACCGAGGTCGTCGACGACTTCTACGTCCGCAAGTACGCGGGCGGCACCGGGCGTCCTGCTTTCGACCGCGCCGTCGGGCTGAGCCTGGCGCGCCGCTCGGTCGGCGACCCGCAGGCGCGCCTCGAGCCCGCGGACGCCGATCCGGGTACGGCCGCCCACGTGCGGTACAGCTTCGCTGTCGCGGTGCGCGCCGAGGTCGAGCGGCGCAAGCGTGCGCGGGGGCTGTTCAGCTACGAGGACATGCTCACCCGGCTGCGCGACGCACTCGTCGACCCGGCCCGCGGGCCCGCGGCCTGCGCGCGGCTGCGCGGCCGTTACCGCGTGGTGCTCGTCGACGAGTTCCAGGACACCGACCCGATCCAGTGGGAGATCCTGGAGCGGGCCTTCCACGGGCACGCGGTGCTGGTGCTGATCGGCGACCCGAAGCAGGCGATCTACGCCTTCCGGGGTGCCGACGTCGTCAGCTACCTGCACGCCGTCGACGAGGCGGACGCGCATGCCACTCTGGGACGCAACTACCGCAGCGACGCCCCGCTGCTCAGTGCACTCGACACGGTGTGGGGCGGCGCGGCGCTCGGCGACGAGCGGATCGTCGTGCACCGGGTCCGCTCCGCGCACGAGGGCCGGCGGCTCGCCGGTGCGCCGGTGGACACGCCGCTGCGGTTGCGGGTGGTCGGCTGCGACCGGCTGTCGGTGCCGCCGAGCAAGAAGCTGGCCACCGTCGGCGCGGCCAGGCCGGTGGTGGCCGCCGACGTCGCCGCCGACCTCGCGGCGCTGCTGGCCGGCCCGGCCCGGCTGTCCCGACCAGGCGCCGGGGCAACCGACGACGGCCGGCCGCTGCGTCCAGGGGACGTCGCCGTGCTGGTGCGGACCAACGTCCAGGGCGTGCTGGTCCGGGACGCCTGCGTGGCCGCCGGCGTGCCCGCGGTGCTCACCGGTACGGCGAGTATGTTCGCCACCCCGGTCGCCCGGGAATGGCTGACCCTGCTGGAGGCCGTCGAGCAGCCGCAGCGCGCCGGCAGGGTGCGATCCGCCGCACTGACCTGCTTCCTCGGGCACACCGTCGAGCAGCTGTGCGGCCCGTCGGCCGACGAGGTGCTCGACGAGCTCGGTGCCCTGCTGCGCCGCTGGTCCCGCCTGCTCGTCGAGCGCGGGGTGGCGGCGCTGCAGGAGGCGGTCACCACCCGCACCCGGCTGATCGAGCGGTTGCTCGCTGCGACCGGCGGCGAGCGGGTGCTCACCGACCTGCGCCACATCGGACAGGCCCTGCACCATGCCGCGGTCGAGGGCCACCTCGGCCCGGCCGCGCTGGTGGAGTGGCTGCGGCACCGCAGGGCCGACGCGGCGGCCGACACCGGCCCCGAACGCAGCAGGCGCCTGGAGTCCGACACCGACGCCGTGCAGATCGTCACCGTGCACCGCAGCAAGGGCCTCGAGTTCCCGGTCGTCTACGTACCGTTCGGCTGGGACCGCTGGGTGCCGGGAGATCTCGAGTTCGCGCTGCTGCACGACGACGACGGGCACCGGGTGCTCGACGTGGGTGGTGCCACCGGCGGCGGCTGGAAGCAGCGTTGCGACGCACACCGCACCGAGGAGGGCGGCGAGGACCTGCGGCTGCTCTACGTCGCGCTCACCAGGGCGTGCTGCCAGGTGGTCATCTGGTGGGCGCCGACCACGAACACCCCCGCCTCGGCCCTGCATCGGCTGCTGCTGGGCCGCCCGGAACCCGGTACCGCGCCCACGGAGAGCTACCGGGTTCCCGACGACGCCGAGGTGCTCGCGCTGCTGCGCCGGCTGGAGTCCCCCGAGCTCGTGGTGGAGCCGCTACCGGCCACCGCGCCCCCGGCCCCGCGGGCCGGCCACCCGGGGATCGCGACCGCTCCGCTGCGCGTCGCGGCATTCGAGCGCAACATCGACACCGGGTGGCGGCGTACATCCTACAGCGGGCTCACCGCTGACGCACACGCGACGCACGCCGCAGGTTCGACCCACTCGCCCGGGATGGCCGGTGAGCCCGAGGAGCCGGGCACCGGCGACGAACCCGCCGACGGTGCCGATATCGTGGCGCCGGCCCGGGACCGCGACAGCCCGACCGCCCCGCCGACCCGGGCCGTCCCCTCCCCGATGGCTGAGCTGCCGGTAGGCGCCGAGTTCGGCACGCTGGTGCACGCGGTGTTCGAGACCGTCGACACCACGGCACCCGACCTGCTCGGCGAACTCACCGCGTGCGCCCGCCGTGAGCTCGACCGCGGCACCGCGCTCGGTCTCGACCCGGTGGTGCTGGCCGCGGCGCTGGTGCCGGTGGTGGAGACGCCCCTGGGGCCGCTGGCGGGGGACCGCCGGCTGCGTGACGTCGGCCGGGCCGACCGGTTGGCCGAGCTGGACTTCGAGCTCCCGCTGGCGGGCGGCGACGCGGCGCGCCGGGGGGAAGGCCCGCAGCTCACCCTCGGCGCGCTCGCCCCGGTGCTGTGCCGCCGGCTGACGCCAGGTGACCCGCTGCGCGGCTACCCCGATCTGCTCGCCTCCCCCGCACTGGCCGGCCAGCCGTTGCGCGGTTACCTCACCGGCAGCATCGACGCCGTGCTGCGGGTCGACGGGCGGTTCGTGGTGGTGGACTACAAGACGAACTGGCTCGGCCCCACCGGCCCGACCGGCCGCGACCCGCTCACCTCGGCGCATTACGTGCCGGGCGCGCTGGCCGGGGCGATGGCGGCCGCGCACTACCCGTTGCAGGCGCTGCTCTACTCCGTCGCGCTGCACCGGTTCCTGCGCTGGCGCCTGTCCGGCTACGAGCCGCAAGCCCATCTCGGCGGTGTTCTCTACCTGTTCCTGCGCGGGATGTGCGGCCCGGACACCCCGGTCGTCGACGGCACGCCGTGCGGGGTGTTCGGCTGGGCACCGCCGGCGGTGCTGGTCGTGGAGCTGTCCCGGCTGCTCGACGAGGGGGTGTCGTGACCCGGCCGCTGATCGTGGACCCGCACGATCCGCGGTTCGCGTGCTCCGCATCGGGCCTGCTGGGCACGTTCAACGCCGCGGGTGTGCTCGCGGCGGCCGACGTGCACGTGGCGACCCGGCTGGGCAGGCTCGGCGGTGAGACCGACGGATCGGTGCTGCTCGCGGTCGCGCTCGCGGTCCGCGCCATCCGGCACGGCGCGACGTGTCTGGACCTCGACGCCGTCGGGCGTACCGTGCTCGGCGAGGGGGACGAGCTCGTCGACGTCTCGGCGGTGCCCTGGCCCGAGCCCGCCGCCTGGCGCGCCGCCTGCGCGGCCAGTGCCCTGGTGGCGGTGGGCGCCCACGCGCCGGACGGCCCCCCGCTGCGGCTGGTCGGCGCACCCGGGTTGCTCTACCTGGACCGGTACTGGCGCCAGGAGGAGCAGGTCCGCACCGAGCTGCGCGCCAGGGCCGCCGCCGCGCCGCCGGTGGTCGACCTGCGACGGTTGCGGGCGGGGCTGGATCGGCTGTTCCCGCCCGCGCCGGCGCCGGTGCCCGACCTACCGTTCGCAGACCCCCCATTCCCCGACCTGCCGCCCCCCGACCTACAGCGCTGCGCCACCGCCGTCGCCGCGCTGCGTCGGGTGACGGTGCTGGCGGGCGGCCCCGGCACCGGCAAGACGACCACGGTGGCGCGGCTGCTCGCGTTGCTGGCCGACCTGACCACCCCACCGCCACGGATCGCGCTGGCGGCGCCCACCGGCAAGGCCGCGGCCCGGCTCGGCGAGGCCGTCCGCGAGCACACCGCCGAGCTCCCGGGCCCCGACCGGGTCCGCCTCGGTGACCTCACCGCGGTGACCCTGCACCGGTTGCTCGGTCACAAACCCGGCTCGACCAGCCGCTTCGCTCACGATCGGCACCACCGGCTGCCCTTCGACGTGGTGGTGGTGGACGAGACGTCGATGGTGTCGTTGACCCTGATGGCCCGGCTGCTGGAGGCGGTGCGCCCCGACGCGAGGTTGGTACTGGTCGGCGACCCGGACCAGCTCGCCTCGGTGGAGGCGGGGGCGGTGCTGGGCGACCTGGCGCGGGCCCCCGGGCACCCCGAGCCCGACCTCGATGCGCGGCTGGCTGCGGTCGGCGAAGTGGGCCCACGGCATCCGCCGGTGGTGCACGGCGTGGTCACGCTGCGCCGGACCTGGCGTTTCGGCAACGCCATCGGCGCGCTCGCCCGCGCGGTGCAGGCCGCCGACGCCGACGCCGCCCTGCGCCATCTGCGGGCCGGCACCGGGGACCTGGAGTTCGTCGAGACCGCCGACCTGGAGCACCGCGATCCGGTCGGGCTCGGCGGGCTGCGGGCGGACGTCCTGGCAGCCGGCGGCGCGCTGGCGCGGGCCGCGCGGGCCGGGGACGGCCCGGGCGCGCTGCGGGAGCTCGACCGGCACCGGCTGCTGTGCGGGCACCGGGGCGGGCCCTACGGGGTGGTCCGGTGGAGCGCGGAGGTCGAACGGTGGCTCGCTGACGGCGGGTCCGCGCCGGTGACCGGCCAGGACGGCGAGTGGTACCCGGGGCGGCCGCTGCTGGTGACGGCCAACGACTACGACCTGCAGCTCTACAACGGCGACACCGGCGTGGTCGTCCGCTCGGGCCGGGGGGTGAAGGCGGTGTTCCCCCGCGGCGGGGCACCCCTGGAGGTCGCGCCCGGCCGGCTCGCGGGGGTGCAGAGCGTGCACGCGATGACCGTGCACCGCAGCCAGGGCAGCCAGTTCGACCGGGTCACCGTGGTGCTCCCACCGCCCGAGTCGCCGCTGCTCACTCGGGAGCTGCTCTACACCGCGATCACCCGGGCTCGGTTGTCGGTGCGGGTGGTGGGCACCGAGCAGGCGGTGCGGACGGCGGTGGGCAGGCCGGTCAGCCGGGCGAGCGGGCTGCGGGACCGGTTGGGTCGGTAGCGGTCGGGCGGGCGACAGCGGGTACCGGAGGGGAGCCGGGCACATGCACCCGGCCCCGCGCCACGACGTGGGAGATCCGGCGCAGCGCGGTCAGGTCGGCCAGCGGATCGCCGTCGACCAGTAGCAGGTCCGCCTCCATCCCGGGCGCGATCCGACCGGTGACCGAGCCGAGCCCGAGTGCCACGGCGGCCCCCGTCGTCGCCGTCTCGATCATCTCCCCCGGGCTGAAGCCCCAGTCGCCCCAGTTGGCGACGACCCCGGCAAACCCCGCGAACGGGTTCAGCCCGGCGTCGCTGCCGAGGATGACGGTCACCCCGTGGTCGGCGAGCCTGCGCAGCCGGCCGAACAGCTCCTCGATGCGTTCCCGCCCGACCCGCTTGGCCAGTGGCCGCCAGTTGCCGGAGCTGGCCGGGCAGGCCACCACTCCGGCCGCGGCCATCGAGTCCGCCAGGTCCGGACGGAAATCCGAGCGACTCGGGCCGGCCAGGAACGTGCAGTGCTCCACGGTCGACACCCCGGCGGCCACCGCGTCGGCGATACTCGTCGTACCGTGTGCGTGCACCGCCACCGGCAACCCGTGCCGGCGGGCCTCGTCGACGACGATCGCCAGCTCGGCGGCGGTGAACTGCGGCTCCCACATCTGCGCGCCGCCCGGGGTGCGCTGGCCGCCCGAGCCCATCACCTTGATCCAGTCGGCTCCGGCGGCGGCGTTCGCGCGCACCCGCGCCCGGATGCCGGCCTCGCCCGCGACCTCCCCGCCGAGAAACCAGCAGTGCCCGTCGGGCACCGTCAGCGGCACGGTCGCCACGCGCAGCCGCGGCCCGGCGAGCCGGCCGGCCGCGACGGCGTCGCGGATCCGGACCGAGAGCCCGCCGCGGTCTCCGAGGTCCCGGGCGGTGGTCACCCCGGCGTCGAGCAACTGCCGGGCGTGTCCTGCCATGGTGCGGACGAGGTCGAGATCCTCGGCGTCCCGGACCGCCTCGATCAGCCCGGGGCCGGGTTCGAAGGCCAGGTGCACGTGCGCGTCGACCAGGCCGGGGAGCACGGTGGCGTTCGGTCGGTCGATCCTGGTCGCTTCGGGCCCGGCGATGGCCCGGACCCGCGCCCGTGGGCCTGCCGCCACGATCATCGCGCCGTCGACCAGCACCGCAGCGTCAGGGGTCCGCTCTCCCATGGGTCCAGCCAGCAGCTGTCCGGCGGTGATCAGCACCTGCACGCCGAGGACTGTGCCACCGCGGACGCCGCTGCGGGGCGCGAGGTTCGGACCGCGGCCGCGCTCCGCGGGTCAGCTCGGCTGCCAGCTGCCGTTTCCGAGAGCGCCGGGGTCATCGACGCGGGGCACCTCGCGCCTGGTCCAGCATCGACCGCCGCAACCTCAGGACGGTCCCTCAAGGTTCTGCTGGCCGGCGGCACGGACGGCGGCGGTGATGGTGGCTTCGGCAGTCGCCTTGTTGACGCCGAGGACCGCGAGCACGCCCGTGCCGTCCTCGAGTTCCAGCAATGCGAGCAGGATGTGCTCGGTCCCGATGTAGTTATGGCCCATCCGCAGGGCCTCTCGAAACGTGAGTTCCAGCGCCTTTCGCGACTGCGAATCAAACGGGATGAGCCCGGGCACCTGGTCGGCCGCTTGCGGAAGCGTCGCGGTCACGGTCTGCCGTAGGTTTTCCAGCGGCACCCCTTGCGCGACGAGCGACCCGGCGGCGAGTGTCTCCGGCTCGCTCAGGAGCCCCAACACCAGGTGTTCGGGTCGGATCTTGTCGTTGCCTGCCGCCCGGGCTTCGTTCTGCGCCGCCATCACGACGTTCCTCGCCCGCTCGGTGAACCGGCTGAATCCCCGGGCGGGATCGAGATCCGACGGTTCGCCGGGGCCCTTCGGAACGAACCGCTTCTGAGCTGCTTGTTTACTGACCCCCATGCTCCGGCCGATGTCCGTCCAGGACGCGCCCGAGCGTCTTGCCCGGTCGACGAGGTGGCCGATCAGATGGTCGGCCCCCTCGCCGAGGTGATCCCCCGCGATGACCGCGTCGGAAAGCTGATCGAGAGCGTCGGAGTGCACCTCCTTGATGGCCTCGATCAGGTCGTCGAGCCGGACTGGATTTGTCATACGGATCGGACTCGTCGTACGTCAACTGTAGGTTGACGATGGCAGACCGTCCAACCTTAAGTTGACGACGCTCTTCGTGCGGCAGCTGCCGACAGCAGGCGGCTACCTTGGCAGCAGCCGATCCAGATCGTCGGCACCTGTCGCACCGAGCCGCCGGAGGCCTGACTAGCCTCGTCCGATGCGCATCCTGATCACCGGCGGGGCCGGGTTCATCGGCTCGCACATCGCGGACCGGTTGGCTGCCGACGGGCACGATGTCCTGCTGCTCGACGCGTTCCTCCCGCAGGCACACGGCACCGGACCCGCCACCCACAGCCCCGCTACCGACAGCACGGGCCACGAACTGGTGCATGGCGACGTCCGGGACGCGGACCTGCTCGCCCGCCTGCTGCCCGGGGTGGACGCCGTATGTCACCAGGCCGCAATGGTCGGGCACGGGGTGGACCCGTCCGACGCCCCGGACTACGCCGCGCACAACGACCTCGGCACGGCGGTGCTGCTCGCGGTGATGCACGCCGTGGGCGTCACCCGGCTGCTGCTCGCCGGCTCGATGGTCGTCTACGGCGAGGGGCGCTACGACTGCCCGGTGCACGGGGTCGTGCGGCCCGGCCCGCGCGCCCGCGCGGACCTCGACGCCGGTCGCTACGAGCCCCGCTGCCCGCAGTGCGGCCGCGACCTGGTGTCCGGTCTCGTCGGCGAGGACGCGCCGCTCGACCCGCGCAGTACCTACGCCGCCACCAAGCTCGCCCAGGAGCACCTGGCCGCCGCCTGGGCGCGGCAGACCGGCGCCGCGGTGTGGTCGCTGCGCTACCACAACGTCTACGGCCCGCGGATGCCCCGCGACACCCCCTACGCCGGGGTCGCCTCGATCTTCCGGTCGGCACTGGAGCGGGGCGAGGCGCCCCGGGTGCTCGAGGACGGGGCGCAGCGCCGTGACTTCGTGCACGTCACCGACGTCGCCGCGGCGAACGCCCTCGCGTTGGGCACCGAGGCGCCGGCGGGCGGGTTGACCGCGGTCAACGTCTGCTCCGGCGAGCCGCACACCATCGGTGACCTGGCCACGACGCTGGCCACCGCGATGGGTGGCCCGGATCCGGTCGTCGTCGGCGGCGCCCGACCAGGGGACGTCCGGCACGTCGTCGCCGACCCGGCCCTGGCCACAGCCCGGCTCGGGTTCCGGGCCCGCGTCAGTTTCGCCGAGGGCGTCGCCGCGTTCGCGACGGACCCGCTGCGGGAGACCGCCGGACGGAGCGCAGCGGTCGTCCACCGCAACGTCACCCTTCGGTAACCGGCCCCCGATGAGCCGAACCGGCGCCGATGGTCCAAGATCTTGACGTGGTGTGCCCTCCCGAGATTATCTTGCCGTGCCTGGACGAGGCCCAGGCGCTGCCGGCCGTGCTCAGCAGCCTGCCGGTGGGCTGGCCGGTCCTCGTCGTGGACAACGGCTCGTCCGACGCCACCGCGGCGGTCGCCGCGGCGCACGGAGCCCGGGTGGTCGTCGAGCCCCGGCGTGGGTACGGGGCTGCCGTGCACACCGGGCTGGAAGCCGCGAGGGCCGAGCTCGTCGCGGTCCTCGACGGTGACGGATCCCTCGATCCGTCCGTCCTGCCCTGGATGGCCGACGCGGTGCGTTCCGGGCGGGCGGACCTCGCCATCGGGCGCAGGGTGCCGGACTCCGCCGGGGTCTGGCCGTGGCACGCCCGCGCCGGCAATGCGGCGATCGCCGCCCTGCTGCGCCACCGGGGAGTGCCGGTGCACGACATCGCGCCGATCAGGGTCGGCGAGCGCCGTCGGCTGCTGGAGCTGGGTGTCGCCGACCGGGCTTTCGGCTACCCGCTGGAGCTGCTGCTGCGCGCGGGTGCCGCCGGCTGGCGGCTCGTCGAGGTCGATGTCGTGTACCGCAGGCGGGCGGGCGGGAAGTCCAAGGTCTCCGGCTCGGTGACCGGCACGGTGCGTGCCGCGCGCGACATGGCCGGGCTGCTCCGGTGACGGCACTGCACTCCGCGGCGGCCCTGCTCATGCTGGCCAAGGCACCCGAGCCCGGCCTGGTCAAGACCCGGCTGTGCCCGCCGGCCACCCCGGAGCAGGCCGCCGACATCGCCGCGGCGGCGCTGCTCGACACCCTCGACGCGCTGCGCGCCATCCCGGGCGGGCACCCGGTGGTCGCGTTGACCGGTTGCCTCTCCCGCGCCGCCCGCGGCGCCGAGCTGGCCGCCGCGCTGCGCACCATCCCGACGCCCACGCAGCGCGGCGACGGCCTCGGCGAGCGAATCGCCGCCGCGCACGCCGACACTGCCGCGCTCCTGCCCGGGCTGCCGACCCTGCAGCTGGGCATGGACACTCCGCAGGTCGACGGGCCGCTGCTCGTCGACTGTCTGGACCGGCTGCGGCGCGGGCGCGTCGACGCGGTGCTCGGCCCGGCCACCGACGGCGGCTGGTGGGCGCTGGGCCTGCGCGACCCCAGGGCTGCCGCCGTACTCGCGGACGTACCGATGTCGCGCGACGACACCGGGGAGCGCACCGCGGCTGCGCTGCGCGCGGCCGGGCTGCGGGTCGCCGCGCTGCCCGCGCTGACCGACGTCGACACCGCCGCCGACGCGCTGGCGGTGGCCCTCGACGCACCGGCCACCCGGTTCGCCGCCGCAGTGTCGGTTCTGCCCGTGCTGCGCTGCGCATGCTGACCACGACGACGGGCTTCGACCGCGCCGTCGCCGGTGATGCCGCCCTGATGGTGCGCTGCGACGGCGTCGAGGAGCTGTTGGAGGTCCAGCGCTGGCAGGGCGCCGCCGGCGGGGAGGACCAGTGGCTGCTCGACCGCTGCCACGGCTCGGTCCTCGACCTCGGTTGCGGACCGGGGCGGCTGGTGGCGGCGCTGGCCGAGCGCGGGCTGCCCGCGCTCGGGGTCGACCATTCCACGTCGGCGCGGGTGCAGTGCCGGCGACGGCGCGCCGCGATGGTCTGCGCCGACCTGTTCGGCCCGTTGCCCGGCGAGGGCGAATGGTGTCACGTGCTGCTGGCCGACGGCAACATCGGTATCGGCGGCGACCCGCTGGTGCTGCTGCACCGGGCCCGCATGCTGCTGGCGCCGGGTGGAACGCTGCTCGTCGAGGCGGCATCGCGCCCGGGGCTGCTGTGGCAGGGCACCGTCCGGGTGCGTACCGCCGCAGGCCTCGGTGACCCGGTTCCGTGGGCCAGCGTCGGTGCCGACGCATTGACGGAGCTGGCCGCCGCCGCGGGCCTGGCGCGCACCGCCACCTACACCGGGCAGCGCTCCTTCGTCGAGCTGCTTGCCCCCGCCCCCTGACCGCACTTCGGAGCCACCCTGCTGCCGGAAGCCGCCCCGCAGCAGCAGCGTGGCTCCGAAGTGCGGTTACCGGGCGGGGAGGACGTCGGCGGGTGCCGGGTCGAGCGGCAGCACGATCTCGAACCGGCAGTGCATGCCCTCGTTGGCCACCGAGATGCGACCCTGCTGCGCCTCGAGCAGCGCACGGGCGATGGCCAGCCCCAGCCCGGCGCCGGACTGCTCGCCGGGGGTACGGGCGGTGGTGCCGCGGTACCCGGCATCGAAGATCCGGTCCAGGTCGGCCTCGGGGATCCCGCCGCACGGGTCCTGCACCCGCAGCCATGCCTCTCCGTCGCCCGAACCTGCCGACAGCAGCACCGTCCCCCCGTCGGGGGTGTGTCGGATCGCGTTGGACAGCAGGTTGCGCACCACCCGGGTCAGCTCGGCGTCGCTGCCCGACACCGTCGGCCAGCGCTCGGGATCGGCCGCGAGGACCCGCACCCCCGCCGCGGCCGCCTCGGCCGCCTCGGCCGCGACGGCGTCGGACACGACCTCGCCCAGCGCCAGCCGGGACGGGTGCAGCCGCAGCGCGCCCGACGTCGCCCGGGAGAGCTGGAACAGGTCCTCGACCATCCGGGTCATCCGCACCGACTCCCGACGGATCCGGCGCAGGTAGTCGGCGACCTCGTCGGGTCGATGCACCACGCCGTCGAGCAGCGCGTCGGTCATCGCCCGGATCCCGGCCAGCGGGGAGCGCAAGTCGTGGCTCATCCCGGCGACCAGCTCGCGTCGTGACTCCTCGGCCCGGCGTTCGGTCTCGCGGGCCTCCCGCTGCCACAGCGCGTCGCCGGCCACGCGCCGACCCAGCAGCAGCCCGACCGGGACGGTGACGACCGCGACCACGGTGCACACCGCGACCGTCCCGACCAGCTGCGGGGTGTACATGAACCCGCTGACCCCGAGGACCCCGACCAGCGCCGCGGTGAGCGGGACCAGGACCAGGACGGTCATCGCCGCCGTCATCGAGCGCCGCCGCATGCGGCTCAGCAGCACCCATCCCGCCAGCGCGACGGGCAGGGTGAACAGCAGCGCGTAGGGCGCCGCGTGCCAGAACTCGGTCAGCACGCTCAGCAGGTCCGCAGTCACTGGCCGTCCTCGTCGACGCCCGCAGCTGCGGTGTCCGAGGGTGGGTTCGCCTGCTCGCCCACGGTCGACCCCTCCCGGTCGTATCGGTAGCCGGTGCCCCAGATCGTCGCGATCCGGCGCGGCCTGGTCGGGTCGACCTCGACCTTCTCGCGCAGCCTGCGCACGTGCACGGTGACCGTCGACTGATCGCCGAACTCCCAGCCCCACACCTGCGCCAGCAGCTCGGCCCGGGTGAAGGCGCGTCCGGGGTACGCCATCAGGAAGGCCAGCAGCTCGAACTCACGGGCGGTCAGCGCGAGCGGGGTGCCCCCGAGCGCGGCGGCGCGGGCCGCCGGGTCCACCCGCAACGCCCCGTCGACGAGCGCAGCGGGCGCCGCGCCGACCGGCTCGGCGGGCCGGGACCGGCGCAGCACCGATCCGACGCGGAGCACCAGCTCACGCGGGCTGAACGGTTTGGTGACATAGTCGTCGGCGCCGAGCTCGAGGCCGCGCACCCGGTCGTCCTCCTCGCCCAGCGCGGTGAGCATGACGATCGGTGGCCGCTCGCCCGCGCGGCGCAGGGCGCGGCACAGGTCCAGCCCGTTCATCCCCGGCAGCATGAGATCGAGCACGACGACGTCGGGGCGGCGCTCCCTGGCGGCCCGCAGCCCGGTGGGCCCATCGGCGGCCAGGTCGACCCGGTACCCCGCCTCACCGAGGTAACGGCCGACGACGTCGCGCACCGTCGCGTCGTCGTCCACCACCAGGACCAGGGGGGACACGGCCCCAGCGTAGCCACCGCGGCGCGGGCCCGGAACGGTCCGGCCCATGCAGAGCAACTCGCCGGCAGGCCTCGTCGTCTCGCCTATCGCCCAGCCGAAGTTTTTCAGCGGTCGTGAACGCGAGGCGACCAGTCTAGTCTCCTCGACGGCGAGAGGAGCCGCCCATGTCGTCGACCGCGTTGCTCGGCACCTACCTCAATGATCACCTGGGTGGCGCGAACGCCGGGGTGGAGATGGTCCACAGGCTGCACAAGAAGGCCGGGAACGGTCCGGA
>JBBSGM010000080.1:0-18533 GCA_038254065.1 Mycobacteriales bacterium | reverse complement strand
GGGACGCCGGCGCGGGGCAATCGGGCGCCCGGCGAAGAACCGGCGGCGGCGGAACACCGGGTGCGCCGCCCGCAGTGCCGCGACACCCGCCGTGAATCCGACCAAACCGGCATTCTTCCCGGCCAGCGACCAGTCCAGCCAGGCAGTCTCGTTGTCCTGGCAGTACACGTTGTTGTTGCCACCCTGGGTGCGCCCGAGCTCGTCGCCGTGCTGCAGCATCGGCACGCCCTGGCTGAGCAGCAGCGTGGTGAGGAAGTTGCGCTGCTGGCGGCCGCGCAGCTCGAGGACGGCGGCGTCGTCGGTCGGGCCCTCGACCCCGCAGTTCCAGGACCGGTTGTGACTCTCCCCGTCGTTGCCGTCCTCGCCGTTGGCGTCGTTGTGCTTCTCGTTGTAGGAGACGAGGTCGGCGAGGGTGAACCCGTCGTGCGCGGTGACGAAGTTGATCGACGCATAGGGTCGCCGGCCGTCGTCCTGGTAGAGATCGGAGCTGCCGGTGAGCCGGGAGGCGAACTCGCCGAGGGTGCCCGGCTCGCCGCGCCAGAAGTCGCGCACGGTGTCGCGGTACTTGCCGTTCCACTCGCTCCACAACGGCGGGAAGTTGCCGACCTGGTAGCCGCCGGGGCCGACGTCCCAGGGCTCGGCGATGAGCTTGACCTGGCTGATCACCGGGTCCTGCTGGACGAGGTCGAAGAACACGGACAGTCGGTCGACGTCGTAGAACTCTCTGGCCAGGGTGGACGCGAGGTCGAACCGGAAGCCGTCGACGTGGCACTCGGTGACCCAGTACCGCAGCGAGTCCATGATCAGCTGAAGGGTGTGCGGGTTGCGCACGTTGAGCGAGTTCCCGGTGCCGGTGTAGTCCAGGTAGTGACGTGGGTTGCCGGCGACGAGGCGGTAGTACGCCGCATTGTCGATGCCGCGCATCGACAGCGTCGGGCCCATGTCGCTGCCCTCAGCGGTGTGGTTGTAGACCACGTCGAGGATGACCTCGATACCCGCCTCGTGCAGGTCGCGCACCATCGCCTTGAACTCCTGCACCTGGCTCCCCGGGCGACTGTTCGCCGTAGCGTATGCGTGGTGCGGGGCGAGGAAGGCAATGGTGTTGTAGCCCCAGTAGTTCGCCAGCCCCTTCTCCTGCAGGTGGTGGTCGAGGACGAACTCGTGCACGGGCATGAGCTCGACCGCGGTGACCCCGAGCCGCGCCAGGTGCTCGATCACCACCGGATGCGCCAGCCCGGAGTAGCTGCCGCGCAGCTCCTCGGGGATGTCCGGGTGCGCGATCGTCAGCCCGCGCACGTGCGCCTCGTAGACCACAGCCTCGTGGTAGAGGATGTTCGGCGGCCGGTCCGCGCCCCAGTCGAAATAGGGGTTGATCACCACGGACTTGGGCACGAAGGGCGCCGAGTCGGTGTCGTTGCGGGCGTCCGGGTCGCCGAACGGGTAACCGAACACGGCTTCGTCCCACTTCACCGGTCCGTCGACAGCCTTGGCATAGGGGTCGATGAGCAGCTTGTTCGGGTTGCAGCGCAGGCCTTGCGCCGGGTCGTAGGGGCCGTGGATCCGGTAGCCGTAGCGCTGGCCCGGCTCGATCCCCGGCAGGTAGCAGTGCCAGACGAACCCGTCGACCTCGGTGAGCCGCACGCAGCTCTCGGTGCCGTCGTCCTCGAACAGGCACAGCTCGACCTGCTCGGCGACCTCGGAGAAGATCGCGAAGTTGGTGCCGGCACCGTCGTAGCTGGCGCCCAGCGGGTAGGCGGTACCCGGCCACGGTCGCATGAGCCCCCCGTTCCGCGGCCGCGGACGCGGCCGATCTGACTGTCCCGGACAACGCTAGCGGAGAGGTCCGACACGACGTCGGACGTGGCAGGCGCCCGCTCCGGTCGGCGCCCGGCCGGTAACCCGTCGCTCGCGACGGCGGTGACCGGAAGCCGTGCGCCCCGGTAGGGTCAGACCCGATGAGCACCCTGTTCACGAAGATCATCGAAGGCGGCCTGCCCGGGCGGTTCGTCTGGTCCGACGACCGCGTCGTCGGCTTCCTGTCGATCAACCCGCTCGGTCCGGGGCACACCCTCGTGGCTCCGCGCGCGGAGGTGGACCGCTGGGTCGACGCCGAGCCCGACCTTGCGGCGCACCTGAACACGGTCGCGCACGCCGTCGGGCGGGCCGTTGCGCAGGTGTGGGCTCCGCCGCGGGTCGGCCTGGTCATCGCCGGTTTCGAGGTGCCACACCTGCACCTGCACGTCTTCCCGGCCTGGGACATGACCGCCTTCGACTTCGCGAGCGCTGCCACGGTGATCGACGGCGCCGAGCAGGACGCGCACACCGAGCGGCTGCGCACCGCGCTGCGCGAGGCCGGGCACGGGACGTACGTCCCGGACGCGTGACGGGCATGCAGATCGTGCTTACCGACATGCTGCCCGCCATTGGCACGAACGGCGGCACCTCTGCGGGGCTTGCTCACGAACTGTGATCGCTTCACACCTTTTGAGGTGGAAATCAACGACGGTCTGGCGCGGAAGCCCCGGTGCCGGGTTTCCTGTGGCCGATCCCGCAACGCTTCCCGCGCTCAGACCGGGAGCGGCGGCGGTAACGAGGAACCAGCGGTGGACGAAGGGGACCTGTGACACCGGACGCACCGGGACACCGACCGCACCGGGACACCGACCCCGTCGTCGCACCGGGGGGACCGTGACCGGCGAGACCGCGCTCATCCAGGTGTTCCGCAGCGCGGAGTTCCGGGCGTTGTGGTCCGCCGAACTGCTGTCCGTCCTGGGTGACCAGCTCGCGCGCGTCGCGCTCGCCGTCCTCGTCTACGACCGCACCACCTCGGCGGGTTGGGCGGCGGTGACGTACGCCCTGACGTTCCTGCCCGCCCTGTTCGGTGGGTTGCTGCTCGGCGGGATCGCAGACCGGTTCTCCCGTCGTACGGTGATGATCCTGGTCGACCTCATGCGGGCCGGAATCCTTGCCGGGATGACGGTGCCCGCCGTCCCGCTGTGGCTGCTGGGCGTGCTGCTGGTGGTGTCGGTGCTGCTGGGCCCGCTGCACAAGGCGGCGCAGGGCGCACTGCTGCCCGACGTGCTGGCGGGAACGTTGTACGAGCGGGGTCTGGCGGTGCGCCAGATCACCGGCCAGTCCGCCCAGATCGTCGGGTTCGGGGTGGGTGGCCTGGTTCTGGTCGTGCTGAGCCCGGCGGCCGCGCTCGCGATCGACGCGCTGACCTTCGCCGCGTCCGCGGTGCTGCTGCTCACCGGAGTCCGGCAGCGTCCACCCGCGGCGCCCACCGGGCCGCACCCGGCGCGGCCCCACGTGCGGGAGCGGTTGCGGCTCGTCGCCGCCGACCCACGCAGGCGGGTCCTGCTCGTCTTCGCCTGGTTGATCGGCTGCTACGTCGTTCCCGAGGGCCTCGCGGCCCCCTACGCGGCCGCCGCGGGTGCCGGCCCGGCCGCAGTGGCCGCCCTCATGGCATCACTTCCGGCCGGCGGCGTCGCCGGAGCCTGGGCCTTCACCCGATTCGTGCGCGACGAGCGGCGTCCCCGGCTCATCGGGGCGTTGGCGGTGCTGTCGGGCATCCCGCTGCTGGCGTGCCTGTTCGGGCCGGGAGTGCCCGTCACGGTCGGGCTCTGGGCGCTCACCGGGGCCTGCTCCACGGCCTACCTGGTGCAGACCCAGGCCAGCTTCGTCCGGGCCACCCCGACCGAACTGCGTGGTCAGGCGATCGGTGTCGCGTCGGCGGGGATCGTCGCGGCGCAGGGGATCGCACTGCTCGTCGCGGCGCCGGTCGCCGAGGCGATCGGACCGGCGGGGGCCGTCGCCCTCAGCGGGGCGGTCGGGGTGCTCGTCGCCGCGCTGGCGGCCCTCGCCTGGTCGGCTGCGGGGGCGGGGGCGGGACTGTCCAGGCGCGCTGTCGGGGAGACCGCGGCCACCTGAGGTTGACCTCAGCTGCCACGTTCCGCTCGCCGACGGGTCCCATCGCAGATAGTTTGTTGAAACTCGCACGATTGGCCGAACTGCGCGTCGATGGGCAGGGATGGACAGAGGGTGGCAGGACGCTGCGTGATGGATCCGTTCAGAAGGATGAAACAACAGCCGCTCGTGACGCAGCGCGTCCGCATGCCCTCGGTCACGCAATGTCACTGCCGGGTCGCTGGTTCCGATCCCCACGGTCGCATGACGCCTGTGCTCGGCCGGATCGGTGACAACCGGTGCTGTTCCGGCTACCATCCGCCCCGTTGAGCTTCAAGCGGATGATCGAGATGGTGACGAAAGGGGTATCGCGTGAGGCCATCGCCGCCCACCAGCACTACCTGGGTCACCCGGTGGGCGCTATGGTCCCTACCGGCGCGTCCACTCACCGCCGTCCTGCTCGTCGAGCTGCTCACGGCAGGCCTGCTCGTCGCCGACCTGAGCACGACCACCGGCTCTCGCCCGTACCTGTGGACCCTTATCGTCCTGGCCGGGGCCGGGATCGTGCATACCGAGGTCTCGGTCGGTGTCGAGCGAGTCCGCCGCCGGGTGACCGAGTCCGGGCACGTCAACCTGAGCTCGGTGTGGACGTTCGCCGCGGCACTGCTGCTGCCGCCGACGCTGGCGAGCGCCGTCGTCGTGGTGATCTACCTGCACCTGTACCTCCGGGTGATGCGCCCGGCGAAGACGCCGGCCTACCGGCAGGTGTTCAGCGCCGCGACCGTACTGCTCGCGGTGCACGGCGCCGCGGCAGTGCTGGGCCGCCTCGGCCGGGACGGCCTGTTCAGCAGCAACGTGGGGCTGTTCACGGTGGTGCTGGCGCTGCTGGTCTACACCGTGGTGAACACCTCGCTGGTCGCCGGCATCATCGTCCTCAGCTCCGACACCACGTTCCTGCAGCTGCTCGGGCGCGGCGACGAGGTGATGCTCGAGGTTGCCACCCTGTCCATGGGCGCGCTCACCGCCGGCACGATAATGTCGTCCAACCCGCTGCACGTGCTGCTGGTGCTGCCGCCGCTCCTCGTGCTGCACCGGGCGATCCTCGTCCGTCAGCTCGAGGAGCAGGCCTGCACCGACAGCAAGACGGGCCTGCTCAACGCCGCCGCGTGGCACAACCAGGCGGCCAGGGCACTGCGCCGGGCCCAGCGCACCGACGCAGGCGCCGCCGTCCTGATCCTCGACCTCGACCATTTCAAGTTGGTGAACGACCGGCACGGTCACCTGGCGGGTGACCAGGTGCTCGCCGCCATCGCCGCCGCGCTGCGCGCCGAGGTCCGCGACAACGACCTGGTCGGACGCTTCGGCGGGGAGGAGTTCGTCGTTCTGCTGCCCGGTCTCGGTACCGACCGGTCCGCCGGTGTCGAGCCTTCCGAGCAGCGGCTGGTGGCCGAGCGGATCCGGCAGCGCATCGAGCACCTCAGTGTCGAGATCCCGACGCCGGACGGTCCGCTGACCGTGCGGGACGTCAGCGTCTCGGTCGGCGGGGCGACGTTCCCGCACGACGGGTCCGAGCTGCGCCAACTGCTCGAGGTCGCCGACTCGGCGCTGTACGCGGCCAAGCGCTCCGGGCGCAACGTGGTGCGGATGGGTGCGCACCTGCCTACGGAGTCAGTGCACTCCGCTGCCAAGGTAGTGCACCTGCCCGCGGATGCCCTGCCTTCGACTGCCCTGTCCTCGACTGCCCTGCCGAACCAGCGCCAGCCGGACGACCCGGCGGCGTCGAGCCCGGTGCACCGGGCAACGCCCGGCGCGGGTGCCCATATGCAGCAACCTCGCCCGTCATCGCACCTCTTCGGAGGGAAAGGATCGCCAGATGCCTGAGCAGACCCGAGACCGCGCGCCGGATGGCGGCATACGGTCGCGCACCCGGGCGCTCGCCGTTGCGCTGGGGGTCGCGGTCGTTGCGGTGGGGGCAGCCATCTCGGTGGCCCCGCAGCTGACGTTCCCGACGTCCTTCACCTCCGCCGCCGGGGTGACCTCGGTCGTCGCCGCGAACTGGGACTGGTGAGAAGCGCCGGTCGCGTCGTCGCGAGATGCGCGGATCCGCCGCTTCCGTAGAGTGGTCGGTGTGAGCGTCCTGCGAACCGTGCACGGTCCAGCCGACCTGAAGCGCCTCACCCCGGCCCAGCTCACCGAGCTCGCGGCCGAGATCCGCCGGTTCCTGGTCACCGCGGTGTCCCGGACCGGTGGGCACCTGGGGCCCAACCTCGGCGTCGTCGAGCTGACGATCGCGCTGCACCGGGTGTTCGACTCCCCACGTGACAGTGTGGTGTGGGACACCGGCCACCAGGCCTACGTGCACAAGATGCTCACCGGGCGTCACGACGGCTGGGACCGGCTGAAGCAGACCGGTGGCCTTTCGGGCTATCCCAGCCGTGCCGAGAGCGAGCACGACCTGGTGGAGAACAGCCACGCGTCGACGTCGCTGTCCTGGGCCGACGGGCTGGCCCGGGCCTATGCACTCACCGGCCGGTTCCACCGCCACGTCGTCGCGGTGGTCGGGGACGGCGCGTTGACCGGCGGGATGTGCTGGGAGGCGCTCAACAACATCGCGGCGGGCAAGGACCGCAACGTCGTGATCGTGGTCAACGACAACGGCCGGTCCTACTCCCCGACGATCGGCGGGCTGGCCGACCGGCTCGCGTCGCTGCGCCTGCAACCCGGTTACGAGCGGTTCCTCGACGCCGGCAAGCAGGCGCTGCGCGGCACCCCGGTGATCGGCCGCGCGCTCTACGTCGGGTTGCACGCGGTCAAGGCCGGGGTGAAGGACGCGATCAGTCCTCAGGAGCTGTTCGCCGATCTGGGTCTGAAGTACTTCGGTCCGATCGACGGGCACGACATCGGTGCCCTGGAGTCGGCCCTGCGTCGGGCCCGGCACTTCGGTGGGCCGGTGATCGTGCACGCGGTCACCCGCAAGGGCAACGGCTACCCGCCCGCGGAGAACGACGAGGCCGAGCAGATGCACAGCCCGGCGGCCTTCGACCCGGCCACGGGGCTGCCGACCGCCCGCCCTTCGGTCGGCTGGACCAGCGTCTTCGCCCAGGCGATGGTGGCCCTCGGGGCGGAGCGCCAGGACATCGTGGCGATCACCGCGGCGATGCTGCATCCCACCGGGCTGGCGCCGTTCGCGCAGGCTTATCCGGACCGGTGCTTCGACGTCGGGATCGCCGAGCAGCATGCCCTCACCTCGGCGGCCGGGCTCGCGCACGGGGGGCTGCACCCGGTCGTCGCGCTGTACTCCACGTTCCTCAACCGGGCCTTCGACCAGCTGCTGATGGACGTCGCGCTGCACCGCCAGGCCGTCACTCTGGTACTGGACCGGGCCGGGGTCACCGGCAGTGACGGGCCCAGCCACAACGGCATGTGGGACCTGTCGATCCTCGGCGTGGTGCCGGGGATGCGGGTGGCCGCCCCGCGGGATGCCGGTACGTTGCGCGAGGAGCTCGCCGAAGCCGTCGCGGTGGATGACGGGCCGACCGCGCTGCGCTTCCCCAAGGGACCGGTGATCGAGTCGGTGCCCGCGCTGCGCCGGGTCGGCGGTGGCGGGATCGGCGGCGTGGACGTGCTGGCCGAGCCGGCCGCGGATGAGGCGACCGATGCCACCGTGCTGCTGGTGTGCGTCGGAGCGTTCGGTGAGCTGGGCGTGGCCGCGGCCGAGCGACTGGCCCGCCAAGGCATCGGGGTGACCGTGGTGGACCCGCGCTGGGTGCTGCCGGTGCCCGAGGCGCTCGTCGGGCTGGTGCGCGGGCACCGGCTCGTCGTCACCGTCACCGACAGCGGGCGGCACGGCGGGTTCGGCTCCGCGCTGGGCGACACGCTGCGCTGCGCCGGGGTGGACGTGGTGCAGCGTGATCTCGCGCTACCCCAGGAGTTCCCCGCCCACGGCAGCCGCGCGGACGTGCTCGCCGCCGCCGGGCTCACCGCGCAGGACGTGGCGCGCCGGGTCACCGAATGGGCGGCCGCGTTGCCCGGCAGTCGGGTGCCTGCCGACGCCGCAGCGGAGCACGGCAGCTGATGCGGGTGCTCATCGTCGAGGACGAGCAGGCGCTTGCCGACGCCGTGGCCCGCGGGCTGCGCCGCGAGGGGATGGCCGTGGACGTCGCCTACGACGGCGACAGCGGCCATGAGAAGTCGGTGGTCACCCGGTACGACGTGGTGGTGCTCGACCGGGACCTGTCCGGCATGTCCGGCGACGAGCTGTGCGCGGAGATCGTCGCCTCCGCGACGACCACCCGGGTGCTGATGCTCACGGCCAGCGGCACGCTCGCGGACAAGGTCGACGGGCTGTCCCGCGGCGCCGACGACTATCTGGCCAAGCCGTTCGACTTCCCCGAGCTCGTCGCGCGCTGCCGGGCGCTGGGCCGCCGGGCGACGCCCGCGGTGCCGCCGCTGCTCGTCGCCGGCGACGTCGCGCTCGACCCGGCGCGGCACACCGTGCGCCGCTGCGAGCGGTCCGTCGAGCTGACCCGCAAGGAGTTCGGCGTGCTGGAGGTGCTGCTCGGGGCGGGTGGCGCCGTCGTCAGCAGCGAGGAGCTGCTCGAGCGGGTGTGGGACGAGAACGCCGACCCGTTCACCACCACGGTCCGGGTCACGGTGATGACGCTGCGCAAGAAGCTCGGTGAGCCCGGCGTGATCGAGACCGTGGTGGGCGCCGGGTACCGGGTACCGGCCGCGGGCTGAGGCTGGTGCGTCGTCCGGTGGTGCGGCTGCGCCGGGGCTTCCACCAGGGCAGCGACGCTCCCGGCCCGGGCGCTCCCGGCCCCGGGCTGCGTCCGCGGTTGACCCTGCTGAGCACCGCGCTGGTGGCTCTGGTCAGCGGGCTGCTGCTGTGGTTGGGGTGGCTGCTGGTGGGTGACGTCGCGCGGGCGGTGCCGGCGCTGCCGGCGGGTGCCACGGTACGGGTCGGGAACCTCGACGTGCCGGCCGCGCAGGTCAGCGAGGCAGTCGGTGCCGCGGCACGGTCGGCTGTGCTGCAGGCGGGGCTCATCGCGTTCCCGCTGGTGGTGCTGGCCGCCGCGATCGTCTCGTGGGTGCTGGTCGGGCGGGTGCTGGCCCCGCTGCACGCCGTGACGGCGACCGCGAGACAGCTCTCGGCCGACTCGCTGGACCGGCGCACCGGGCTGCGCGACGCCCGCGGCGAGGTCGCCGAGCTCGCCGCCGGGTTCGACGCCATGCTCGACCGGCTGCAGGCGGCCTTCGACGCGCAGCGCCGCTTCGTCGCCAACGCCAGCCATGAGCTGCGCACCCCGCTGGCGGTGCTGCGTACCGAGGTCGACGTGACGCTGGCCGACCCGGCCGCCGACGTCCCCGAGCTGCGTCGGATGGGTGCCGTGGTCCGCGAGGCCACCCGCCGCGCCGACGAGCTCATCGGCGGGCTGCTGCTGCTGGCCCGTACGGAGGCGGCCGAGCACGTCGAACACCGACCGATCGACCTGGCCGCGCTCGTCGGGTCCGGGCTCGACGCCATCAGGGCGGAGACCGCGGCGCGCGGGCTCCGGGTGCGGGTGCACCACGGCGGCTCGCCGGCCGCTGTCGGCGACCCGGTCCTGCTGGAGCGGGTGGCCGCCAACCTGTTGGAGAACGCGGTGCGGCACAACGTGCACGCCGGTTGGGTGGAGGTGTGCGTCACGACCACCGCCGACGGGTGGGCCGAGCTGCGGGTGGCCTCCAGCGGCCCGGAGATCGCCGCCGACCGGGTGGCGGAGCTGTTCGAGCCGTTCCGCCGCGGGCCCCGGGAGCGCACCGGGAACACCCCCGGCTCGGGTCTTGGCCTGTCTATCGTCCGCGCCGTGGTGCACGCCCACCGCGGAACGGTGCACGCCGAGCCGGTGGCGGGCGGCGGGCTGGCGGTGACGGTGCGGCTGCCGCCGGGCTGACGCCGCCGTTACTGGCGCTGCAGCAGGAAAACGTGCCGGCATCGGGTCGGATTCCTGCGATACCGCGAGATGCGGCTCAGCCGGTCCGACGGTGCCGGGCGAACGCACGTCGAAAGCGATCGGCCACCTCGGCGCGGCCGGCCGGGGTCCGCATCTCCTGCGGCACCCACCGGACCACTTCCAGGCGGTGGGCATCGCGTAGCCAGTCCTCCCGCCGCTTCTCCGCGAACAGGGCTCCGGGCTCGTCGTACTTGCCCGCCCCGTCTGCCTCGCCGACCGTCCACGTATCGCGCATGAGCATGTCGACCTTCACCCGGACGAGGCCACGATCGTCGGTGAAGCGGACCTGGAGCTGTGGTCGCGGCAACCCGGCCTCGAGCAACCACCAGCGCGAGGACGACTCGAACCAGCTCTCGGCCAGCGGATCCGCCCGCCCGACGACCAGCCGGGCGAGCTTCGCCCCTGGCCTGCCCCGGCGTCGCGCCACCTCGTCGTGCAACCGGTCCGGCGAGGTCAGACCGCGGGCAAGGGCCGCGTCGGCGATCGCCAACGCCGAGTCGGGCGGCATCGCGTCGCAGCAGTCGAGCACCAGCCGGGCACCGGCCAGCACCGGAATGCCGTCGAGGCACACGACGTCGGCATCGTCGTAGCGGGCAAGGTGGACGGCCACCCTGACTGTGCCGGAGCGCGGACCGCTGGTCGGCGCGGGCGGGCGGCGGGTGATCGTGATCCTCGGATCCACCCGGGGTGGCAGCGGGAGCTCCAGCAGTCGGGCCGCGCTGGTGTGTGACACGACCGCCGCCGTGGAGCGCAGACCGGCGAGTACCGCGGCGCATCGACGCAGGTGGGTAGCCGTGCAGCCGGGCGGCCACCACCGTGCGTCGCCATAGACCCCGCGCCGGACGCGGTGCCGTTCACCGCCACCCGGCAGGCTGCGAACCATCGATGCGCCGGCACCGAGCGCGCCGCACTGCGCCGCGGTGATCACGCCGCCCGGTTCCCGCGCGAGTGCACGCATTCGGTCGCTCACCGCACGCTGCGCGGCATCCAGCGGCTTGCGGTTCCGCCCCATTGCGCCAGCCTGCCGCAGTCACCTCCGCACCATGCCCAGTTGTCCACAGGAGGCAGCCCACCGTACAGGCGCTTCTGGCACTGCAGCAGGAATGAGCGCTGGATCGGCCGGATGTGCTGCGCTACCGCCAGATACGGGTCACGCCCGGCACCGGAGCGCGACCTCCAACAGGGGGACCGCGAGGTCGACCTGCCAGGTGCGGGCGCCGCCGACCCGCAGGGCGTCGGCCACGTCCGCGGGGGGAGACCAGCAGATCCGGCGGAGCAGGTCGGGTTGCAGCACGTTCTCCACCGGCACGGTGCGCTCCCGCGACAGCGCGGAGAGCGCCACCCTGGCGGCGGACAGCCGCGCAGCGGCATCAGGGTCGCGGTCAGCCCAGCGGGCCACCGGCGGCGGCCCATCGGTGGGCACAGTGGAGCGGGGCAGGTCCGCGGGGTCCAGCGTCGCGGCCACGGCCAGCGCGGCGAACCAGTAGCTCGTCAACCGACGTTGTGAGCGGCCACGGAACACCGCCATCGCGGCCAGCGCATGCGGTGACTCGGGCGCGGCGACGGCGGCATCGACGATGGCGGCGTCGGGAAGCACCCGGCCGGGCGCGATGTCGCGCTCCGCGGCGAGGGAGTCCCGCGCCTCCCACAGCGAGCGCACCCCCGCCAACGCGCGGGGTTTGCGGATCTTGTGGATTCCGGAGGTGCGCCGCCACGGCTCGACTCGCGGGGCCGGTGGCGGCGCGGTACGCACGGCCTCGAACTCCTGCTCGGCCCACTCCTGCTTGCCCTGCTCGGCCAGCATCCCGGCCAGCACGTCACACAGCTCGATCAGCACCTCGACGTCGAGCGCGGCGTAGACCAACCAGTCCTCGGGAAGCGGGCGGCGCGACCAGTCGGCAGCACCGTGCCCCTTCTCCAGGGCCAGCCCGAGCAGCTGCTCCACCATCGGACCCAACCCCACCCTGGGCAGCCCGGCGAGCCGACCGGCCAGCTCGGTGTCGAACAGCCTCGCCGGGACCAGCCCCAGCTCGGCCAGACACGACAGGTCCTGGGACGCGGCGTGCAGTACCCACTCCGGTCCGGCGAGCGCGGGGGCCAGCTCGGACAGGTTGCCGCCGAGCGGGACCGGGTCGATTAGCGCCGTGCCAGGACCCGCCCGGCGCAACTGCACCAGGTAGGCACGCTGGGAGTACCGGAACCCGGAGGCGCGCTCGGCGTCCACCGCCACCGGACCCGTACCCGCCGCGAACTCGGCCGCGGTCCGCGCAAGCGCCCGCCGATCGGCGACCACCGGGGGGAGGCCGTCACCCGGCCGCAGCAACGGCACCGACGCGGCCGATGGCGGTTCGGCGGCAGTGCGGTCGGGCGCGTCGTTCAAGGTCAGCGGATAACCCCGGCACGCATCGCCAGCGCGACCATCTGCGCCCGGTCACCGGTGCCGAGCTTGCGCCCGATCCGGGACAGGTGGCTCTTCACGGTGAGCGCCGACAGACTGAGCGCCTCGCCGATCTCCTTGTTGGACTGTCCGTCGGCCACCAGCTGCAGCACCTCGACCTCACGGGCGGACAGCTCGCGGGGCGTGTTGTCGGTGCCCGGTACCCGAGTCCCGGTGGCGAGCAGCGGGGCGATCGTCGGGTCGGCATAGACGCCGCCGTCCAGCACCCGCTTGACGCCGTCGGTCACCACCGAGGCGGAGGCCGACTTGAGCAGGTAGGCCTGGGCGCCGGCCTGGAACGCGGACCGGACGGCGTACGGGTCGTCCGAGGACGCCAGCACCACCAACCGGGTCCAGCCCAGCGACCGTAGCTCGGTCACCAGGTCCAGGCCGCTGCCGTCGGGCAGGCCGAGATCGAGGATCGCGAGGTCGCACGGACCGTTCGCCTGTGCCCTGGCCCGCGCCTCGGCCACCGAGGCGGCCTCGTACACGGTGCCCGCCCCCATGGAACGCAGCCGCGCGGCGATCGCCTCCCGGAGCAGCGGATGGTCGTCGACCACCAGTACCGAGAACAGCTCTTCCCGCGGGTGCGGGACCATGGCGGGCGACAGCACGGCCCCTGTTGAGCCCCGCACTGGTGCACCCTGGCCCACAATGGCCACGTTACTACCTCCCTGGTGTCGGTCGACCGGCCCCGACCGACACCGGGACCCCGGGGGACGGAGAGTTGCGCCCGACCGCCGGAGGAGGTGTCGTGGAGGTAGCGTAGCCCCCCGAGCGGTCTAACGTCGTGTATGCATTCGAACTTCTCCGGGTGAAGATTACGGCATTGTCGACCACCGCCCACCCGAACGGGCCATTCACGACGTCGCGCTGGAGAGCGAAAGGGCTGGTGAGCACGCGCGTCACACCGATCGCTGGGCGAGTGAACGGACGCCGACCGGAGGTAGGCCGGCCGCCGAGGCGATGAGCGTGCAGAAGGCCTCGCCATGGCGCCCGAGGTCGGCGTCGTTGCCGCAAAGGGGTGTCCAGGACGCCCGGAGCTCGACATCGTCGCAGCGCCGTGGGCCCGCGATGTCCCCGAACCGCGCCGACGAGGTCTGCGTGACGGTGCCTCCGAGCGCCACCTGGGTGGCTCCCGCGTGCTCCAGTGCCTCGGTGAGCCAGGACCAGCCGACCACCGGGAGCAGGTCGTCACCGAGCTGCTCGGGTTCCATCCGCGCCTGCACGAAGCAGATCAGCCGGAACGTACCCTCCCATCTGTCCTGACCCGCCGGGTCGTGCAGCAGGATCAGCCGCCCGGACGTGTCGGGCTCGTCGAGGTCGTCGGACCCGTCGCCGCGATGACCGATGTCGGCCTCCGCGGCGAACCCCCACGAGAACGGCGCCAACCGCGGCGGGGCCTCCAGGTCCGAGATGACGAGCTCGGGTCTTGGCCGCACGGCGGACAGGGACGCCACCGCGCGACGGAACTGTGGTGGTACAGCGGGCGCATCGGGCACGAGCGGGAACTTTAGGCCGCGAGTCCGGAACCGGGGGCCAGGCGCGCCGCGATCCGCTCGGGAGCCCCCAGATGGCGCATGGGACGATGTGCAGGTCATGGCTGCGCTCTCACACTCCCCACCGACACATTTCCCGCCGGCACATTCCCCGCCGGCCGCCGTGCACCGGCGGCGCGACCTGGCTTCGGCGCCATTCCTGGTCGCGGCCAGGGGCGGGCGGCCGTCCCGGCTGCCGGTGTGGTTCATGCGCCAGGCCGGGCGCTCGCTGCCCGAGTACCGCACGGTACGGGCCGGCACCGGGATGCTGGCGGCCTGCCTGACCCCGGAGCTCACCTGCGAGATCACCCTGCAGCCGGTGCGCAGGCACCGGGTCGACGCCGCGATCCTGTTCAGCGACATCGTGGTGCCGCTGCACGTCGCGGGCGTCGGCGTCGACATCGTGGCCGGGACCGGCCCGGTGGTCGCGCGGCCGGTGCGGAGCGCCGCCGACGTCGAGCGACTGCCCGAGCTGCATCCCGAACAGGTCGCGCCGGTCACCGACGCCGTCGCGCTGCTGCTCGCGGAACTCGGCGACACGCCGCTGATCGGCTTCGCCGGGGCGCCGTTCACACTGGCCTCCTACCTCATCGAGGGCGGCCCGAGCCGCAACCACGAGCGCACCAAAGCGCTGATGCGTTCCGCACCCGACGTCTGGCATGCCCTGCTGCACAAGCTGGCGAACCTCACCGTGACGTTCCTGCGGGCGCAGGTCGCGGCCGGGGTGGACGCCGTGCAGCTGTTCGACTCCTGGGCCGGGGTGCTGTCCGAGCGAGACTACCGCGAGCACGTTCTGCCACATTCGGCGGCGGTGCTCGGCGGGCTCGCCGACGCGCCGAACGGGTGTCCGGTACCCCGGATCCACTTCGGGGTGGGCACCGGTGAGCTCCTCGGGGTGATGGCCGAGGCCGGGGCCGACGTGGTCGGCGTCGACTGGCGGGTCCCGCTGGACGTGGCCGCCCGCCGGTCCGGTAGCACCCATCCGGTGCAGGGCAACCTCGATCCGGCCGTGCTGTTCGCCGGTCCAGAGTCCATCGAGAGCGAGGTACGCCGGATCGTCGCCGAGGGGGCACGCACCCCGGGGCACGTGTTCAACCTCGGGCACGGCGTACTGCCGGAGACCGACCCCGACGTCCTCACCCGGCTCGTCGAGCTGGTGCACGCCCAACCGGTCTGATGACGGGCGGGCCCAGGGTCGCGGTGGTCGGCGGCGGGGTCTCCGGGCTGGCCGCGGCGCACCGGCTGCGGGTCCTGCTCGGCCCCGCCGCCACCATCGTCGTGCTGGAGCGGGCCGACCGGCCCGGTGGGGTGCTGCGCACGGTGGACCTTGCCGGTGTCCCCTTCGACGTCGGCGCGGAGGCGTTCCTCGCGCGGCGCCCCGAGCCGGCGGCGCTGCTGGCCGAGCTGGGCCTTGCCAACCAGGTCGTGCACCCGACCAGGGCCGCACCGTCGATCCGGGCCGGCGGCGCGACGGTACCGCTGCCGTCGGGCACGCTGCTCGGGGTGCCGACCAGCGCGGCCCGGCTGGGCGGAGTGCTGTCCCCCGCCGGGCTGGCCGCGGTGGCCGCCGAGCCGGGGCGCCCGCTGCACTGGGACGGTGGGGCCGACGTCGCGCTGGGTCTGCTGCTGCGCGACCGCTTCGGCGACGAGGTGGCCGACCGGGTGGCCGACCCGCTGCTGGGCGGGATCTATGCCGGCCGGGTCGACGCCCTGGGCCTGCGCGCCACGGTGCCGGCCCTGGCCGCCGCTCTGGACGCCGGAGCCCCGTCCCTGACCGCCGCCGCCGACCACGCCACCACCCCCGCACCCCATGATCACCCCGCGAGTCGGGACAGCTGTGCGACCGAGTCGCGCGATTCGTGCGATCCCCGGATACCGCCCACGGTCTCCGCACCGACCGCGCCGGTGTTCGGCGCGATCCGCGGCGGCTACCGCGTACTGCTCGACGCCCTCGCGGCCGCCGCCGGCGCGGACGTGCGGCTGGGCAGCACCGTCCGGGCGCTGGAGCGGACCGCCGCGGGCTGGCGGCTACTCCTCGGCCCGGATCCCGAAGCGCTCGACGTCGACGGGGTCGTGCTCGCCGTCCCCGCTCCCACCCTGTGCCGGCTGCTCAACGACGTCGTCCCGGCCGCCGCCGGCCCGGCCGGGGAGGTCGAGCTGGCATCCTCGGTGGTCGTCGCGCTCGCCTACCGGCAGGCCGAGGTGGCGTCGCTGCCGCCGACCTCCGGGGTCCTCATCGCCGCGGACGAGCCGCTGTCGATCAAGGGAGCCACCTACTCGTCGCACAAGTGGGGGCATCTCGCGCCCGCGGCGACCGACGGGTTGGTCCGGCTGCGGACGTCACTGGGCCGGTTCGGTGACGCCGCCGCCCTGCAGGTCGAGGACGCCGAGCTCGTCACCCGAGTTCGCGGCGATCTAGCGGTCCTGGCCGGCGTCGTGGCCACGCCGGTCGCCGCGCACGTACAGCGCTGGGGCGGTGGGCTGCCCCAGTACGCCGTCGGCCACCTCGACCGGGTGGTGGCGATCGAGGGGGCGGTGGGTTCGGTGCCGAGGTTGGCGGTGGTGGGCTCGGCCCTGCACGGGGTCGGGGTGCCGGCGTGCATCGGGACGGCCAGGGCTGCGGCCGAGCGGGTGGCGGCGCAGCTCACCGGCCTGCCGCGCTGACGCCCGGAGCAGCGGCCGGAACCCGCCGAAGCCCGGGGCATGATCCCGCGACCCGCCCCGGGCTGTGATCCCCCGACCCGTCGCGCGGCGGCGGCCGACAGGCGGCAGGATCGCCGGGGTGACCGAGTACGCGGTATGGGCGCCGCAGCAGGACCGGGTCCGGGTGCTGATCGACGGGACGGCGCATGCCATGACGCCCACTGAGCGGGGCTGGTGGCGGGCCGAGGTCGAGGACGACGGGCCGGGGACTGCCTACGCCTTCCTGCTCGACGACGACGAGACCCCGCTGCCCGACCCGTGCTCGCAGTGGCAGCCGGACGGGGTGCACGAGGCCTCGCGGCGCTACGACCAGGACAAGTTCTGGTGGACCGACCAGTCGTGGACCGGCCGGGCGCTGCCCGGCAGCGTGCTCTACGAGCTGCACATCGGCACGTTCACCGACCAGGGCACCTTCGACGCCGCGATCCCCCGGCTCGACCACCTCGTCTCCCTCGGCATCGACCTCGTGGAGGTGCTCCCGGTCAACGCGTTCGACGGGCCGCGGAACTGGGGCTACGACGGCGTCGGCTGGTACGCGGTCACCGAGAACTACGGCGGCCCGGACGGGTTCAAACGCTTCGTCGACGCCGCGCACGCGCGCGGGCTGGGAGTCGTGCTCGACGTCGTCTACAACCACCTCGGGCCGTCCGGGGCCTACCTGGACCGGTTCGGGCCCTACTTCGCGGGCCGCAACATCTGGGGGCCCTCGCTCAACCTCGACGGCCCGCACTCCGACGAGGTGCGCCGGTACGTGATCGACAACGCCCTGCTGTGGCTGCGCGACTTCCACGTCGACGGGCTGCGCCTCGACGCCGTGCACGCGCTGCGCGACAGCCGGGCCACCCACCTGCTCGAACAGCTCGCCGTCGAGGTGGCGGGGATGGAAGCGCAGGTGGGACGTCCGCTGTCACTCATCGCCGAGTCCGATCTCAACGACCCCCGGCTGATCACCGCGCGCGAAGGCGGCGGCTACGGGCTGCACGCCCAGTGGGCCGACGACATCCACCACAGCCTGCACGCAGTGCTCACCGGCGAGGCGCAGGGCTACTACGCCGACTTCGCCCGGGCCGGGCTGCCCGGGCTGGCCCACGTGCTGCGCCGGGGGTTCCTGCACGAGGGCACCTGGTCGAGCTTCCGGCAGCGCAGCCACGGTGCGCCCGTCGACACCCGGCGCATCCCCGGCCACCGGTTCCTCGCCTATCTGCAGAACCACGACCAGATCGGCAACCGGGCCACCGGCGACCGGCTCCCGCAGACCCTCTCCCCCGGGCTGCTGGCCTGCGGCGCCGCGCTCGCGCTCACCTCACCGTTCACCCCGATGCTGTTCATGGGCGAGGAGTGGGGGGCGCGCACCCCGTGGCAGTTCTTCTCCTACTTCCCTGACGAGTCGTCGCGCACGGCGGTGCGCGCGGGCCGGACGGCGGAGTTCGCCGAGCACGGCTGGGGCGACGCCGAGGTGCCCGACCCGAACGCGCAGGAGACGTTCCTGGTCTCCACCCTCGACTGGACCGAGCCTGAGCAGGAGCCGCACGCCGCCCTGCTCGAGCTGCACCGCGCGCTCATCGCGCTGCGCCGGGCCTGGCCCGAGCTCACCGACCCGTGGCTCGAGCGGGTCGCGGTCGACATCGACGAGCAGGCCCGCACCGTGGTCGTGCACCGGGGCAGGCTGCGGGTGGCGGTGAACCTGGGCCCGGACCCCGCGACGATCGCGCTCGCCGCGCCGGTGGCCCGAATCCTGCTCGCCTCGGAGCCGGTGACGGCGGAACGGGAGGCGCTGAACCTGCCCCCGGAGGCCTTCGCCATCCTCACGCTGGACTAGGGCGTGTCTGCGGGATCTTGATGTTCGGGTGCGGTAGATCTTGCTCATGCATGCTCGTCATGATCTGACTGATGTTGAGTGGGCGCGTCTGGAGCCGTTGTTGCCGGATCGCACGCCGTGTCGGGGTGGGCGGT
>JBBSGM010000079.1:0-19287 GCA_038254065.1 Mycobacteriales bacterium | reverse complement strand
CTGCAGGAGCGCCGCGCCCTCGGCGTCGACCGTCCCGAGCCGGCGCAACGCAGCCAGATCGTGGACGGCCGGGCGCAGCACCCGCAGGGACAGGCAGGTGCCGTCGGCGGCGACCGGTGCCAGCACAGCGTGCAGTCGCACCCCCGCGTCGGCGAGCCAACCGTCGACATACGGGCTCGCGTCGTCGAGGCGGCGCCCGGCGGTCAACGCCAGCCGCTGCGCGAGCCTGCGCACCGCGGCCTCGTCGGGAAATGCGACGCCGGCGGGTTCCAGACCGGCGCCGCGATCGACCCATACCGCGCTCGGGCTGCTGACCAGGACGTCGGTGGTCCGCGGATCGCGAAGCAGCGCGTCCAGCGGACCGGCACCGACGAACTCCTGGCGCAGCGTCTGCAGCGCGGCCAGCACGTCGAGGTCCGAAGCGACCCCGCCGGACTCCGCGCGGACCGCCGCCGCGACCGCCGCCGACGTCGGCGCACCGCCCGACTCCGCCAACCGGGACCGCACGCGGTCGACCAGGTTGCTTCCGGCCGGCTGCACCGAGGAGGCCGGCGGGCTCATGTCGTCCCCCCGGACCGCGCGGCGGCCACGTTCGCACGCAGCTCGTCGAGGACCGCTCGTGCTGCCTCGGCCAGCGGGCCTCGGCCGTGGCCGGGTGGGGCACCGCGTTCCAGCGACCGGGCCAAACCTGGTTCAGGACGCATCGCGACGAGCAGCGGCAGGCCGAGCGCGCCGGCCACCTCCTCGGCGGTGACTCCGCCGGGTGCCGGACCGCGCACCACGACCTGCACCGGAGCGGCCTGCTCGGCCAGCACCGCCGCCACCCGGCCCGCGGCCGCGCAGGACCGCACATCGGCCGGCACGACGAGCAGCACGAGGTCGGCAGCCTCCAGCGCGGCCAGCGCTGCCTCAGTGGGATACCGGGGCAGATCGCATACCACGGTCTCATCGGCGCGCCGGCCGGCGTCGATGACTGCCGAGACCGCGGCCGAGGAAGGCCCGCGGTCGGAGCGGTCGCAGGACAACACCGCGAGCTCACCGCGTGCTGCGGCGAGCCGCGGTGCGGGCAACGCGGCGTGCAACGCGGTCGCCGGTACCCGTCCGCCCGTCACGTTCAGCTCCGGCCAGCGCAGCCCCTGCACGTCCTCGGCGCCCAGCACCAGGTCGAGCCCACCGCCGAGCGGGTCACAGTCGACGAGTAGAACGCGACCACCTTCGTGCACGGCGGCCACGGCAACGGCGGCGGCGAGCACCGATGCACCTGCTCCGCCCCGACCGCCGACGACCGCGAGCACGGAGCCGCTGCCGCGAGCGCCCTCCGTCGCCTCGGCGAGTGCGGACACCAGCCACGGCTCGGCCTCGGGCAGCGACACCACATGTTCGGCACCCACCGCCACCGCCTGTTCCCAGACCGGGGGTGACGGCTCGCCACGCACCGCGACCACGACCCGGTCACGGCGGGGAAGCCGGTTGCGGGCACAGGCTTCCGCCGAGGGCGGGTCGAGCAGCACAAGTGGGGTACGCACCCAGTGCCGCCGGGCGTCGGCCGAGTCGAGTGCACGATGCAGCTCACATCCTGCCGCGGCGGCGAGCCGCAGCAGCGCGTCGAGCAACTCGGGGTCCTCGGCCATCACCAGCGCTCGGCGCTCGTCCATCGCCAGCCTCTCCTCGTCTGTCCGCCCAACGCGGACCGTCGCCGGACAAGCGTGCGGGGAAAGGGGTCCGCCGCCCGAAAGTCGTCGTCGAGCTGTGGATCGCGGAGTCCCGATGTGGACCGATGGTGCCGCCGGCGGGCCCGAGGAGAGCGCTTGTCGGTCCTGACCGGCAGACTGGCCGGGGAATCCGCGCGGCCTGCGAGATCAGACTGACCGGGAGCCGCTCGACCCGCAGAGCGGCGGGGAAGCGCTCGACCCGCAAACCTGGACGGCCCCCGCCAGGGGGGATTGGCGGGGGCCGTCGTCGGTTCAGCCCCGGGGGGTCGAGCTGAACCATGCCCGGACGTATCCGGGTCCTCCTCACTGTAGCTCGGACAGCGCCATAACACCCGCTGTTCATGAAACGTCGGATATCGAAGCTCGGCCAGGCCGGTCCCGTGCGCGCCGCCGAGATGATCTGGCAAGCTCGCCCGGCGTGTCGGGTCCCTCGCCGCCGTTCGCAGCGGCCGCCTTCTTCGATCTGGACAAAACGATCATCGCCGGGTCCAGCGCACTGGCGTTCAGCGGCCCGTTCCGGCGCCGAGGGTTGATCAACAGGCGAGCCGCGCTGCGCGGCGGGTACGCCCAGCTGCTGCTCCTGCTCGTCGGGGCGGACGCCGCCATGATGACGGTGCTACGCAGGCGGATCACCGCGCTGTGCGCAGGTTGGGAGGTTGCTCAGATCCGCGCCATCGTTGCGGAGACCCTGCACGAGGTCGTCGAACCTCTCGTCTATGCCGAGGCTGCCGCGCTCATCGCCATGCACCAGGCCGACGGTGCGGAGGTCGTCGTGCTGTCGGCCTCGGGACGTGAGGTGGTCGAGCCGATCGCGGAGCTGGTGGGTGCCGACCGCTGTGTGGCCACCCGGATGGCAGTCAGGGCCGGACGGTACACCGGCGACATCGACTTCTACTGCTACGGCGCACTCAAGGCGCAGGCCGCGCGGGACATCGCCGCAGAGCGGGGTTACCCGCTCGCGGACTGCCGGGCCTACACCGACTCGATCACCGACCTGCCGCTGCTGGAGCTCGTCGGACACCCGGTGGCCGTCAACCCGGACAAGGCACTGCGCCGCGAGGCCGAGCGACGCGGGTGGCCGGTGCTGACCTTCACCGACCCGGTCGCGGTGCGCTCACGCAATCTTCTTGTCGGCGCTCGCCGGAGGTTCGTCCGGGTAAGTGCGAGCGCCCGCGCCCGCCTGGGTCCGCCACCGGCGAGCACACTCGCGGCGAGTGGTCTCGGGGCTGTGGCGTTGCTCGGCGCCGGCTGGTACGGCCGGCGGTGGCGGCAGCGTGGCCCCCACGGATGAGTCCACCACCTGCGAGGATCCGACCCTCCTAGCCGAACAGGCCGGGCGGAGCAGCCGCCGACCTGGTCAACTTTCTGGCTCTCGGCGACTACGGTGAGTGCCTGAACCGGTGCACGTGCGCGAGGGCCTTGATGTGGCACCGGTCACCTACTAGAAAGGGTGGCACGGACTCCTGGTCGGCCAGGGGCGGTACGGCAGAGAAGTATCCGTCTCCCTCGATCCGGGCTCCGTGCGCGAACGCCGGGCACTCCACGCAAAGCACGCCGCGGGAGGCATGTCGTCGTGGGCCTGCGTACCGGGACACCGGACGCCGAGGCCGGAGCACGACACGTAGTGCACGTTTGGATCCCGGAGTTCGAGCGCAGTTGGGCGGCGTCCCCGCACAGGGGCCGCCGCCCGACTCATGTCCGGGACGCAGCGATCGACATTCCCTCTCGGGCACCCGTCTCCCACTGGGTGCAACAGTGCACGAGCCAACTGCCCACGCCCGCTGCCGTCCCGCCGGCGAAGGCCCGCGCGCTCGCCCGATACTCCGCTGCCCTGCCCAGGTGTCCGACCTCCGGCACGGCGAGCCCCTTCGGGTCCAGCCCGGTCGCGACCGCGGCCAGCCGGGCGGCCCCCCGGGCCACCACGCCGTTGGCCGACGGGAACGGGGCCAGCGCCAGCAGCTCGCCGTGGATCACCCCGACGAGTACCGGCCCCGGAACCGAGGTTCCCCCCGTCACCAGGTCGGCGAGCAACGACAGCCGGGCCGACACCTCGGCGTCGGCGCGTGGCCGGCCCAGTTCGGCGCCGTGCCGGTCGGCCGGGACGAGATCGGCCGCGGCGACCATGTGCAGCCGCGCGAGCGCCTGCAGCGGAGCAGCGCGCCAGACCGGGAGCAGCCGGTTCTGCTGCTCGGACACCCGGAGGGCACCGGCCAGTACGGGGTCGGTCACGAGCTCCGCTGTGGTGGGCGTCAGCGGGGCGCCGTCGAGGGCCGCGGAGGCGCGGGCGCCGCGCATGCTCGCCTCGGCCGCGCTCGCGGGCCAACCGCGCCGGTTGCCGGGGTGGTTGTGCACGGCGACCAGCGCGGCGCGGGCCCGGGCGACGGCATTGGCCACTCCGGGTAGCGCAAGGAGCGGAGCGAGCGGATCGGGCGCGCACGTGGAGGTCACCTCTGCATGCTGTCACCCGTCGTGTCAAGGCCCGTACTGATGGGTGCGCGAGCGATCGCCGCCCACTAGCGTCTGACCACGACGAGCGCGAGCCGGTCGCCGTTGCCCGGCTCATTCGCACAGGGATGACAGAGGGGACGAGGAAATGACCGAGTCCGGTGCCACGCTGAGCAACCTGTCCACCGAGAGCCGCAGCTTCCCACCGAGCGCGGAGTTCGCCGCGCAGGCCAACGTCACCGAGGACTGGTACGCCCGGGCGGACGACGATCGCGAGGCGTTCTGGGCCGAGCAGGCCGACCGGCTGAGCTGGGCGCAGAAGTGGGACAAGGTCCTGGAGTGGGACACCCCGTTCGCGAAGTGGTTCGTCGGCGGCAAGCTGAACGTCGCCTACAACTGCGTCGACCGCCACGTCGAGGACGGACACGGGGAGCAGGTCGCGTTCCACTGGGAGGGCGAGCCCGGCGACACCCGCACGATCACCTACGCCGATCTGCAGGACGAGGTGTGCAAGACCGCCAACGCACTGATCGAGTTGGGCGTGGGTACCGGTGACCGGGTGGCGATCCAGCTGCCGATGATCCCGGAGGCCGTGTTCGCGATGCTGGCCTGCGCGCGGCTGGGCGCGATGCACAGCGTCGTGTTCGGCGGGTTCTCCCCTGGCGCGCTGCGCTCCCGGATCGAGGACGCCGAGGCGAAGCTGCTCATCACCTCCGACGGGCAGTACCGGCGCGGCAAGCCGGCACCGATGAAGGCGAACACCGACGAGGCCGTCAAGGACACCCCGACGATCGAGCACGTCCTCGTCGTCAAGCGCACCGAGACCGACGTGCCGTGGACCGAGGGCCGCGACGTCTGGTGGCACGACCTCGTCGAGAAGCAGTCCGACCGGCACACCCCCGAGGCGTTCGACTCCGAGCACCCGCTCTACATCCTCTACACCTCGGGGACCACCGGTAAGCCGAAGGGGATCCTGCACACATCCGGCGGCTACCTCGCCCAGTGTGCCTACACCCACCACGTGGTCTTCGACCACAAGCCCAGCGAGAGCGTCTACTGGTGCACCGCGGACATCGGCTGGGTCACCGGGCACAGCTACATCGTGTACGGACCGCTCGCGAACCGGGCCACGTCGGTCATGTACGAGGGCACCCCGAACACCCCGCACGAGGGCCGGCACTGGGAGATCGTCCAGAAGTACGGCGTGACGATC
This sequence comes from Mycobacteriales bacterium, assembly GCA_038254065.1. Taxonomy (GTDB): domain Bacteria; phylum Actinomycetota; class Actinomycetes; order Mycobacteriales; family Pseudonocardiaceae; genus Pseudonocardia. Next base: position 13,917 of record JBBSGM010000079.1, on the reverse strand, counting down.
TACTACACCGCGCCCACCCTGATCCGCACGTTCATGAAATGGGGTCACGAGATCCCGGACAAGTTCGACCTGTCGTCGCTCAAGGTGCTGGGCACGGTCGGTGAGCCGATCAACCCCGAGGCCTGGATGTGGTACCGGGAGTTCGTCGGGCACGACAACTGCCCCATCGTCGACACCTGGTGGCAGACCGAGACCGGCGCGATCATGATCGCGCCGCTGCCCGGGGTCACCGCCACCAAGCCGGGTTCGGCCATGTGCCCGTTGCCGGGCATCGCGGCGACCGTGGTCGACGAGGGGGGCACCCCCGTCGGCAACGGCGGCGGCGGGTACCTCGTGCTCGGCCAGCCCTGGCCGTCGATGCTGCGGGGCATCTGGGGCGACGAGGAGCGCTACCGGGAGACCTACTGGTCGCGGTTCGCCGAGCAGGGCTACTACTTCGCCGGTGACGGCGCGAAGTACGACGACGACGGAGCCGTCTGGCTGCTCGGTCGGGTCGACGACGTGATGAACGTGTCCGGGCACCGCATCTCCACGACCGAGGTGGAGTCGGCGCTGGTCAGCCATCCGACGGTGGCCGAGGCCGCTGTCGTCGGGGCCTCCGACGAGACCACCGGGCAGGGCGTCGTGGCGTTCGTCATCCTGCGCGGCAACGTCACGCAAGACGAGGCGAAGGGCGCCGACGCGATCAAGGCGCTGCGCGACCACGTGTCCAAGGAGATCGGGCCGATCGCCAAACCGCGCCAGATCATGGTCGTCGACGAGCTGCCCAAGACCCGCTCCGGCAAGATCATGCGGCGGCTGCTGCGCGACGTCGCGGAGAACCGTGAGGTCGGCGACGTCACGACGCTGGCCGACTCCACGGTGATGGACCTGATCTCCTCGGGGCTCAAGGACGGCAAGTCGGAGGACTGAGGCCGTCCCCTCGGGCATCCTGGGTGGATGCCCGAGGGGGATCTGCCGGTGGGTGGGTCGCTGGTGCTGCCCGCGCGCGAGCTGCACTGGCGGTTCTCCCGCGCCTCCGGCCCTGGTGGGCAGGGCGTCAACACGACCGACTCGCGGGTCGAGTTGTCGTTCGACCTGGTCGGTTCGCCGTCGGTCCCGGAGACCCTGCGGGAGCGGGCGCTCGGTCGGCTCGCGGGTCGCCTCGTCGACGGCGTCCTGACCGTCGTGGCGTCGGAGTACCGCAGCCAGCTGCGCAACCGCGAGGCCGCCCGGGAGCGGCTGGCGGCGACCCTGCGCACGGCGGTTGCGCCCGAACCGTCGAAGCGCAGGCCAACCCGACCGACGGCGGGTGCCAAGCGGCGCAGGCTCGATGCCAAGTCCAGGCGGGGGGACACCAAGAAGCTGCGCGGACGCCCCGACGCGTAGCCCGCGAGTCGGGGTATCTGTGCGACCGTGTCGCGCTGTTTGTGTGATCCCCGTCAGCCTCGCACCGCTCGAATGACGGCGGCTGACGAGTTCCTCGAGGTGGGGGAGCAGGCCCGATCGGTAGTCCTCCGGCAGCAGGCCAGCACCTGAACTCTGGTTTCTCCGGGCGGACGTGCACCAAGTCGGGTTGGACCGGATTGCGCACGCGTTCGGAGGTCGTCACACGAATCCACCGACACGGTCGCACAGATACCCCGACTCGCGGCGTGGGTGCGGGCAATGGGCCCGAACATATCGGAACGGGGGTGATCTGCGGTCGGAGCCGGTCCTGATCGGACAGCACTGTGGACGGCGTGGCACGATGGCGCCTCCGATCATGTCAGCGACCGGCACGTAGGAGGGACCGCGGTGGCCAGCCCGAACAGCTTCAGCGGCACGGATGTTCCACCCGTGCTGCCCTCGATCCCGCTATCGCGCGAACCGGACCGCGCCAGGGATCAGTCGATCGGCGAACTCGTCCGCGAGGTGACGGCGCAGCTCTCGTCGCTGGTCCGCTCCGAGGTGGAACTGGCGAAGACCGAGGTCACCTCCGAGGTGAAGAAGGGACTGCAGGGCAGCGTCTTCTTCGTCGTTGCGCTGGTTGTCGCGCTGTTCAGCCTGTTCTTCTTCTTCTTCGCCGTCGCCGAGGCGATCGCGTTGGTACTGAACCGGGCGGCCGCATTCGGTATCACCTTCGGGCTCATGCTGGTGACCGCCGCTCTGTTCGGGTTGCTCGGCTACCGGCGGGTGCGCAAGATCCGCAAGCCGGAGCGCACGATCAGCACGCTCAAGGAGTCGGCGCACGTGCTGAGCAGCCGCGGCACCCGCTGACCAGGGGTTGTGGGAAAGCGGGGTGGCCCCGACCCGTCGTCGGTCCGGCTGCCCGGGCCCTGGACACACCGCGCGGTGTCGGCCAACGGGATCCGGTTGCACGTCGTCGAGTGCGGCACGGGCCCACTGGTGGTGCTGCTGCACGGGTTCCCCGAGTTCTGGTGGTCCTGGCGACACCAGCTGACCGCCCTCGCCGAAGCGGGCTACCGGGCCGTTGCGGTGGACCTGCGCGGTTACGGGGACTCGGACAAACCGCCGCGGGGCTACGATCTGTGGACTCTCGCAGGTGACGTGGCCGGTCTGGTCCGGGCGCTCGGCGAGCCCGAGGCGAGGATCGTCGGGCACGACTGGGGCGGGCTGATCGGTTGGACCGTCGCCGCGCTGCATCCCCGGCTGGTGCACTCGTTGGCCGTGTTCGGTGCGCCGCACCCGCTCGCGGTGCGTGCGCAGGTGGTGCGCGACCCGGGTGGGCAGGGCCGGGCCACCGCGCGTTATGCGCTGGGCTTTCAGCTTCCGCGCCGGCCGGAGCGCTCGTTGCGGGCCGACAACGGCGCCGGGGTCGAGCGGATCATGCGCGGCTGGGCGGGTGGGGACTGGGCAAACACGTCCGACTTCGCCGAGGCCGCAGCGCACAACCGCCGCGCCATCCAGATCCCGGCGGTGGCGCACTGCGCGTTGGAGTACTACCGGTGGGCGCTGCGCTCGCAGCTGCGCGCTGAGGGCCGTCGGTTCGCCGCCGCGGTGTCCCGGCCTGCCGAGATGCCGGTGCTGCAGGTGCATGGCGCGCTGGATCCATGCCTGCTCGAGCGCACGGCGGCGGTGTCGGCGCGCTGGGCGGGTCGCGAGTTCCGCCACGAGGTGCTCTCGGCGACGGGACACTTCCCCCACCAGGAACGGCCGGCTGCGACGACGGCGCTGCTCACCGGCTTCCTGCGGTGATCGAGCGTCGGTCACCGAGCCGCCTGAATGATGCACTGAGTGGACCGGGTCATGCCCACCCGAGTTCCCGCCGACGCCGAGTGGCGCAAGAGCAGCTTCAGTAGTGAGACCGGGCGACGTCGGACGCGTCGAGGTAGCGGTCCTGCCCGACGGCGCCCGACGGTGGCGTCGCCCTGCGCGACAGCAAGCACCGCGACGGACAGATCCACGTGTACACCACCGCCGAGTGGGTGCCTTCCTCCTCAGGGGCGTGCATGCGGGCGAGTTCGACCGCCCCTGACCGGCCCCTGACCTCTGACGGGGCCGCAGTTCATCCCGACCAGGTACCAGGCCGCCACACGACGGTTCACTTGTCGAGCCTGTACCGGCCGGTATGGTCAGCTGCCCCGTCGTGCCGGCAGGCGACACCCGACCGGGCAGGCGACGCTGCGACGCGGTGCACCGAATGGGCGACGGCCTGCGCAGGGCCGGCGGCCGGTGCGCTCGCCGCCGCACTGAGGCGTCGACGCACCGCCCTCCTGAGCAGCTGACTCCTGCGGGCGTTGATCCACCGGACACACTCTAAGCTGCCCGACCGTGCGCGTCCTGGTCGTCGGCTCCGGTGCTCGGGAGCATGCCATCGTCCTCGCCATGGCCCAGGACCCCGCGGTCACCGCACTGTGCTGCGCGCCGGGCAACGCCGGCACCGCCGCCGTCGCCGAGCAGCGCGGGCTCGACGTGCGTGACCCGACGGTCGTTGCGGCGGCCGCCACCGGCTGGCGAGCCGACCTCGTCGTGATCGGACCCGAGGTGCCGCTCGTCGCCGGGGCCGCCGACGCGGTGCGTGCCGCGGGCGTGGCCTGCTTCGGCCCGAGCGCGCAGGCGGCCCGGATCGAGGGCTCCAAGAGCTTCGCCAAGGAGGTGATGGCCGCGGCCGGGGTCCCGACGGCCGCCGCGGAGATCGTCGACAGCCCGGCCGACCTGGATGCGGTGCTGGGCCGGTTCGGCCCGCCCTACGTGGTCAAGGACGACGGGCTGGCGGCCGGCAAGGGCGTGCTGGTCAGCGTCGACCCCGACCGCGCACGGGCACATGCGTTGCACCTGCTCGACGGCGGGCACCCGGTGCTGCTGGAGTCGTTCCTGGACGGCCCGGAGGTCTCGCTGTTCTGCCTGGTCGACGGTACTACGGTGGTGCCACTGCTGCCGGCGCAGGACTTCAAGCGGGTCGGCGACGGCGACTCCGGGCCCAACACCGGCGGGATGGGCGCCTACGCGCCGCTGCCGTGGGCCGACCCGGGGCTGGTCGAGGATGTCGTCGACCACATCGTGGTGCCCGTCGTCGACGAGCTGGACCGGCGCGGCACCCCGTTCTCCGGGCTGCTCTACGCCGGGCTCGCGCTCACCTCGCGCGGCCCTTCGGTGATCGAGTTCAACTGCCGGTTCGGCGACCCGGAGACCCAGGCGGTGCTCGCGCTGCTGCGCACACCGCTGGCCGGGCTGCTGCACGCGACGGCCACCGGCGGTCTCGCCGAGCAGCCGGCACCGGACTGGGCGCCGGGCGCGGCGGTCGCCGTCGTACTGGCCGCGGACGGTTACCCGGGCACCCCGCGGCTCGGCGACGTGATCACCGGCACCGAGGCGGCGGGTGTGCTGCACGGCGGCACCCGGCGTCGCGACGACGGTGCGGTGGTGTCGACGGGTGGGCGGGTGCTCTCCGTCGTCGGTACCGGCCCGGATCTCGGTGCTGCCCGCGAGGAGGCCTACCGCCGGCTCGCCGGGGTGCATCTGACCGGGGGGCACCACCGCACCGACATCGCGCTGCGGGCCGTTCGTGGGCAGGTTGCGGTGCCGGCGGCGGGCCGGCCCGCCCGACCTACCCTCGAACCGTGACCCGACCCGCCCGCTCGACCGGGGCGACGCGCCCCCCCGCGTTGCCCGCCGCCCGCCGCGCGGAGATCCCCCCGTTCCACGTCATGCACGTCTGGGCCGCCGCCGGGGAGCGGGTGCGCACCCACGGCGACCTGGTCAACCTCTCGGCCGGTCAGCCGTCCACGCCGGCCCCGGCTGCGGTCCGGGCCGCCGCGGCGGCCGCCCTCCAGACCGAGGTGCTCGGCTACACCGAGGCGCTGGGTATCGGGCCGCTGCGGGCCGGCATCGCCGGACACTACGGACGCACCTATCGGATTCCGGTCACGCCCGAGGAGGTCGTGGTCACCACCGGTTCGTCCGGCGGGTTCCTGCTCGCGTTCCTCGCGGCGTTCGACCCCGGTGACCGGGTGGCCATGGCGCGCCCCGGCTACCCCTGCTACCGCAACATCCTCACCGCGCTGGGCTGCGAGGTCGTCGAGCTGACGTGCGGGCCGGAGAACCGGTTCCAGCCGACGGTGTCGATGCTGGAGGCGCTCGACGCGCCGGTGCGCGGCCTGGTCGTGGCCAGCCCGGCCAACCCGACGGGCACGGTGCTGGCCCCTGCCGAACTTTCAGCGCTGGCGTCCTATTGCGAGACCCACGGCGTCCAGCTGGTCAGCGACGAGATTTATCACGGCATCTCCTACCCTGGTGCCCCCGCGACGAGCTGCGCGTGGCAGACCTCGCGCGAGGCGATCGTCGTCAACTCGTTCTCCAAGTACTTCTCGATGACGGGCTGGCGGCTGGGTTGGCTGCTGGTGCCGCCGCGGCTGGCCCGCGCGGTGGACCGGCTGGCGGGCAACTTCACCGTCTGCCCACCCGCGCTGCCCCAGCATGCCGCGCTGGCCGCGTTCACCCCCGCCGGCTACGCCGAGGCCGACGGGCACGTGCTGCGCTACCGGGTCAACCGGGACCTGTTGCTGGCGGGGCTGCCCCGGCTCGGGATCGACCGGCTCGCCCCCGCAGACGGCGCGTTCTACGTCTACGCCGACGTCTCGCACCTGACCCGCGACTCCATGGAGCTGACCTACCGGCTGCTGGCCGAGACCGGCGTCGCGGTCGCGCCGGGGATCGACTTCGACCCGGTGGACGGTGGACGGTTCGTGCGGTTGTCCTGTGCCGGTGCCACCGAGGACGTCGCGGAGGCGCTGTGCAGGCTGGCGGCCTGGCTGGCATGAGGGTTCGCGGTCAGCACAGACGAACCGCGGACCGACACTCGTCGAGCCGCACGTCAGGTCAGCGTCCCGCCGGGCGCGCCGGAGCGCGACCGGTGCCGGTGCCCCTCCGGATCGCCCGGCCGCTCGGCGAGGAGCCCACGCGCGGCGGCTCGACCGGGCCGATCCGGTCGAGCGCGGTGGTGATGTCGGCGTCGACGAGGTCGGCGTGGGTCATCAGCCGGACCTTCCCGGCCATCGGGCCGGCCCGCACCCCGGCGACGTCGAACCGGCGCAGGGTGCCGGTCAGGTCGCCCACCTCGATGAGCACGATGTTCGTCTGCGGCTCCGGCACGGCCCAGCCGCGCTCGCGCAACCCGCAGGCGAGCGTGCGGGCGCGCTCGTGGTCCTCGGCGAGCCGGTCGATCCGGTCCAGCGCCACCAGCCCGGCCGCGGCCAGCACGCCTCCCTGACGGACCCCGCCACCGAGCATCTTGCGCAGCCGCCGCGCCTGCTCGGTGAACTCGGCGGACCCGGCCACCACCGAGCCGACCGGCGCCCCGAGGCCCTTGCTCAAACAGACCTGCACGGTGTCGGCGCCGACGGTCAGCGCCGCGGGCGGCACTCCGAGCGCCACCGCCGCGTTCCACAGCCGGGCTCCGTCCAGGTGCACGGCCAGCCGGGCGGACCGCGCGGCGGCGGCGACGGCGGCGTGCTCCTCGGGTGCGGTGACGGTGCCGCCCGCCGCGTTGTGGGTGTTCTCCAGGCACAGCAGCGTGGTGCGCAGCGTGTAGTAGGGCCCAGCGGTGCCGGCGGCCCGGCGCACGGCGTCCGGGCTGACCTTGCCCGGGCCGGCGTCGTGTTCCATCGGTCGCGGCATCCCGCCGGCCAGCCAGGCCGCGGCGCCGAGCTCGGCGTCGAGGACGTGGGCGCCCGCGGGGGCGAGGAACGCGTCGCCCCGGGTCAGCTGGGCCATCAGCGCGATCAGGTTGCCCATCGACCCGCTGGGTGTCCACAGCGCGTCGACGGCGCCGAGCAGGCCGGCCACCCGGATCTCCAGCTCGCGCATGGTCGGGTCGCGGTCCAGGACGTCGTCGCCGACCTCGGCCGCGGCCATCGCGGCCCGCATCGCCTTGGTGGGAGCCGTGAGGGTGTCCGAGCGCAGGTCGATCGGGCCTGCCTCGGGCTTGGCCCGGCGCGCTCGCGGGGTGGGTCGCACGGCTCCGGATTCAATCAGCAGGCGGCGGACCGGTCATGGCCGGGTCACGGAATGGTCACGGTGCACCCGTCGGGCGTAGCGCATAAGCTCCGTGCACGTGATTCCCAATGTGCTGGCCGCGCGCTACGCGAGCCCGGGGCTGGTCCGGCTCTGGTCGCCGGAGTACAAGGTCGTGCTGGAACGCCTGCTGTGGGTCGCGGTGCTGCGCACCCAGCGCGACCTCGGCGTCGACGTGTCCGCGCAGGCGATCGTCGACTACGAGCGCGTCGTCGAACAGGTCGACCTGGAGTCCGTCGCGGCCCGCGAACGGGTCACCCGCCACGATGTGAAGGCCCGCATCGAGGAGTTCAACGCCCTCGCCGGGCACGAGCACGTGCACAAGGGCTTGACCAGCCGCGACGTCACCGAGAACGTCGAGCAGAGCCAGCTCCGGCTGTCGCTGGAGCTGGTCCGTGACCGGACCGTCGCGATCCTCGCCCGGCTGGCGCGCCGGGCCGCCGAGCACGCCGAGCTGGTGCTGACCGGACGCACCCACAATGTCCCCGCGCAGGCCACGACGCTGGGCAAGCGCTTCGCCTCCGCCGCCGACGAGCTGCTCGTGGCCTACGCCCGGCTGGAGGAGCTGCGCGGCCGCTACCCGCTGCGCGGGATCAAGGGTCCGGTCGGCACCGCACAGGACATGCTGGACCTGCTGGGCGGTGACGTCGCCAAGCTCGCCGACCTGGAGCGCCGGGTGGCGTCCCATCTGGGCTTCACCGCCGTGTTCACCAGTGTCGGGCAGGTGTACCCACGCTCGCTGGACCACGACGTCGTCTCCGCGCTGGTCCAGCTGGCCGCCGGCCCGTCCAGCCTGGCGACGACGATCCGGCTGATGGCGGGTGCCGAGCTCGCCACCGAGGGCTTCCGGCCCGGCCAGGTCGGCTCGTCGGCCATGCCGCACAAGATGAACACCCGCTCCGCCGAGCGGATCAACGGGATGATGGTGCTGTTGCGCGGCTACGCCGGGATGGTCGCCGAGCTCGCCGGCGCCCAGTGGAACGAGGGCGACGTGTCCTGCTCGGTGGTCCGCCGGGTCGCGTTGCCCGACGCGTTCTTCGCCCTCGACGGGCTCTTCGAGACCACGCTGACCGTGCTCGACGACTTCGGCGCCTACCCGGCGGTGATCGCCCGCGAGCTCGACCGGTACCTGCCGTTCCTCGCTACCACCGCGGTGCTGATGGCGGCCGTGCGGGCGGGCGTCGGCCGGGAGACCGCGCACGAGGTGATCTCCGAGCACGCCGTGGGTGTCGCGCTGGCCATGCGGGAGAAGGGGCAGCCCGGCAACGACCTGATCGCCCGGCTGGCCGCCGACGAGCGGCTGGCGCTGCCCCCGGGCACCCTGGACGGGCTGCTGGACGACCCGCTGCGCTTCACCGGGGCCGCGGCCGCACAGGTCGGAGCGGTCGTCGCGGCCGTGGACCGGATCGTCGCCGAACATCCCGAGGCGGCTGGCTACACGCCCGGGGCGATCCTGTGAACCTCGCCCGACGGCGCGGGACGGACTGCACCAGGAGCCCGGCCGCCAGCGGCGAACGGGCCGCGTACAGGACCGCGGAGCCGACGATCTGCACGGCCGACGCGCCGACACCGGCCAGGATGGTCACCTCTGAGTCGGAGACCGATGGAGCGGCCGGCGATCTGCAGCACCAGGCTTGGTCGCGACGAGGAAGGTGAGCGCACCCGCCTCAGCAGGAGCTCAGCCGGACGTGCGGATCAGGCGGGGTCGGTCTCGTCCGGGTGCCCGCCCGACCCGAGGTGGACCCACAGCACCCGCGCGGTGACGTCCGGCCGGTGGGTGAACCCCCGCAACGCACGTTCCGGCGACGCGGTCGTCCTCCGGAGGCCGCGGTCCACCCCGACGATCTCGGCGTAGTCCTCGAACGCCAGGCCCCACGCGGCGACCCGGCTGTCCAGGCGGTCGCCGTAGTCCTGGACCACGGCGAACATGCGCGGCGCGGACTCCGCGACCAGGTCTTCGACGAGCTGCTCGTACTCCGCTCGGTCGCACAGCGGAGCGGTGACACCCGGAATCGAGCCTCGCGGCTCGCCGTGATCGTGGTCGACGTGCGCGCCCGAGCCGCCTGGGTCTGTCTCCGCTAGCATCCTGGATCTCCCATGTGAGGTGTGAACCGAAGGTTCATGTCCTTCAGCATATCGGACAGTCCATTTCTTCTGGTGGACAGTCCTCGTAGTTACACGAATGGTGTAATAGGACAACGCGGAAGGATCGGAGCCTCGACCACATGACGCAGAACCTGGACACGGGCATGTCCGTGGTGCGCCGCTGGCAGCTGGCTGCGGCGCTCAGGCAGTTCCGGGAGCAGGCCGACCTCACCCAGGAGCAGGCGGTCGAGCTGCTGCGCAGCCTCCCCGGGCACTGGTCGCGCTCGAAGCTGTCCCGGGTGGAGAACCGCGAGCACCACGTCAAGCCCCGGGAGGTCGAGCAGCTGCTCGACACCTACGGCGTCACCGACGCCGCGACCCGGGACGAGCTGGTCGCACTCGCCGCCCAGCCCCGGGAGCGTGCCTGGTGGGAGGGGTTTGGCAAGATCCTGCCCGGGGACCTCCAGTCGCTGCTGAGCCTGGAGGCCGGGCTGGTCGCCATGCGCGACTTCCAGAGCCAGCTCGTGCACGGCCTGCTGCAGACCGCCGACTACACTCGGGCCTTGGTCACCTCGATCCACCCCGGCCGGTTCGACCCCGGCGAGCTGGAGCGCCGGGTCGCGGCCCGGATGGCCCGCCACCACATCCTCGCCAGGGACGACCCGCCCGCGCTGCACTTCATCCTGGACGAGACGATCCTGCACCGGCTGATCGGCGACCGGATCGTGATGCACGGCCAGCTCCGCAAGCTGCTCACCGTCGCCGAGAGGCCGAACGTCACCATGCAGGTGCTTCCCCGCGACGTCGGCGGCAGCCCCGGCCTCAACGGCCCGTTCACCATCCTCACCCTGCCCGACCCCATCCCCGACATCGGGCACACCGAGGGTTCGGCCGGCGCGTTCTATATCGAGGACCGCGACCAGGTGCGTAGCTGGACGCTCAACTTCGGTATTCTGACGCAACTCGCACTGTCCCGCGAGGCGACGATCAATGTGTTCAGCGAGGCCATGAAAGGCTATGGCTAGCAAACCGAGCGAAGGAGGTCGCCAGATGACACCGGTGGACCGTCTCCCCGACCTGACCTGGCGTATCAGCAGCTTCACCGAGGGTCAGGGCGGCAACGGCGGCACCTGCGTCCAGACCGCCGCGCTGTCCAACGGCCGAGTCGCCGTCCGGAACAGCAACCACCCCGACGCCGGTACGGTGATCTTCACCCGGGCCGAGATGGCCGCCTGGGTCACGGGAGTCAAGGCCGGCGAGTTCGACGACCTCACCTGACCGGTTTCCGCGCGCCTGCTACCGGGACGCCGAGGAGCGAACCTGCCGAGCCGTGGGTAGGCCGGCGACCGTCGTCCGGTGGCGGCACACTGGGAGGAGACCCCCGGAGGAGGGCGGGCCAGGGGGTGATCACGAGTGCGGGTTCGCATCGCACCTTTCCGCGCGGCCGTTTATGGTCGGCGACCGGGATGCGGTGCTCGCACTGGTGGCGGCTGCCCGGCCGGCCAGCCGGAGCCGACGCCCGCGACGCTCGCCGAGGCGCTGGCGGGCCGTTCGCCGGTGGACGGCGGCTGGTGGGCTGAGCTGAACCCGCCTCGCACCGACGTCGTGCACGCCGCGGCCGGCGGCTGCACGGCGTCGTCTCCTACGCCGTCCGGCGCAGCGACCGGGCTGGGCTGATCCTGTGGCTGCACTGCCGCAAGGACCAGGCAGTCGCCGATGCCGTGGTGGCGGGTGCGCTCACCGAGTTGGGAGGCCCGCGCACGATGTACGCGTTCGAGTTCGCCGCCGCCCTGTCGCTGGGGCTGGAGGGCCTGCCGGTGGGACGTCGCCCGGTGACCCGCAAGGCGCTGGAGGCGGCCGGGTTCTCCGGCGGCGACCTGTGGCGATACCTCCACCGGAGACTCCCCGAAGCCCCCGACTGTGAGAGCTCGCGCAGCTACCCAATCGCGAACGTCACACCATGCACGGACCCGGCCGGATAGCAACTCCACCTGCGCGGACCGGACGACTCCCTGGCCGCCGAAGCGACCATCGGCCAGCCCGTCGACGGGATCGGCGTGCTGTGGTGGATCAGCACCGACCCTGCTCATCGAGGCCGGGGTCTGGGCCGCAGCCTGCTCGCGCAGTGCTTCACGGCTCTGACTATGAACGGGGCGCACGAGGTGATCGCCTACGTGGACGACGACGCCCCCACCGGCGATCCTGAGCGTGATCGCACCGCCGCGAACCGGCTCTACGACGTGATGGGCTTTGCGGAGATCGACCGGCTCTGGTCCTTCACCTGCCGGCCTCAAACCGCGCCAGCTGTCGGCCCGAACCCCGGGACGGGGCTGCGTACCACCGACGCCGAGGGGATGCGGGTCACCGGGCTGCTCATCAACACCGGGTATGGTGGACCCGCACACCAGCTCACCGACCTACGGCTGCGCCGCCGCCGCGCCCGCGTCGAGGACCGCGCGGTGAAGGACACCGAGCTGCGTAACCTCCCGTTCCACGATATGGCCCAAACCGGATTTGGTTGCAGATCGTCGCGCTGGCCACCGACCTGCTCGCCTGTTGCGCGCACCTGGTCCTGCCTGCCCACGCCGCGACCTACGAGCCCGCACGGCTGCGGCTGCCGGATCCTGGCCGTGGCCGCACACATCTCGTGCGCACCGCCCGCCGCCGGCTGCTCGTGGCCGACTCCGCCTGGCCCTGTGCCGACGTGATCACCACGCCCGAATCACGACCGGAAAGATCTCAATCGGCCGCAAAGATACAGTACGGCCGTTACGAAATATCGAGGTTAGTGGGCGAGTATTGTTACTAGTTCTAGCGAGTCAATTGGCATGATCACGTACTAACAGTTCGGAACCTGTGGATCTAACCACGGGGTGTCGTGTAGGCTCCCCGACGTTGCGCCATTGTTGTAAGAACGCGTCTGCGGATGCGTAGTAGTTGCCGTTCCATGGCCTGGACACGATCCGGTACCATGAGGTGTTGCCATTAGTGACGGATAATCCGTTGACTTTGCATGTGATCTGGACCGTGGCGTTGGATGCGATTTGTGGGCCTTCCGTGCCGCCACCGCTTGCGTAGTCCGTCCAAGTATGAACGACGCCGCCGGTTGTCTCCGCGTAGGTGGGTCTCGCTGGTGGCTCTGAAGCTGGAGCCCGTGCCGGAGCCGGAGCCGGTATCTCGCGCTGCGGAGCAAGTGGAGCGGATGTAGACCCTCCTGGCTCCACTGTCGCCGGATCCGTCGGAGAGACAGGCTCGATGGCCGGATATTTATCCTTTATTGTGTTGTCACACTTAGGAGTTGACACTTGCCCGTTAACAGGAATGAAGGCCGAGTAGACGTACCCGGATTTGCCGGCATAATGTCCTCCGTTGATCTCCGTGACATAGAACCAGCGAGGAGAGTCTCCGTACGGGTAGGTGTCGGCAACCTGTGGGGGCGTAGTACTGACAGGAGACTGGGCTAGCGGACCTTCCGCCATTCTGCTATGATTTGATCCATGAAGCAACGTCGCCTTCCCCGCCGAGAGCTACCGGAGATTCGTGCGCAGTTCGTGCGAATGCTGGATGCGGGTGTTTCAGCAGGGTTGATCAAGGTGGCGTTAAGGTTGAGCCGGTCGACGTTCTTTGAGTGGAAACGGTTGTATCGGTTGCACGGCGTGGAGGGATTGACGGTGCGCCCGATTCCGGGTGGCACGCCGAAGTTGACCGATCGGCAGACGAGCCAGTTGCGGGCGTGGCTGGTCGGGCGGGATCCGCGGCAGTTCCAGTTCGATTTGGCCTTGTGGACCCGCAAGATTGTCCGGGACGTGATCCTGCAGAAGTTTCAGGTCGAGATGACTCCGCAGGGAATCGGGAAGCTGCTGCATCGGATCGGGTTGTCGCCGCAACGGCCGCTGTACCGCGCCTACCAGCAGGACCCCGAAGCGGTGCGCCGGTGGCGGGAAGAGGAGTTCCCCGCGATCCGGGAGCAGGCCCGCGCAGCGGGCGCCCAGGTGTACTTCGCCGACGAGGCCGGGGTGCGCACCGACCACCACGCGGGCACCACCTGGGCGCCGGTCGGGGCGACCCCGGTCGTGGAGGTCACCGGAGAACGAGCCGGCGTCAACATGATCTCCGCGGTGTCCCCACGCGGAAAACTGATGTTCGACGTGTTCTTCGGCGGGTTCGACGCCACCGTGTGCGTGGAGTTCCTCACGAGTAAACATTCAGGTCCTGGCCTGCGGGCTTGATCGGATCTTGGTGGCCGCCCGGGTGTGAGGGGTTTGCCTGTCGGCGTGTCGTGTTGATCTCGGGTGGAGCTGTGGTGATCATGGCGGGGTGACCGAGCCGCTGCCCGCG